>NZ_JBFTOQ010000004.1:0-327880 GCF_056398045.1 Cupriavidus sp. 05L411 | reverse complement strand
GTAGATACCTTACCGTCTCAGGCCAGCTCGACTGCCTTACGGAAACAGCCAGGAAAAAGACGTAAAAGAATCAAAACCATCCTGCATTAAAGAGGACATTCTGATCTGGCCAAAGAGAGGACATTTGAATTTAGCCTAGACATGGATGTTGGCCGTTTTTTCTAATGTCGTACTTGAGCTAAGTTCAAATGTCGTACCCCGGGCAGGAATCCTGCCATGCTGGCGCTCTATCCGCCTGGATCGGAGTCCAGCCACGCCGAAGCCCGAGATGGTGACCATGTCGATGCGTGAACTGGACTGGTTCAAGGTGATTCAGGCCGTCGCTGAGCGCAGGCTGATGGTTTGGCGCGCGGCCGAGAAGCTGCGCGAGCGCCATGGCTTCGGCCTGGCCAAGGAGACCGCGCGCTGGATCATGTTCGACGCCGGCTTCTGGGTCCCAAGAAAGCAGCATCCCGCCCCCAGTACCTGGTCTGCGTACCTCGCTGGCAAAATCTCCGATCACGGTCAGCGGTGTTACGGCGTTCGCTGCAGTAGGCTCAATGCTACCCATCGGCACCCTCCTCCCGTCCCAACCGGCCTGCAGACAGACCGCCGGTTCATTCGCGTGTCTCCTCATGTTCGTCGGTCACGTCGAACGCGCGGCCTTGCGCGTTGAATCCTTTGCCTTTGAGCCGAATGACCGCTTCCGCGACCGTATCGGCCCGTGTGCCGTTCAGGATCACGCTGGCGCCTGCCGCTGCAAGTCCCTCGGCGAGCGCGAAGCCGATGCCTCGTGCCGAGCCGGTTCACGGTTGCGATAATGTTGGTATTGGGTCCGCCGGCGAGGCTACCGGGCGGTTCGTTAGACGGGTTGGTCGTTGGCGGTACGGTTCTGGGCTGCGCGGTCCTCGAAATCCTTCTCGGCACGCTTGATGAGCGTCAGCACCGCCTCTTCAGGCGCTGCCGGATCGCCGTTCTCGATGGCGAAGCAGCTAGCACGGACGCACTTGGTGGAAATGTCGCAGTCTGCACCGGCCGCGCAACGTCTTGCTTCACGGCCATGCATGCGCTAAGTTGACCTGTATCAACTTTTCCCGGCTGGACAAGCGCATCATTGTGCATTGCCGCACGCGCGGCGCCTGGTGCAGGCATTACGGTGAAAACGGCAGCAAGTCACGGGCGGCTTGAGGATGATCACATGACCGGAGCAAGCGCAGCGGCAGTGGCGCATCGCCGGACGGCCAGGCCGGCACGGTTGGGGGCCACGTGCCCGCATGGCCCGATTCCGCCCGCACATGGAGGCTGCCGGTGAGCGCGAGCCAGGGCGTGGTTGCCGCGGTGCGCGGTAGCGTCGTCGACGTGCGCTTCGAGGCAGGGCTGCCGCCGATTCGCACCTTGCTGCGTACCGGCATGGATGGCCGGATCGCCATCGAAGTCCTGGCGCAGCGCGATGCGCTGCATGTGCGCTGCATTGCGCTGACGTCCACCCAAGGGCTGGCGCGAGGCATGGCGGTGCAGGACACCGGTAGACCGTTGCAGGCGCCGGTGGGCGCCAGCATCCTGTCGCGCATGTTCGACGTGTTCGGCCAGCCCATCGACCGGTTGCCGGCGCCGCAGCATGTCCAGTGGCGTTCGGTGCACCGGGCGCCGCCACCCCTGTCCCAGCGCTCCACGCAGTCGATGGTGTTCGAGACCGGCATCAAGGCGATCGACGTGCTGCTGCCGCTCGAAACCGGGGGCAAGGCAGGCCTGTTTGGCGGCGCGGGCGTGGGCAAGACGGTGTTGCTCACCGAGCTGATCCACAACATGGTCGGGCATCACCGGGGCGTGAGCATCTTCTGCGGCATCGGCGAGCGCTGCCGCGAGGGCGAGGAGCTTTACCACGACATGCGCGAGGCCGGCGTCCTGCAGGACATGGTCATGGTCTTCGGCCAGATGAACGAGCCCCCGGGAGCGCGCTTCCGGGTTGGCCATGCAGCGCTGACGATGGCCGAGTACTTCCGGGACGATGAGCACCGCGACGTCCTGCTGCTGATCGACAATATCTTCCGCTTTATCCAGGCCGGATCGGAGGTGTCTGGCCTGATGGGGCAGATGCCGTCGCGGCTGGGCTACCAGCCGACCATGGGCACCGAACTGTCCGGGCTGGAGGAGCGCATTGCCAACACCGACACCGGCGCCATCACCTCGATCCAGGCGGTCTATGTGCCTGCGGACGATTTCACCGACCCGGCGGCGGTGCATACCTTCTCGCACCTGTCGGCGTCCATCGTGCTGTCGCGCAAGCGAGCGAGCGAGGGCCTCTACCCTGCCGTCGACCCGCTGCAATCGAATTCCAGGATGGCCACGCCCGGCATCGTCGGCGCGCGCCACTATCGCCTGGCGCAGGATATCCGGCGCACGCTGGCGCAGTATGCGGAACTCAAGGACATCATCGCCATGCTGGGGCTGGAACAGCTCTCCCCCGCCGACCGCGGCGTCGTCGCCCGCGCCCGCCGCCTGGAGCGTTTCCTGACCCAGCCGTTCTTCACCACGGAGCAGTTCACCAGCATCAAGGGCAGGACAGTCAGCCTGGCGGATTCGCTCGACGGGTGCGAGCGAATCCTGCGCGACGAGTTCAAGGACTACCCCGAAAGCGCGCTCTACATGATCGGGCCGATMGCCGAAGCRAGGGGCAAGCCCGCGCCCGYGGCGCCAGAACCAGCAAAGGAGAGCCATGCCGCCGGATCGCATGCTGCTTGAAATACTGCTGCCCTTCCGGATCTTCCTGCACAAGCGCGATGTGTCGCGCATCGTGGCGGAGACCGCCGGGGGCGCGTTCGGCATGCTGCCGCATCGCCTCGATTGCGTCGCGGCGCTCGCGCCCGGCATCCTGACGTTCGAAACGCCGGCCGATGGCGAAGTGTTTATCGCGGTCGATGAGGGCGTGCTGGTCAAGACCGGACTCGATGTGCGCGTGTCGGTGCGCCGCGCCATGGCAGGCGCCGACCTGGCCACGCTGCGCGACACCGTGGAGCGCGAGTTCCTGGCCCAGGACGAGCAGGCGCGCAGCCTGCGCACGGTCATGGCCAAGCTGGAGACGGGCTTTCTTGCGCGCTTCGCCAAGCTTCACAAGCCGTCACCATGACCGAGCCACCGCCCGGCGGACAACCCAAGCCCGCGCCCACGCTGGCAGGCAAAGTGGGCGCCAAGGCGCAGCGCAAGCTCAGGGCGCGGCGCGAAGGCGTGCCGGGGGTCTGGTTCGGGCTGGGCATGATGGGGTTGGTTGGCTGGTCGGTGGTGGTGCCGACGCTGCTCGGCGCGGCGCTGGGCATCTGGCTGGACAAGCACTATCCGGGCCGGCACGCGTGGACGCTGGCGCTGCTGGTGGCCGGCCTGGTGCTCGGCTGCTTCAATGCGTGGCACTGGGTCGCCAAGGAGGACCGCGCCATGCGGCGAGACCAGGGCGAGGACCAGGACCAGGAGGAGAAAGACGATGCGGATACATGACGTGGCGGCATTGCTGCTTGCGGCCCTCGCGGGTGGCGCACTCGGTGGCTTTTTTTTCGGCGGCCTGTGGTGGACGGTCCGCCGGACGCTTTCATCCGGTCAGTCGGCCCTATGGCTGCTGGGCAGCCTGCTGCTGCGCATAGGCGTCACGCTGCTCGGCTTCTACGCCGTCGGCGCGGGGCAATGGGAGCGGATGGTTGCCTGCCTGGCTGGTTTCGCGGTGGCGCGCGTGGCGGTGACATGGATGACGGCGCGATGGGCGGACCACCGCCGCGCCCCGGCGCCTCGGGAGACGGGCCATGCGCCTCAGCCCTGACCAGTGGATCTTCTGGCAGCACGGCTTCGTCAAGCTCAACGGCACGATCCTTTTCACCTGGGTGCTGATGGGGGTGCTGACCCTGGGCTCCTGGCTGGTCACGCGCCGGCTCTCGTTGGGCCACCGCCGCTCGCGCTGGCAGAACCTGCTTGAAATCATCGTGACCGGGATCGCGCAGCAAATCGCGGAAGTCGGCCTGCGCCAGCCGCGCAAGTATCTCGGTTTCCTGGGCACCCTGTTCCTGTTCGTCGCCGCGGCCAGCCTGTTTACCATCGTTCCCGGCTACGAGCCGCCCACCGGATCGCTGTCGACCACGCTGGCGCTGGCGTTGTGCGTGTTCGTGGCGGTGCCGCTGTACGGCATCCGCGACCAGGGGCTGCGCGGCTACCTGAAGTCCTACCTCGAGCCGACCTTGATGATGCTGCCGTTCAACATCATCAGCGAACTGTCGCGCACGCTGGCGCTGGCTGTTCGACTGTTCGGCAATATGATGAGCGGAGCCATGATCATCGCCATCCTGGTGACGATCACGCCGTTCCTGTTTCCCATCGTGATGACCGCGCTCGGCCTGCTTACCGGCATGGTGCAGGCTTATATCTTCAGCATCCTGGCCGCGGTCTATCTCGCGGCGGCCACGCATGGCGGCAAGGCGGAGCCAGGCCTGCCGATCGAAAAGACACCCTGAACCCGACCAAGGAACCATCCCATGGACAGCCTGACAATCATCGCGGTGGCATCGATCGCCATGGCCGGCCTCTGTACCGGCTTCGGCTGCATGGGGCCCGCGCTCGCGGAAGGCCGGGCGGTAGCGACGGCGCTGACGTCGCTGGCGCAGCAGCCTGATGCATCGGCCACGATCACGCGCACGCTCTTCGTCGGTCTGGCGATGATCGAGTCGACGGCGATCTATTGCTTCGTCGTCTCGATGATCCTGATCTTTGCCAACCCGTTCTGGAACGCCGCCATCGCCCGCGCGGTGGCCAGGTAAGCCATGCTGATCGACTGGTTCACCGTGGGTGCGCAGGCGCTCAACTTCGTCATCCTCGTCTGGCTGCTGAAGCGCTTTCTTTACCAGCCCGTGCTTGACGCCATCGACGCCCGCGAAGGCAGGATCGCCATGCAGATCGCCGATGCCAGCGCCAGGGAGGCCGAGGCACGCAAGCAAGGCGAGGCGTTCCAGCAGAAGGCCGATGCGTTCGAGCGCGAGCGCGCCGCGCTGCTGGCACAGGCGGCTGCCGATGCCGAGACACAGCGCCGGCAGTGGCTGGAAGCCGCGCGCCAGGCAGCGGACGCGCTTGCCGCAAAACGGCGGGACGCGCTGCGCAGCGAAGCCGGGCAACTGACGCAGGCGCTCGGCGACCTGGCACGGCGCGAGGTGTTTGCCGTCACGCGCCGGGCGCTCGCGGACCTGGCCTCGGCGAGCCTGGAAGAGCGCGTGGCAGACGTCTTCATCCGCCGCCTGCGTGCGCTCGACGAGCCGGCGAGAGCCAGTCTTGCGACCGCGTTCGGGCAGCCGGCGGCGCACGCGGTGGTGCGCAGTGCGTTCGCGCTGCCTGCCGCACAGCGCGCCGCCATCCAGGCGGCGGTGGATGACATCCTGGGCACTGCCATCCCCTTGCAGTTCGACACGGCTCCGGGGCTGGTAAGCGGCATCGAACTCATCGTCGGCGGCCAGAAGCTGACGTGGAGCATCGATGGCTATCTCGGCTCGCTGGAGCATGCTGTGAGCGCACTGCTGAGCCCAGAGAACGCGGCGATGCATGCCGGGCCCGAGCCAGAATCCGTGCCGCAGCCCGCGCCGAAGCCAGTGCCAAAGCCCGAGGCCAGCCAGCCATGACCGTCGCGCTTACCCCGCCGCAAACCGCCATCGAACGGGCGTTCGCCGCCATGGGCGAGGCGCGCAGCCGGTTCGTGCCGGCACTGGCGGCGCAGGAAGTGGGTACGATCGTCAGCGTGGCCACGGGCGTCGCGCAAGTCCGCGGCCTGCCTGGCATCGGCTATGACGAACTGGTGCGCTTTCCCGGCGACGTGTACGGCATTGCGTTCAATGTCGATGAAGACGAGGTCGGCGTGGTGCTGCTCGACGACTACTGGCGGCTGCGGGCCGGCGACCAGGTCGAGCGCACGGGCCGCGTGATGGACGTGGCCGTGGGCAAGACGCTGCTCGGGCGCGTGATCGATCCGCTCGGCCGCCCGCTCGATGGCCTCGGGCCGCTCGCGGCCAGCGCGCGGTTGCCGATCGAGCGCCCGGCCGCGCCCATCATGGCGCGCGCGGCGGTCACGGTGCCGCTGCAGACCGGCGTGAAAGTCATCGATGCACTGATTCCCATCGGGCGAGGCCAGCGCGAGCTGATCCTGGGGGACCGCCAGACCGGCAAGACCGCCATCGCCATCGATACCATCCTGAACCAGCGCGGCCAGGACGTCGTGTGCGTGTATTGCGCCATCGGCCAGCGCGCCTCGGCCGTCGCCAAGGCGGTGGCGACCCTGCGCGCCAAGGGGGCGATGGACTATACCGTCGTGGTCGTCACCGAAGGCAACCAGCCACCAGGTCTGGCCTATATCGCGCCGTATGCCGCCACCAGCATCGCCGAACACTTCATGGAGGCCGGGCGGGACGTGCTGATCGTCTACGACGATCTCACCCAGCACGCCCGCGCCTACCGCGAGCTTTCGCTGCTGCTGCGCCGCCCGCCCGGCCGCGAGGCTTTCCCGGGGGACATCTTTTATATCCATTCGCGGCTGCTGGAGCGGGCCACGCACCTCGCCGCCGAGCGCGGTGGCGGCTCGATTACCGCGCTGCCGATCATCGAGACCGAGGCGCAAGACATGTCGGCTTACATCCCGACCAACCTGATCTCGATCACCGACGGCCAGGTCTATCTGTCGCCTACGCTGTTCGCGCTTGGCGTGCTGCCCGCGGTGGATGTCGGCAAGTCGGTGTCGCGCGTGGGCGGCAAGGCGCAGCGGGGCAGCTTTCGCGCGGTGGCCGGCGATCTCAAGCTCGCCTACGCGCAGTTCGAGGAACTCGAGACGTTTTCCCGTTTCGGCGCCAGGCTCGATGATGACAGCCGCCAGTCCATCGCGCACGGCCAGCGCATTCGCGCCTGCCTGATGCAGCCCGAATCGGACCCGGTCCCGGTGCCTGCGCAGATCGCCATCCTGAGCGCGCTGACCGCGCGGCTGTTCGATGCCGTGCCGCTGGACCGGATGCAGGACGCGCAGCTTGCAGTGCGCGCCGCGGCGGCGAGCATCCCACCGGCGATATCCGCCCGCTTCGAGGCCGCGGGCAAGCCGGACGAGGCGGATGGCCAGGCAGTGACCGCGATCGTCCGCGCCGCCCTTGCGCAGTTCCAGGCCGGTGCCGGTACCGATGCCGATACAGGGACCGGGCTCGAAGCGCAGGCACATTCTCCGGCAGAGGGGTGGAGGCAATGAGCGACTCGGCCGCCACGCTGCGGCACCAGATCGGCAGCGCCACCGATCTGCAAGCCGTTGTTCGCACCATGCGCGCGCTGGCCGCCTCCAGCATCAGCCAGTACGAACAGTCCGTGCTGGCGCTAGCCGACTACCGCCGGGCGGTGAGCCTTGGTCTTTGGGCATGCCTGCGCACGCTGGCGCCCGCCAGTTTAACGCCGGGGGAGAGCAAGCCTGCCTCAGCGGGAGCGGTCGGCGCCATCGTGTTCGGCTCCGACCAGGGGCTGGTGGGCCAGTTCAACGAGGTGATCGTCGACCATGCGCTCAAAACGCTCCTGGCCATGCCCGGAAAGCGAGAGGTCTGGGCCGTCGGCGAGCGGGTGCGGGCTCGCCTGGCCAGCGCCGGCGTGAGCGTGGCCGGCACCTATGCGGTGCCTGGCTCGGTCGAGGCCATTGCCCCGCTGGTCGATCGGCTGCAGCTCGATACGGAAACACATCCGAGCCAGGCCGCGCAGCCTCGTATCTACGTCTTCTACAATCAGCCAAGGCCGGGCGCCCTCTTCCAGCCCGTGGAGCAGCGCCTGTTGCCGCTTGACGCGCAATGGCTGGCCGGGTTGCTGGCACAGCGCTGGCCGACGCCGAATCCGCCGGAAGTGATCGGGGCCGGCACCGCCACGATGCGCGCGCTGATCCGCGAGCACCTCTTTATCTCGCTGTTCAGCGCCTGCGCCGAATCGCTGGCGAGCGAGAACGCCAGCCGCCTGGCTGCGATGGAGCGGGCCGACAAGAACATCGACGAATTGCTCGCCAGCCTTCGCGGCCGGTTTCACAGCGAGCGGCAGAGCGCGATCGACGAGGAGCTGTTCGATGTGATGGCTGGGTACGAGGCGCTGTCGGAGGATGACATTGGCTGAATGGCGCCATCGCGATGCGGTAGTCCCGAGCGCCTGCTCGGACATCAGGCGCTGGCGTCCCAGCCCCCGCCCAGCGCCAGGAACAAGGCCACGGTGTCCTGCAGCCGCTGGGTCCTGGCTTGCAGGTAGCCGATATCGGCCTGGTGAAACTGTGCATCCGCCACCAGCACCTGCAAGTAGCCGGCGGTGCCGGCCTGGACAATGACGCCGCGGTTATCGTTGATCTCGAATTCGGTGCCGACCGCCGGGTTCTCCAGCTTGTCGAATTCGGCATCCTTGACGACCAGGAAGGCGTTCTCGGCGTAGATGTCCTCGATCCTGCCATTGAGCACGTCAGGCAGCCCGAACAGGCTGGCGTCATCAATGCCAACCACGGTCACTGGCTGGTAGGTGCCGCTGCGCAGACGTACCAGCGCGCCGCCCGAGTAGAGCGGCACCGCAAACTTGACGCCCTCTATACTGCGCACGGCATCGAGCATGTAGTCCGGCATGCCGATGGTATTGGCCACGGTATTGACCGCCGGGTCCATGACCCAGATGCTCGCCCCGATGTTGTACACGGTCGACGACGAGCGATTGAGCACGCCGGCAAACAGCGAGGTCATCTCGATCATCAGGAACACCGCGAATGTGATCCCGACCAGCAAGCCGGTGAATTTGGCCCGGTCGTTGACCAGCAGCTTGTAGGCGAGTTTGAGAATACCGGGCACCATGTTCTTGCTTTCTTGACCGTGTGCTGCGCAGGGGGCATCAAGGCACGCTCGTGTGCCGTGTACTCAGTCTAGTGTCGGGCGCTTGGTGTCCTTTGACGCAGATCAATCTCGCCTGCGGCGCGGCCGGTGGCACCGGAGCTGCGTGCACTCCAGCGCTAGAACGCCTCAAAGTTGCCATAGATCAAGGCCACCGGCAGCCATCTGGCTATATTGGGTTCGTGCAGCCGCCGGATCGTGAAACGAACCCGGCAACGCCGCACCTGCATTTAACGGGCTATCGAAAGGAGGACGCTGTGCAAACCAATATCGGTGCGGTTGACCGCACGCTCAGGATCGTTGTCGGCCTGGCCCTGATCGGCCTTGCCGTCACCGGCACGATCGGCGTGTGGGGATGGATCGGCGTGATCCCGGTCCTGACAGGGCTCGTCCGCATCTGTCCCCTCTACAGCCTGCTCGGCGTCAAGACCTGCCCGGCCTCGGGCGGAAACCCCGACTGATCCGGCCGGCCTGCACCGGCGGCCCCTGTCGGCAGGCTTGGAGCGCCCGGAAGTGGTCGCGGCGCTGATTACCTTCCTGTGCTCTGATGACGCAGCACTTGTCACCGGCGCCGATATCGCCATCCATGGCGGGCAGCACATGCAATGAACGCACCAATGCCAACCCGTGAACCTGCCGCTGCACCCGAGGCGGAATGCGGCTGCGCTCCCATCGAGGCTGTACCGGACCAGCTCGACGAGCAAGTGCGCTCTACGCTGGCCTGCGCGACGCAAGGCATGTCGCTTGCCTCGTTCTGGCTGGCCGGACTGGACTGGGCGTTGCACCTGGCCGTCTCCCCTGGCAAGGTCGACACGTCCCTGGGAGAGTGGATGAGCGCAATGATTGCCGCGACCGGCGGCATGTTGCCTGGTCCGGCTACTGCGCAACCAGCGCCCGGCGCGACGGCGCCGCCGTCCGACCTGCGCTTTGCCGACCCCGCCTGGTCGCAGTGGCCTTTCCGCTTCTGGCGCGATGCCTTTCACAACAACGAGGCGCTATGGGCGTCGCTGACGCACGGGCTGCGTGGCGTATCCCCGCACCATGAGCGGATCGTGTCGTTCTGCGCGCGGCAGATGCTCGATACCTGCTCGCCCGGCAATGCCTGGTGGCTGAATCCCGTGGTGCTGCAGGCCACGGCTGCCAGCGCCGGTGGCAATTTCGTCAACGGGGCCCAGCACTGGCTGCACGATATGCAGGACGTGGTGGCGGACCTGTCGCGCGACCCAAAGCTGCGTCGCCCGCCCACCTTCAAGGTAGGACGGGATGTCGCCGTTACGCCCGGCAAGGTGGTGTTCCGCAATGCCCTGATCGAGCTGATCCAGTACGCGCCAGCCAGCACCGAGGTATGGCGGGAACCAGTGCTGATCGTGCCCTCCTGGATCATGAAGTACTACATCCTGGACTTGCAGCCACGTGACTCGATGGTGCGCTTCCTGGTCGAGCAAGGCCACACGGTCTTCATGATCTCGTGGAAGAACCCGGGTACCGAAGCGCGTGACCTCGGGCTTGACGATTACCTGCGCCTCGGCGTGCGGGCCGCCTTGCACGCGGTGCAGGAGCGCTGCCCCGATACGCGCATCCACGCCGCCGGCTATTGCCTGGGCGGCACGCTGCTGTCGATCTGCGCGGCGGCGCTTAGTCGCGACGACAGTGGCTTGCCCCTGCAAAGCCTGACCTTGTTCGCCAGCGAAACGGACTTCACCGAGCCAGGAGAACTCGGCCTGTTCATCGACAGCAGCGCCTTGTCCACGCTGGACGCGATGATGCGCCAGCAAGGTTACCTGGATGGTCCCCAGATGGCAGCTGCCTTCCAGATGCTGCATTCGCGCGACCTGGTCTGGTCCCGCATGATGAGCGAGTACCTGCTCGGCAAGCGGCTGCGTCCGAACGACCTGGTGTCATGGAACCGGGACGTCACCCGCCTGCCCTTTCGCATGCATTCGGCGTGCCTGCACAAGCTGTTCCTCAACAACGACCTGGCAGAAGGACGCTATTGCGTGGACGGGCGTCCCGTCGCACTGTCAGATATCGGCATGCCGATCTTCGCGGTAGGCACGGAGCATGACCATGTCTCGCCCTGGCGCTCGGTCTACAAGCTGCATCTGCTGACGTCGGCGCCGTTGACGTTCCTGCTGACCTCGGTCGGCCACAATGCCGGCATCGTGGCCGACCCWTCGCATCCCGGCCGCCGATACAGGGTGGAAACGCGCGCGGCGCAGGCAACCTATGGCAGCCCCGAACGCTACCTCTCGACCGCGCAACGGCATGAGGGATCCTGGTGGCCCTGCTGGCAGGGCTGGCTGGCGTCGCACTCCACTGGACGGGTCCCCGCGCGCGACGCGGCGCACGGCGCGCTCGCCGACGCCCCCGGGAGCTACGTGCTGGAGGGCTAGGAATAAGCGTGCCTCCCGGCTTGAGCACGCGCAACGCGGCCTCAAAGGTCCCTTGCATGCCCGGTGCCTCAATGGCCGCGTCGACGCCCCGTTCACCGGTCAGCCTCAGGATCCCGCAGCAACTCTCGCTCGATCCATTGCCGCGGGGGGCGCTCGCAGCCGGCTCGCCATGCGCCACGAAATGCCGTGGATGCGCAGTCGGGATCCACGCCGAGCGCGACCAGCACGGTCCGGTGGTCCATGATGTGCTCTGTGCATCGGCTGCGTTGGCTGTATTGACGTCCGTGGGCGGCCCCGGAAAACACCATGTCAGCGGATCGTCACACGCTGCTGCGGCGAGGCTTCCTTCTTGGGCAGTACCACCCGAAGGACACCGTTCTCGTAGCTGGCATCCACCTTGCTTTCGTCCACGGAACTGTCCAGGGTAAAGGCGCGTTGCATCGAGCCACTGTAGCGCTCACGCCGGATCACACGTTCGCCTTCCTTCTGCTCGGAAGACTTTTCCACCTTGGCCGAGATCATCACTGTGCCGCGATCGACGGATACCTCGATATCTTCCTTCCTGGCGCCGGGAATCTCGGCGACCACGTTGTAGGCCTTGTCAGACTCGGTCACATCGACCTTGAACGCGAATCCTCCTTCATAGCTGCCGCGAAACGCGCGCAACATGCCTTGCAGCATGTCCCCAACCGGTTCGATCGACAGCGGATCGTGAATCCTGAGATTGCTCATTGTCGCCTCCTTGGAGTGAAGGGCCCGCATGGGGAGCGGACCTCCACTTCATGGTGGCACAGCGCGCCCGCCGCATCTTGTCCCAGATCAAGCGCGGTGCTGCCCGGCAGCGAGAGATCGTGGGGGGCCGGGGGCTGGCCCGCAGCGCCAGGTAGTAGAGGCTTTGGGAATCCCAGCCCATTGATACCTCTGCTGCCCGATCGGCAGCATCCTTGTCCTGCATCAAGACCGATGCACCCACGCTGAACAATGCTGGCATATTGGCGTTCACACGATAGCGCATCCGGCCTGACGCGCAGCCCGCCTTGCAGCCGGATACGGATCTGGCGCCCCCCTCCCACCCCGACGACCCCGAGCACGATGAGTATTCGTAACCTGGAACATCTGTTTCATCCGCGCTCGGTCGCGGTGATCGGCGCGTCCGCACGACCGCACAGCGTAGGGGCCACCGTGTTTGCCAACCTCTGTGCCAGCGGCTTTGCGCACGCGCCGCCCCTGCCCGGCAAGCTGGCCTTCGTCTCGCAGTCCGGCGCGCTGACCACGGCGGTGCTGGACTGGGCAAGATCGCGCCAGATCGGCTTTTCTCACTTCGTCTCGCTAGGCGACAGCGCCGACGTCGACGTGGCGGACGTGCTCGACTATCTCGGCAGCGACCCGGGCACCCAGGCAATCCTGCTCTATGTGGAAGCGGTCAGGTCCGGGCGCAAGTTCATGTCCGCCGCGCGCGCGGCTGCCCGCAACAAGCCAGTGCTGATCATCAAGGCCGGCCGGGTGCCAGAAGGCGCGAAAGCGGCAACCTCGCATACCGGCGCCCTGGCCGGCGCCGACGATATCTACGACGCGGCGATCCGCCGGGCCGGCATGTTGCGCGTGGACAGCACCGAAGCCATGTTCGACGCAGTGGAAACGCTCGCTCGCGCGCGAGCGCTCGCCGGCGATCGACTGGCGATCATGACCAACGGCGGCGGCGCTGGCGTGATGGCCACCGATGCCTTGATTCTTGGCGGCGGCCATCTGGCCACCCTGGGAGACGCCACGCTGAAGCTGTTGGACGCGGCCTTGCCACCCACCTGGTCGCGCGGGAATCCCGTCGACATCGTTGGGGACGCTCCCGTCGAGCGTTACGTCGACACCTTGAAGCGACTTGCGGCGGACCCCGGCAGCGATGCGATCCTGATGATCCACGCTCCCACGGCGATCGTGCCAAGCAGCGACATCGCCATTGCCCTCACCAGCGCCATCACGCCAACTGCGCCGGCCACACCGTCGACGGTATCGCGCCCCGTCTTCACAAGCTGGCTCGGCGGCGACTCGGTGACCCGCGCCCGCCAGATCTGCCGGCACGCGGGCCTTCCCACCTACGACACGCCGGAACAGGCCGTGCGCGGCTTCCTGCAGGCCGCAGCCTACCGCCACAACCAGGAACTGCTGATGGAGACGCCGCCATCGGTTCCGGCTGGTCCCGAGCCCGACAGCGAACGGGCGCGACAGTGCATCCGCGACGCGCTCGCCACCGGCCGTTCGATGCTGACTGAGCCCGAAGCCCGCACGGTTCTGACAGCCTACGGCATCCCTGTGGTGGAAACCCGGACCGCTGCCGATATCGATACCGCCGTCGCCGCCGCCGAAGGCATCGGCTTTCCGGTTGTCGCCAAGATTCTGTCGCGGGACATTACGCACAAGTCCGATGTCGGTGGCGTGGCGCTGGACCTGCAGTCTGCCGGCCAGGTACGGCGGGCCCTGGAGGGCATGGAAGCCCGCATTCGCAGCGAACGGCCCGGGGCGCGCCTGGATGGCTTCACGGTACAGCGCATGATCCGCCGGCCGGGTGCTTTCGAATTGATCCTGGGCGCTACCACCGATCCGGTGTTCGGCCCTGTGGTGCTGTTTGGACACGGCGGTACCGCCGCCGAGTGCATCGCCGACCGCGCCATCGCCCTGCCGCCGCTGAATGTCAACCTGGCAAGGGATCTTGTCGGCCGCACGCGCGTCGCGAAGCTGCTTGCGGGCTATCGGGACCAGCCGCCGATCCGCCATGACGCCCTGTACCAGGTCCTGATCCAGCTGTCGCAACTGCTATGCGACCTGCCGGAAATCACCGAACTCGATATCAATCCGCTGCTGGCCGACGGCGCGGGCGTGCTGGCCCTGGACACGCGCATCGGCGTGGCGACGGCTACACAGCCAGGCGCCGCCCGCCTTGCCATCCGCCCCTATCCCAAGGAACTGGAGGAGACCGTGACGTGGCACGGCGCACCGTTGCAATTGCGCCCGGTGCATCCCGAAGACGAAGCCGCCTACCAGGCCTTCTTTGCCGCCATGACCCCGGATGACATCCGCATGCGCTTCTTCTGCATGATCCGCCAACCGCTGCACAGCCAGCTCGCGCGCATGACCCAGATCGACTACGCCCGCGAGATGGCATTCGTCGCCGTCGGAGCGGCAACCGGCGGGCAGCCGGCCATCCTGGGCGAAGTGCGGGCCGTAGCCGATCCCGACAACCTGCGCGCTGAGTTCGCCGTGGCGGTGCGCTCCGATTGCAAGCGCCAGGGCATCGGCAGCCTGCTGCTGGGCAAGATGGTGGCCTACTGCCGCGCACGCGGCACGCGGGAGCTGGTCGGGACCACGCTGGCAACCAACAGGGCGATGCTCAGGCTCGCCCAAAGCAGCGGTATCCACGTTCTGCGCACTGGCCAGCCTGCCAGCGACGGCGTGGAACTCCGCCTCTTGCTGACGGAGCCACCTGAGATGTCAAAGCGGCTCTTCTACGGCCAAAACCCAGGGACGCGCCTCACGTAGCGCCGCCTGGTACGCTTCGATCTCGGCCCGGCGCTTCAAAGTCAGGCCAATGGCATCGAGCCCGTCGAGCAGCAGGGTGCGTTCGCTCGGGGGCACGATGAACGGCAAGCAGCGGCCCTGCGGGTGCCGCACCGAGCAGGACTCAAGATCGACGGTCAGCTCCAGCACCTCCCGCTCGGCTTCGGCAGCCAGCACGGCAATCTCATTCGCGGGCAGCACGACCGGCAACACGCCATTGCGGTAGCAGTTGCTCTGGAAGATCGCGCCGAACGACGCCGCGATGACGCAGCGAAAGCCAAACTGCCGCACCGCCCAGACGGCGGCTTCGCGCGAGGATCCGCTGCCGAAGTTCTCGCCGGCCAGCAGGATCGTCGCCCGGCGGTAGGGTTCGCGATTGAGCACAAAGTCGGGGCGCTCGACACGCTGTCCGTTCCCGCTCCCGCTCGCTTCATAGCGCCAAGGCGCGAGCAGCTTCTCACCATAGCCATCTCGCCCGGGTGAGTTGATCTCGCGCGAGGGAATGAGAAGGTCGGTATCGATGTTGGCTCGCATCAGCGGAGCGGCGATTCCCTTCAGTTGGATGAACTGTTCCATGTGATGCTCCCTAGCGCAGCAGCGCACGTGGATCGGCGATGCAGCCGGCAATGGCTGAGGCGGCCACCGTTGCCGGGCTGGCCAGGTGAGAGCGCACGCCCGGGCCCTGCCTGCCCTCGAAGTTGCGGTTGGTGCTGGTGATCACGCGGCGCCCGGGCTTGCCCGGCTGGTCGAAGTTATCGCCGCCGGCGAAAAAGCACAACGAGCAGCCGCTTTCGCGCCACTCGAAGCCGGCTTGCGTGAACACGCGATCCAGGCCCTCACTTTCTGCGGCATGCTTCACACTGGTCGATCCGGGCACCACGATGGCCTTTACGCCAGGGCGCACGCGTCGTCCTCGCACCAGCTGCGCGGCGGTGCGCAGGTCGGGCAGGCGGCTATTGGTGCAGGAGCCGATGAAAGCCGCGTCGATGGGAGTCCCCAGTATCGGCTGCCCCGGGTGCAGCTCCATATAGCGGAGCGCGCGCTCGGCATCCGCATCGGCGGGAGGCGGCACCGCGCCGGTGATGCCCACGACCTGGCCGGGATGGGTTCCCCAGCTCACCTGGGGAACGAGCTCCGCGCAGTCCAGCTCCAGCTCCTTGTCCCAGTGCGCGTCGTCGTCCGAGCGCAACGCGAGCCAATCCGAAACCGCTGCATCCCAGGCGGCACCTGAAGGGGCAAAGGGCCGCCCCGCCAGCCATTCGACGGTACGCGCGTCTGGCGCCACCAGGCCAGTCCAGGCGCCGAACTCGACGGCCATATTACATAGGGTCAGCCGCCCCTCAACGTCCAGCGTCCGCACTGCCTCGCCCGAAAATTCGATGGCATGCCCGTCGCCACCGCTGACGCCGAACCTGCCGATCAAGGCCAGCACCATGTCCTTGGCCGACACCGCCGGCCCGAGGCTGCCGTGGAACGACACCCGCATCGTCCGTGGCTTGCTTCGCACCAGACACTGCGTGGCGACAGCGTGCTCGCCTTCGGTAGTGCCGATGCCCCATGCCAGCGCGCCAATGCCCCCAACCGTGCAGGTATGGCTGTCGCAGCAGACCAGGGTGGTGCCCGGCAAGGCGATGCCCAGTTCCGGAGAGATCACGTGCGCGATGCCCTGGCGTGGAGTGCCCAGGTCGAACAGACGGATGCCCGAGCGCTGCGTGGCGGCGCGAAAGGCCTCAATGAAGCTGCGCCCGCCCCGAACCAGCGTGTCGTCGCCCCGCCCCGGCTGAGTGTCGACGATGTGGTCCATGGTGCCGAACACAAGGCTCGGATGCGCCACGCGATGCCCCCCCTCCTCCAGCCCGGCCAGCACGCGCGGCCCAGCGCGGTCGTGCAGGAAGACCCGGTCGACATGTAGCAGCGCCTGCTCGCCCTCCAGCTGGGCCACAACGTGCTGGTCCCAGATCTTCTCGATGATGTTGCGCGGTGATGCATACATAATGCCCACCTCACCGTGCGGTGCCGGGATGCTGCAGCCCGGCCAAATAGCGCTGCTCCAGCGCGAACACCTCCTTGAAGCCGACCAGCTCGAGCTGCTCGCGAAAGTCCGCCAACCGCGCACCTGGACCACCGGCGTAGCCGTTGGCGCGCAGCGCCGCCAGCGCGTCGCGCATGCCCTGGATGGCCGCCAGCATCAGCGTGGCGGGCAGGCTCACGCGCGCGATGCCGATGCGCTGCATCTCCTCGAAGGTGAAGGCCTCGGGTGACTTGCCGCCTTCGACCACATTGATTGCCACTGGCCCGCGAATTCCCTGCACGGCCTGCCGCGCCAGCTCCGTGGACGTCATGCCGTCCACGAAGATCATGGTCGCCCCGGCCTCCAGGTAGGCATTGCCGCGACGGATCACTTCTTCGATGCCGCCTACGGCGAGCGCGTCGGTACGCGCGTTGATCACGAAATCCGGATCCGTGCGCGCCTCGGCGCAAGCGCGGATCTTCTGCACCGCTTCGTCCAGCGGCACGATGGACTTGCCCTCCAGGTGGCCGCAGCGCTTGGGCATGACCTGGTCCTCGATATTGACGCCCGCGCAGCCAATGCGCTCAAAGGCCTTGACCGCATACCAAGCGTTGACGGCATTGCCGAAGCCGGTATCGCCGTCGGCCATGACCGGCAGGTCGATAGCGTCAACTATCTGCTGCGTGGCCGCGACCATATCGGACAGCGAGAGGAAGCTGTAATCCGGCAGCCCCAGCCGGCTCACGGAAATGCCGAAGCCGGAGCACTGCACCGCGGGAAAACCCGCCTCCTGCGCGATGCGGGCGGACAGGGGGTCGAAGGCACCCGGCATGACAAGGAGTTCCGGTGCGTGGATCAGTTTCTGGAGCAATGCAGTCTTTCGCATGATGAGTCTGGTTGGTCGTAGTTCTAATAGTATGTATGCATGTTTTTATTTTTTCAACAAACAAAGTAAGCTTAGAGCATTAATTACGCTAATATGCATACATGTAGAAAAAAGGAGACCTGCACATGCCTACCCTGAAATTCCTCCGCCGGACTCGCCCCGTCCTGCTGCTCGCGCTCGTCGGCACCATCTGCCCAGCCTCCTGGGCGCACGCCGAAACGAGCGTTGCATGGCCCGCGCGACCGCTCTCGCTGGTCGTGCCATTCCCTGCTGGCGGGACCACCGACACGATCGCCCGCCTGCTGTCGAAGAACCTGTCCCGGCAGTTGGGCCAATCCGTGGTGGTGGAGAACAAGAGCGGCGCCAGCGGCACGCTGGGTGCCGCGCAGGTCTTGCGCGCGCCGGCGGACGGCTATTCCCTGCTACTGGGGACGCCCGCCGAGCAGATCAACGCGCCCTTGATGATGGCGCGCCCGCCCTACGATCCGGCGCGCGACTTCACGCCGGTCGGCTGCGTCAGCCGCGGCCCGAACGTGCTCGTCGTCAATGCGGCATCGAAGGCGAAGACATTGGCGGACCTGCTGCGCATGGCACGGGCGCAGCCGGGGCAGATCAATTTCGGCAGCGCGGGCAACGGCAACACTTCCCACCTGTCTGGCGAACTGTTCGCGCAGGCGGCCGGCGTCGTGCTCACGCACATCCCCTATCGCGGCAATGCGCCGGCCATCGCGGACACCATCGGCGGCCAGGTGCAGATGATGTTCTCCAATCCGGCCACCGTGCTGCCCCATATCCGCAGCGGCACGCTGCGGCCGCTCGCGGTGACGTCGCGCGCGCGGATCGCGTCGCTGCCGGACGTGCCCACGCTGAAGGAGTCGGGCATCCCGGTGGAGATCTATAGCTGGACCTGCCTGTTTACGCGGGCCGAAACGCCGAAGGAGATTGTCGGCAAGCTGCAAGGCGCCCTCGCGCAGGCGCTCGATGACGGGCAGCTCGCCCAGGCGATCGAGGCCAGCGGAGCAGAGAAATTCCCCTCGACGCCCGAGCAGACCAGCCGGTTCCTTGCCGGCGAGCGGACAATGTGGGGTAATCTCATCCGCAGCCGACACATCCACACCGACTGAATCCTTAATCCATAAAGATGTCTTCTCCCGAAACTTCCCGGACCCGCGCGCTATCAGTCGCGGATACCCTGCGCAACCGCATCTTCGACGGCGAGATTCCGCCCGGGTCCCACTTGATGGAGGTCACACTGGCCCAGGAGTTGGGCGTCTCCCGCACGCCGGTGCGCGATGCGCTCGCCCGGCTCGCCGACGAGGGCCTGCTGGTCTACCAGCCCAATCGCGGCTTCCTGGTCCGCCGCTTCCAGCCCAAGGACATCAAGGACGCCTTCACCGTGCGGGCCACGCTCGAGGGCTTGGGCTGCCGGCTGATCGGCGAGCGTGGCTTGCTGCATGCCGAGCAGGAGCGCCTGGGCGGCCTCCTGGCGGCTCAGCGGCGGGTGCTGCACGAGGAAGAGTGGAACGACCAGCAGGCCCTGCAGTGGCAGAACATGAATCTCGACTTTCACTACGCGCTGCTGGAGCTGGCGGACAACAGCTGGCTGACCGACGCCGTGCGCCGCGCGCGGCAGTTGCCCATCATCTTCGACAGTAAATCGCATCCCCACGACCATGACGCCCTGATGCTGCTGTACCAGCGCGACCACAGTCGGCAGGCGCTCGCGGAGCACTACCRCATCGTGGACGCGCTGGCGCTGCGCGAGGTCGGCCGCGCCGAGGCACTGATGCGCGAGCACATCCTGACCAATCGTGACGTGCTGATCCGCGCCCTAGGGACGAACAGGCTGGGCGCAGCGGCGCAGGTGCCCGGCAGCGGCGGCCAACTGCTTTCCTACTAGAGCGGCGGCATGTCCCCACCGCCGGCACCCATTGCCGCGCCCAGCGCCTCAAATGCAGGACGATTTCGTGTAGCATCTTTTCTCGAAAGAGATCGGCATGACGCTGCAGGAGAGTACTGGTATGTCGCGCAGGCAAACAGGGGATCTCGGTGTACTAGGCCGCGCTGCCGCGGCGGCCACGCGATACCGGGAATCGGTCGCGGAGAACGTGCAGCCGCCTGCCGGATCGTACGCGGCATGCCGCCAGGCATGGGACGGCCCCACGCCCGAGAGCGGCATGTCCGCGGCGGACACGATTGATGCCTTGCGCGCGCTGGCGGAACCCGGCTTGCTCCCGACCACCGGTGCGGGTTTTTTTGGCTGGGTCGTAGGTGCGTCGCATCCGGTCGGCGTCGCCGCCGACTGGCTCACCAGTGCCTGGGGCCAGAACTGCGGCAACCACCACGGCGCGCCCTCCGCCGCAGCCGCGGAGGACATCTCGGCAAGATGGCTGCTCGACATCCTCCGCCTGCCAGACGGTGCCTCCGTGGGCTTTGTCACTGGCGCGACCATGGCCAACTTTGCCTGCCTCGCTGCCGCTCGCACGCATGTCCTGCAAAAGGCCGGCTGGGATGTGGAGGCCCAGGGCCTGTTCGGCGCACCCGAGATCCACGTGCTGGTCAGCGACGAGGCCCACACATCTGTCTTTGCCGCGCTGCGCCTGCTGGGGTTCGGGCGGGATCGCGTCACGCGCGTGCCGAGCGGGCACGACGGCGCCATGCTGCTGGCGCCCTTTCGCTCCGCGCTGGCCGCCTGCGAAGGCCCCGCCATCGTGATCGTGCAGGCTGGCCAGATCAATACCGGTGCGTTCGATCCGGTGCAGGAGATGCTGCCGGATATCCGTGCACGCTGCGCGTGGCTGCATGTGGATGGCGCCTTCGGCCTGTGGGCCAGGGCGTGCCCCGAGACAGCGCCGCTCGCCGCCGGCTACGAAGCCGCCGACTCATGGGCGACCGACGGGCACAAATGGCTGCAGGCCCCGTATGACAGCGGCTATGCCATCGTCGCCCATCCCGAAGCCCACCGGCGCGCGCTGACGGCTACCGCCAGCTACCTGCCCCACGCGGCCGCGGACGAGCGCGATCCGTCGCACTACGTGCCGGAGCTTTCCCGCCGTGCGCGCGGCTTCGCCACCTGGGCCATGCTGCGCCACCTCGGCCGCGCGGGCATCGCCGAGATGGTGTCGCGCCACTGCAGGCTGGCGCGCCGCATGGCTGTGCGGCTGGAAGAGCAAGCCGGCATTACCGTGCTGAACCAGGTATCGCTCAACCAGGTCATCGTCAGCTTCGGTATGGGTGAGGACGATGCCGTTGCCAACCGTTTGACCCGGGACGTGGTGGCACGCGTACAGTCCTCGGCCGATTGCTATGTTGGCGGCGCTTGCTGGAAGGGGCGCGAAATCATGCGCCTGTCGGTCATCTCCTGGCCTACCGGAGAGGACGACATCGATCGCGCCGCGGACAGCATCATCGAAGCCTGGCGATATGTCGTCAGGCTCGAGCGTATCCAGACCGTCTAGATCTTGGTGACAAAAGTCCTGGCGTGATACAGCGCGGTCAGGCTGAGCGCCGTGATAATCACGATCGCGAGCACGTCCGCGCCCGGATAGCCCCAGAAATCCGACATGGCAGTCTCCTTGTTGAAGTTGGTGCTACAACTGATGTAGGTGAGGGTCCGCGGCGCGGCGCCTCACAGCAATCCGGTATCCCGCATGCGCTGGCGGCCGAAGTCGCTCACCCGGAAGCGAAATCGCATCTTGTCGGCATAGGCATCGAACTTTTCCTCGACGCTGGTCACCAGGCCGCCAGAATACAGATCCGTCAGAATGACGCGCACGGAGCCGATCCAGTACGGCCCCTGCTTGCCGTATTCCTCGCAGACCGATGCCGCGATATCGCTATCCCACATCCCGTCGGTACCGGCAATCTGCTGCAGTATGAAACCCTTGATATGCACTTTCGCCACTTGTCATCTCCGGTTCGAGAAATCGCCGCCGCACCTACAGCGAGCGGACCACTTCGAGGACGTCGCTCTTCTCCGTGTACATCAGGAAGGCGCCAGAAACTACCAGCGTGAGTCCCAACAGGAAGTTCCATGCCGGAAACTGCAACGTGAACGCCGCCAGGAACACCACCGCAAACGCGCCATAGAGCGCGGCAATGGCCTGCCCGCGGCCCACGCCGATGAGCGGGAAGGACTTGTACCAGGACACATAGCAAAAGCCGAAGGTGATGCCGGCCAGCAGCAGCCACGTGATGGCCTTGAGATTCCAGGTCTGGATGATCAGGTGGATGACGTCGACATCGCCGAACAGCGCCAGCGCCGGCAAGACCACGCACAGCCAGTAGATGGATTCCGCGGTGAAGCGCACCGTAATGCCGCAATCCGGATCCGTGACATCGAGCGCGCGTCCCGCCAGCGCGCCCTCCACACCCCAGCCGATCGCGGCCATGGCGCCGCCGAGGTAGCCCAGCCATGAGGTATGCCGGTTCGAGGCGCCGGAGAGCTCGTCCAGGATCCCGGGCGCGTAGATCGCGATACCGCCGCCGACGATCACCAGGATCCCCAGCGTGGCACGCATCGTGATCTTCTCGTTGTACCAGATGCGCGCAATGCTGGCGCCGATGATCGGGTACAGCAACCCGGCGATCGCGGCGAACACGGCGCCCACATAGCCCATGGCGAGGAAGGAGCCGAAGATCGCCATCGGCCCGCCGAAGATCGCCGCGGCGAAGTACCACTTGGAAATGCGCCGCACTCGCACCAGTGTGCGGCCGAAGTCCTGGAACTTGCCCAGCACGATCAGCCACAGGAACAGAAACAGCAAGACCGAGAAGGCGTTGAACGTGGTGATGACCGCGGCCGCCGTCAGGAATTGGCGCGGATTCGCCAGATCCATGGTGGCGAACGGCGCCTCCTTCCAGACCGCCGCGCCCGGCACATACCACGCGCCCCACAAGACCGCGCACCAGAGCGCCCAGATAAAGCCCCAACGGATGCTGCGGGCACGGAATGCCACCTTCGCTTGGCCGACGGTCGTCATGAATCCTCCTGTGGTAAGCGCGTCGGGATGCGCGCCTGTTTCCTGCCTGATGTTTTTATGTCTTCGTGCGGGAATGGCTCAGGAAGACATGGACAGGATTATTGGAGGGCGAAGGCGTGACAGACAATAATCCAAAGGAGAGATACCTACAAAGAGGCATGGCCGCGCAGCAATCCACCTCCGATAGTGGAAAACCGGCCGCTCGCATGCGAGGCGCTGCCGCCTCGGTCAGCGCAACAGCGCAGGTGCCGATCGGGATCCCGGGATCAGTGCCGCGACTTCTGGTGCTCGTGCCGCCACACCACGGCTTCCAGCCGTGAGTGCAGGTTGAGCTTGGAGAGCACGTGCTTGACGTGCACCTTGACAGTTCCCACGCTGATCCCGAGTTGCCGGGCAATCGTCTTGTTGCACAAACCCTCAGCCAGGAAGTCCAGCACTTCGGATTCCCGGCCGGTCAGGTCCGCCTGCGCGGCAGGAACACGTTGGTTTGTTGCCACCACCTGCATCAAATTGCCGGTAATCGAGTCGCTCAACACGGACGCGCCGTTGGCCGCGCGCCGCAGGCAATCGCACAGATCCTCCGGCTCCATGTCCTTGAGCAGGTAGCCATGCGCCCCGGCACGCAGCGCCGACACGACATCGCGATCGTTGTCCGACACTGTCAGCATGATGAAGCGCGCATCCACCTGTTTCTCCCGCAATGCGCCGATCGTCTCGATGCCGCTCATGCCGGGCATGTTGAGGTCGATCAATATCACATTGGGTTGCATGCGCACGGCCATGTCGACACCCTCGGCGCCGGACGCGGCTTCTCCGACGACGCGAAAGCCCTTGTCCATGCCGATGAGTTGCGCCAGGCCTTTGCGAAACAGCGCATGATCGTCGATGACCAGAACCGTATTGCTCGCTTCCATGGCCAGTTGTCTCCGTTCTATTTTTCTGCGCGGCCGCGGCGGTTTGTCCTTCGTCCCGGTGTGGACCGCATTGCCGCCTGTGTCGGCGGCTGTTTGCAGGGGGTCCGGAGATGGTACACGGCATCCACCGATTTGTGGAACCCGCCCGTCCGCATAGCGGCGCCGTCAGGGTTTCCCCGATTGCGCGCGGCGCTTACCAGTCGGGCTGCCCCACCGGACGGAAGCGCACCGCAACGCAGCATCCGCCGCCCGGCCGCGGGGTGATGGCCAAAGCGCCGTCAAGGCTTAGCGCCCGTTCACGCATGATGGCGGTGCCGTGCTGGTTGCGCGCGTCCGCAGCCGGCTCGAAGCCGAGTCCGTCGTCCTCGATGGTGATCGCCATCGCACCGTTGTCCGCGGGCAGCAACCTGACCGTGGCCTGTGACGCGCCCGCGTGGCGCACGACATTGGACAAGGCTTCGCGCACGATTTGCACGATGTGGAATTCTTCGTTGGCCGTTAGTCGGCAGTGCTTGAGCCGGTTGTCCAGCGTCATGGCCACGCTGCTGCGGGCACCGTATTCCTCCAGGGCCTCTTCCAGCGCGGCGGCGAGCCCCTGCGCATTGATCTGCGTGCGGAATGTCGTGATCAGCTCGCGCAGCTTGCGGTAGGCGCCGTTCAGCCCGTCGCGCAGTTCTTCCGCCGTCGACACCAGCTCCTCGCGCGCGTCACCGCGTTCCGACAGAGTTTGCAGCCGGCTGACCTGGATCTTCATGTATGACAGCGATTGCGCCAGCGAGTCATGCAGCTCGCGCGCCATCGTCGCGCGCTCCTCGATCAGCGCCACCCGCCGCCCCTCCTGCATGCGCCGGAAGCTACCGATGGCCAGTGCCAGGTGCGCGCCTACGGCTTCCCCGATCTGGCTGCCTTGCGACTGGCATTCGCGCGCCGTCTGAAACACCACGAACAGGTGGCCGTAACGCACCTTGCCATCGCTGATGGGCACCGCCATCCCGGCACCGGCCTCGCCGGGCCGGGCCGGCGCGCCATGGTCCGCCATCTCGAACAGCATATGCGGGCCGGCCACCACCAGCGTGCGCGCGCGCTCGACCTGCGCCCAGCCGAGCGCGCCCACATGCACCACCGCCGGCAGTTGCAGCGCCTCGCTGGTCTCGTCGTCGAGGCAGATGCCACACGCCTGCGCCGCCAGGCTATCTGCCACCGCGCCGCAGACATTGCGCAAGGCCTGCGGGCCGAGCGATTCACCGCAGAGCGCCGTCATGACGTGGTCGAGCAAGGTCAGCCAGCGGTCCTGCGGCGTGGCAGCGGCAGCGTTACCCGCTGCCACGCCAGCCCAGGCCTCGCCCGCATGGCGGCGCAGGCGCAGGCCAACCAGCAAGCCGCCGCCGGCAACGATCAGCAAGGCAATGCGGACCGCGATGTCGACCCGCAGGTGCCGCTGCAGCGACTCAGCCACATCCACGGCGGCCTGTTCAAGCAGCGGCAAGGCGCCCGCCGCCGTAGTGAACGCGCCCGGCTGGTCCGCCTCGGAAAGGGCGGATCCGAACGGCGGATCGACCAGCAACGCGCGCGCTTCCGCCAGCCATTGCCGTGCCTCGCCATTGGCTTCGTTGCTGCCCGCAAAGCCGCTGCCGCGCTGCCGCAACTCGGCGGCCTTGCTCATGAACCGCACTGCTTCGCTGGACCACGCCGCGGTCAATATGGGCTGCACCATCAGTGCCAGCGCAGCCAGTGCAGCCACCATCATTACCACCGCCCATGGACGCGCGCGATGCTGTTGCTGAGCCAAAAAAAGCAAGTATGATGGCGAGGCGCGTCTGGCAGGCACGGGATTGCTGTTCATTGGATCACCTTGGGTCGCAACGTGCATTCAGCCCTGAACGTTCGCAGGCAAGCATAGCAAGCGAAGGCGGGAAAATAATAGGGGAGACGAGAGGGATTAGCGTGCGGGGAAGCATCATGCTGACCGTGTGGCTGTACCTGGGCGGCGCGGCCGCCGCGTGCGGCTACGCCGTTGGCGCCACCATGGGCTGGCTGCCCAGCAGTACGCCGCTGGCCGTGGGCTGCCTCGGCGGCGCGCTCGTGCTGGTCTCGGTGGCGGCCGCCACCAACCGCCGCGTGCCTGTCAGGCACGCCGACGTAACCACGCATCGCCCGAACATCGGGCCCATTGCGCTGCATCGCGACTATCGTGCCCTGGTCGACGGTATCGAGGACATCGTGTTCGAGACCGATGCCGATGCCACATTCCATTTCCTGAATCATGCGTGGAAGTCCGTCACCATGCTGGATGTGCACCTCTGCCTGCACACGCCCCTGTTTCGCTATATCCATCCCGATGAGCAGGCGCTCAATCGCGAACAGTTTCTCACAGTCCTTTCCCGGCACAGCGACGCATGCCGCTACGAAACGCGGCTGATCTGCCATGACGGACATCCGCGCTGGATGGAGGTACGGCTGCGGCCCCGCTTCGACGGCCACGGCGAGGTGATCGGCACCACCGGCATGATGACCGACATCCAGTCCCGCAAGCGCGCGGAAGACGTGCTGCGCGCGCGCGATCGCAGCCTGTCGACGCTGCTGGATCACCTGCCCGGCATGGCGTTTCGCTGTCGCAACGACCGGCGCTGGACCATGGAATTCGTCAGCGATGGCTGCTTCGAGCTGACCGGGCTGGAGGCCGTGGACCTGCTCAACCACCCGTCCTACGACGCGTTGATCCACCCCGACGATCGCGCCTACGTGTGGGACTACGTGCAAAGCCAGCTCGCGCAGCACAAGGCATTCCACCTGCGCTATCGCATCCGGACCCACGCGGGACAGGAGAAATGGGTAAGCGAGCGCAGCCGCGGCATCTTTGCGGGCAACGGCACGCTGTTGGCCATCGAGGGCTTCATCTCCGATATCAGCGGCCAGAAACGCGACGAGGAGCGCGCCGAGCGCGAGCCGCTGCGCGACCGGCTGACCGGACTCAAGAGCCGCGCCCTGCTGCTCGACCGCATCGACCTCGCGCTGCAATACAGCGCGCCCTTCATGTTGCTGTGCCTGGATGTCGACAACCTGAAGCGGATCAACGAGCGGCACGGCCGCGCCTTCGGAGACCAGTTGCTGACCCGCCTGGGTGAGCGGCTCGCCGCCTGCTGCGGCCCTGGGATTTCTGCGGGACGCAGCGGTGGCGACGAGTTCGCGATACTCGCGCTGCAGGCCCCCGCCGGCGTGGGAAGCCCGACACTGGACCCCGCCCGTTTTGCGGGACGCACGCAGGACGAGCGCCGGCTGCGCAGCGTGATCTGCGCGCTGACGCTGGTCGATACGATTGCGGCCATGCTGGATACGCCGTTCGAGATCGACGGCGTATCCGTCTCCATCAACGCCAGGCTCGGCATCGCAATCCGGATCTCCAACCGGCCCGAGGCCCGCGCCATGCTGCGCGATGCCCTGCGCGCGGTGTATTCCGCGCAATGGCAAAGTGCGAACGGCACCGTGCGCTACGCCTTCGCCGGCGAAACGGCCCGCTGCACGGCGCAGGCCTGGCGGCGCTCGCTCGTCGAATTCGCGCGCGCCTTCGACTCGCAAGGCTTGCAGGTGAGCCTGGCCCAGGTCACGCCGCTCGGCGACGGCCTGGCCTGGGCGGAAGGCTCGGCATGCTGGCACAGCACGCGCGCTGGCACCATCCCCGCCGCGCATCTGTTCCTGTACGCGGCCCAGGCCGGCACGCTGGACAAGCTGGTCGCGCGCTACCTGCTCGCCATCTTCGACCAGGCCTATCCCCTGCTCAAGCCGCAGCAGCGGTTGTGCCTGTGCCTCGACACGGTACCGCTCGACGCCATGGTGCTGCGCGGCATCCAGGGCGCGCTGCAGGCCCTCGCCAGGACAGCCGCCCACGCTCGCATCGACCTGCTGTTGCCGCAACTCGCGGAACCCGGGCTTGCCGGGCTCGATGCCGCGCTTGCCGGTTTGCGCCAGGATGGCATCCGCCTGGGTGTCGACCTCACCCCGGCAGCCGCGCACGACGGCCCACCTTTGCCCGACTGGGCACTCCTTGTGGATTTCTGGCGGATCCGGCTCGATCATGGCGCCCCCGATACCAGCAACCTGGAGCGCCTGCTGCGGATCGCCGCCCGGCACGGCATCCCGGTAGCGGCGGGGGGTCAATCCGATGCCGCCAGCAGCCCGGACCGCTTCCAGCATTGGGTCGGGGTCGCGGAGCCCATCGGGCTGGAGGGTTAGGCGGCCATCGGCGCCCGTGCCGGGCATGGCATCAGAAGGTCTTCTTCAGGCCCAGGATCCAGTGCGCCGTGCCTAGCCGCTTGCCGTCCGCTACCCACAGCGTTCGGTCGGCATTGGTGCCCGTATAGGCGAAAGAAACGATCCAGCCCTCGCCAATGGTCTTGCTGACGGCGGCGCGCCAGTCCGTATAGTTGAACTCCCCGTAGTTGCGCACCCATTGACGGCCTACGTGCAGCCCCAGCGTCACGTCCCACGGCAGTGGCACATCCGCATTCAGTTCCAGATAGCCGCTGCCGTGCGAATTGCCTTTGCCGGTGCCCATCGATGCGCTGTCGTAGCCGAAGAAGTTGGTCAGCGTGCGCGAGTATTTCAGGGTCAGGATTTTCCAGCCGACGGCCCCGTAGAGTTCCAGCGTGTTGTACTTCTCGTCCGAACCCGGCAGCCTGGGATTTTCCGGATAGTAGAACTGCAGCAGGCCGACATCGAAGCGCCAGTCGCCGAATGACTTGGCATAGCCGCCGTACAGGTCCAGTTCCAGGCTGGCATCGTTGATCGCCTTGTGGCTGACATTGGTGCCCCAGATGCCGGCATAGAAGCCGCTTTCGTGCGCATAGTCGAAGCCGCCCTGAAGGGCCGGGCGATTCTGCGTATACGTGATGCCGCGAAAGACATAGTTGCTCATGAGCGCCACATTCGCGCTCACGATATGGGGGCTGGCAGGTGGCTTCGGCTCTTCCTGCGCGAACACGCAAGGCGCCGCGCCGGCCCCTCCGAACAGAAGAAAGCCGGAGGCGACCGCCCTGGCCCAGGATTGCGACAATTTCATGCGTCACCTTCAACAAGGAAAATGCGGCAATCGCGCGAGGGCGGTGCCGGAGCGTGATCAGAAGTGGTTTTGCAGTTCCTTGCCGATATCGAAGATGTCGCCAACGATGCCGTACTTGGCGATGGTGAAGATGGATGCTTCCGGATCGGTATTGACCGCCACGATGGTATCCACATGTTTCATGCCGGCCATGTGCTGGACCGAGCCCGAAATGCCCATCGCCACGTACAGCTTGCAGTTGGCCGCGGTCTTGCCGGACTGGCCGACCTGCCGCGATTTCGGCAACCAGCCCGAATCCGCGATCGGGCGGGAACAGCCGAGCGTGGCGCCCACCGAGTCGGAGAGCGCCTTGAACTGCTCGACATTGTCTTCCTCGCCCACGCCACGGCCGATGGAAAGGATGAAGTCGGCGCCCGGGATATCCACGTCGTCGCCGCCGGCCGGCTCCTCGAAGCCGAGATGCTGGCTGCGCGGCGCCACCGGTGGCGCGGGCAGGCTCGAAACAGCAGGCGTGCCAGCGGCCTCCACCGGCTTGAACGAGCCGGGCCGTACCGTCAACACCACCGTGGCGCGCCCCGGGAATTCCATCTCCACGTTCACCTTCTGCCCGTAGCCCGAGCGGGTGGCCACCCAGCCCTCCCCGTCCCGCTCGACCGCGAACACGTCGGTGGTGAAGCCATGCCCGTCGCGCACCGCCAGCGGCGCGGCGTAGCCCAGCGTATCGACGCTATGCGGCAGCAGCACCAGCGATGGCTGCCGCGCGGCGATCAGCGCGCGCACGGATGCCTCATACACCTCCGGATCGAAGGCATCGTCGGCGCTCTGCACCGTCACGATCTCGTCCACCCCCGCCAGCCTCAGCGGCTCCGCATAGCGCGCCGGGTCGGCGGCGATCACCGCCACCTGTACCGGCTCGCCGCTAGCCGTTTTCAACGCGGTTGCCAGGCGGACCAGCTCGCGGCTGACCGGACGCAGTTCTCCCTTGCGATGCTCGACTACCACCAGAATGCCCGCCATCATGCTTCTCCCTTGAATTCCTTGATGATCTTCGCCAGTTGCGATGCCTGTTCCGCGGGTGTGCCCTCGATCATCTGGGCGCGCCCTTTCTCCGGCACGTACATGCGGCGCACCCGCGACAGCGAACCTGCCGCGCCGGTATCGCCGGCCGCCAGCCCGATGTCGTCCGGCCCGACTACCTCGATCGGCCGTGCGGCGGCCTGCTTGATGCCGCGCAGCGATGCGTAGCGCGGGGTGTTGATGCCCAGTTGCAGGGTGAGCACGGCCGGGGTGTTGATCTTCACCGTGGCATAGGTGCCGCCTTCCAGCTCGCGTCGCACCGTGGCCGTGTGCTCGCCCGGGGCGTACTCCAGCGCGGCCACTACCGCGGCGTGCGGCGCGTCCAGCAGGCCGGCCATGGCCATGCCTGTGGCACCGAAGGCGTGATCGGAAGCCTGCACGCCGGCAAAGACAAGATCGGCTGACTCGCGGCGGGCCAGCGCCGCCAGCACGCGCGCCACCGCGATCGGGTCGGACTCCTCCAGGGCGTCGTCCCAGACGCGGATCGCACGGTCGGCGCCCTTGGCCAGGCACTTGCGCAACTCCTCATCGGCGCTGTCGGGCCCGACCGTGGCCACGACCACTTCGATGTTGTCCCCGCCGGGCCCCTCCTTGAGCCGCATGGCTTCTTCCAGCGTGAAGTTGTCCCACTCGTTCAGGTCATGCACCAGGAAGTCGGGGTCGATGTCGCGGCTGTCGCCGCGCATTTCGAAGTCCTCATCCAGCGAGGCCACCTGCTTGATCGTCACCAGTATCTTCATATCGTCTCCATCGTCTTCAGCGGTGTTGGTCGTCCAGCTCTCGGCGCAGCCTCGGTCTGCGCGGCTGCGCACACGCCGGCCTGCCGAGCGAAATGACTGAATATGCGGAAGCGGACCTGCGCATCGGGATCGTCGCGCATGCGCCAGCGGTCCGCGTCCGTGAGGTTGGCGTGATCGAGCACCATGGCGCGGTGCAACGCGTAGCCGTCCTGGCGCAAGGCCAGCAGCACTTCACGCGGCGCAGCGCGGTTCAGGATCACCGCCCGGCGCACGTCCGGACTCTCGTGCGCTGCCAGCCTGGCAATCTGCGCTGGCGAGGTGGCGGCATTGCGCGCCACGCCCGCCAGCACGTCCACGCTGGCGCTGCGCGCGAGCCGGCGCAGCAATGCCGGCGCGAGATCATCGCGGTAGGCCACGCCCGCTTGCACCCAGTCCTCCGGGTCCGCGCCAAGCCGTTCAAGTACGTCCGCGGGACAAGCGGGATGCCGCGCCGCGGCGCGCCGCACCTCGACGTGGGCATCCCCGGCGGCAACCGTCACCAGCGCCGGTGGGCAGGCCGCATTGCGCGCCACGGTGCGGCGCACCCAGGAATCCGAGTCCTCCAGCAGCCAGCCGGCCATTCTTGCCGGCAAATCCGCCCGCCCCGCCACCGCGCGGCGCACCCCGGCCTCGGGATCGAAGCAGAGCGTCAGCAGCGCTTGCGSSGGCAYGRCGGCATGGGCGGCGGCMRYSCGCCKCACSGTSGGGTCGGCATCGGCYGCCAGTTGCCGCAGYAGCGCCACCGGCGCACGCGCCTGCTGTGCGATGCAGCGCCGCTCGAGCACAGACTCGGGCATGGCTTCAAGCAAACACGCCGGGCAATGCGGATGCAGCAGAATTTGCGCGCGTACGGCCGGCTCGTCCGCCGCCGTCCACAAGGACTGCAACGTATCCGCGGCAGTGGCGAGATTAATCGCGAGCAAGCGATGCAGCATCGGAAGGTGGCGCCGCTCCAGCGCCGCCAGCACATCGGCGGCGGTGCCCGTGTTCTCGCACAGCGCCCGCAGTATCTTGACCTGCGTGGTGCCTTCGGCGATCTGCGCCAGCACGCCACGCGGCATGTGCGGATGCCTGGCCAGCAGCAAGCGCAGGCGTTCGCCTCCGCCGTGGCGCCAGAGCGTAACCAGCGCGTCCGCGGGGGTCGCGGGATTGCGGGCGAGACGCAAGCCAACCATGGCATCGTCGCGGCAGATCACAGCTAGCCGCGCCAGCACGAGCGGCGGGACGAATCCGGCCGACGCAAGCAGCAAGCGGTCGTGGCGGGCATCGAACAGACGCGGCGTCAACCACGCCTGGTGCGCTGGCGAGGCGTGCGCATAGAGCGCGGCGGCCGTGAGCGGCTCCGCGTCCTCCTGCGCACGCCGCAGCAGCTCGATCCAGTGCCGGCCGGAGAAGTTCATCGCCGCCTGCCCTACGCTTGCACCAGGCCGATCGCGGCGTGGCTGGCCTGGGGCGTGCCATAGGGCTCGGCCAGCGCATCGCGAATCAGCTCGATCAGCTCGCGCACCACGAACTTGCCTTCGTAGCCGCTGGTCTTCAATGCGTCCTCGAACATGGTCAGATCCTTCGGGCAGCACACCACGAAAACCTCCAGCCCTTCGATGCCGGCGGCCTCGCGCATGCGGTTCTGGGATGGCTTCTCCGCGCCGACCGGGTCGGGCATCCAGATGCGGCCGCCACCGGCGCCGCAGCAAAACGAGTTGTCGCCATGGCGCGGCATCTCCACCAGCTCGCAGCCGATCTGCTTCAGGATGTCGCGCGGCGCGCCATAGCCCTTGTTGAAGCGCCCGAGGTGACACGGATCGTGCAGGGTCACGCGCTGGCGCTGCGGCTGGCGCACCTTGATCTGGCCCTGTTCCAGCATGCGCTGCACGTAGCTTGTGTAATGCTCGATCTCGTAGGTGCCGCCAAAATCCGGGTACTCGTTGCGGATGGTGTTGTAGGAATGCGGGTCGGTCGTGACGATGCGCTTGAACTTCGCCGTGCCCAGCGTCGCGATATTGGTTTCGGCCAGCAGTTCGTAAAGCCCTTCCTCGCCAACGCGGCGCACGTCGTTGCCGGCGTTGGATTCGCCCTCGAACAGCAGGCCGAAGCTCACGCCTGCCTCATGCAGCAAGGTGGCGAACGCTTGGCTGACCTTCTGGTTGCGGGGGTCGAACGAGGCGTAGTCGCCGACGAACCAGAGCAAGTCCACCGGTTCCTTGCGCGCATCCTTGATCTCGAACGGCAGCGCCTTGGTCCAGGCCGCGCGCTTGCGCTTGGATTCCCCGAAGGAGTTGCCGGTCTTGTGGATGGTCTGCAGCGTCTTCTGCAGTTGCGGTTCCATGTCGCCGTCTTCCACCAGCTTGCGGCGCATCTGCACGATGATGGGCACGTGCTCGATCGCCACCGGGCAGATCTCGACGCAGGCCATGCAGGTGCGGCAGGACCACAAGGTCTCCATGAACACCTGGCCGCCGTCCTTGCCATGCGGGCTCAGCTTGACCTCATCCGGGAGGGCCTGCTTCTGCAGCGCGTCGTTGGCGAACTCGCGCAGCGACAGGATCACATCGCGCGGGGACAGCGGCGCGCCGGACGCCTGCGCCGGGCAAGCCTCGTGGCAGCGGCCGCACTTGGTGCAGGCATCCAGGTTCAGCAGATGCTTCCACGTGAAATCGGTGATCGTACTGTAGCCGACCTTGTCACCGGTAGCCGCCTGGCGCGGCAGGCGTTGCGCAGCCAGCGGATCGCGCAGCATCAGCGAGCCTGCGGCGGTGAAGATGTGCTTGACCTTGGTGAACGGGATCAGCGCGATCAGCGTCAGCGCCAGCAGGCCGTGGAACCACCACAGGCCGCTGCGCAAGACGCCTGCGGCCCCGGCGCTGACGCCCACGGCGCGCATCGCCTCGGCCAGCGCTGCGCCGAACGGCGACCACCAGCGCAGTTCCCACACCTCCGGCCTTTCCTGCAGCCACACCAGCCGTGCGGCCTCCAGCACGTAGCCGGTCGCACCGATGATGATCAGCGCCCACAGAAAAGCCCAGTCCTCGCGGCGGTAGCCGCTGCGGTCATAACCCGGCTCTCCCGGCTTGCGGTCCGGGCGGGTGTAATCCAGCTTGGGCGGCTTGATCCAGCCGCGCCGGATCATCATGTAGACCAGCCCTGCGATCATGGCAACGCCGGCGCAATCGAGCACCAGCGAGAACCACAGGTAGAACTTGCCATGCCAGAAGCGCAGGCCGAACAGCTTGCCGGTGATGTCGTACTCCAGCGTGATCGTGGCGGTGCCGATGAACAGCAGCGCGAAGCCGTAGAAGATCAGCCGGTGCGCGCGCCCGGCGGCGGGATCGCGCCGGGCGATGGTGCGGTGGCTGGCCACGGTGCGGCACATCTGCATGAAGCGCTTGCCGATCTCCAGCGGCGCGCCCAGCGGCTGGCCGCGACGGTACTTGCGGATCTGCACATAGGTGCCATAGCAGAAGACGCCGATGGCGGCGAAGCCCACCAGGTAGAACAGCACGATGGCGGGTGACGAGAATCCTTCAAACAGGACCCGGGTGACCTGGAGCGGGTCGAACTTGTCTGCGGCGGGCATGGCGGCTTCCGTCTGTGTTTGCGCGGGGGTGCGAAGCTTCCGGCGGGGACGGCCTGCGCGGCCGCCCCCTGCCCGGGGTCAGATCTTGTAGATGATCTCGAACGTGCCTTCTTTCTTGTGCGGCACGCCCCAGACTGGCACCTCCCGGCGGTACGGCAGCGGGATCTGCGCGTCCGCCTCCTCGATCTCGCGCGCCAGCCGCTGGCCGCCGAAGGTGGCGTCCGCGATCAGGCGCGGGGCCTCCGCGTCGCCGATCAGGTACACACCCTTGATGCCAAGGCTTTCCCAGCGGTCCTCGGCCGCCTTCAGCTGGCGGTGCAGGGTATCGTCGGAGCGGCGGCCGGTCACCAGCACCAGCGAGTCGAACTCCAGCCAGCGATGGCTCTTGTTCTCGTCGCGCGGCGACTTGCCGGGGCCGCGGTAGGTGCGGCGCGAGCCGTCGCCCCAGATGCTGTAGACCTCCAGCCGGCCCGGCTCGATGCGGCTGCAGAAATGGTCGCCCATCTCCTTGACCTTGAGCTCGTGCAGGCGCCGCATCATGTTGGGATATTCCAGCGTGAAGTGCATGTAGTTGGCCAGGTGCACGCCACTGACGATGGTCACCTCATGGCCCGCGGTGGCGAGCTTCTCGGCCAGGCTCGGCGCCATGAAGTAGGTGTCCGCGTTGAGGATCACCACCCGCTTGCCGATCGCCTTCTTGCCGGCGATCACCTGCTCCGGCGTCAACTGGTCGTCGCGCGAAGCGTCCGCGCCCGGGATCGGGTCGTGCGTCAGGCAGTTGGTGCCGTCGGTGACCCAGTGCGAGCCGGTGGCGATGACCACCTTCTCGGCACCATACTCCAGGATGGCGTTGGCCGTCAGCGCCTTCTGCCCCAGCGCGAGCTGGCTCTGCTTGTTCTTCTTCAGCAGCTTGTTGATCTGGGTCTCCCGGTAGTCGCGGTGGTAGCCCCACTCACCCAGGCCCGGCAGCGTGATGATCTGGTTCAGGTGCCCGCCGATCTTCTCGGCCTGGTCCACCAGGTGGACGGTATGGCCGCGTTCCATCAGCACGCGCGCGCATTCCGAGCCGGCCGGGCCGGCGCCCACCACCAGCACCGCGTCGTCGGACTTCTTCTTGGCGAACTTCTCCGGGTGCCAGCCACGGCGATATTCCTCGCCGGCGGTGGCGTTCTGCGTGCAGATCATCGGAGGGCCGCCGATCTCCCACCGTGAGATGCAGACATTGCAGCCGATGCAGACGCGGATATCGTCGATGCGCCCTTCCTCGATCTTCTTTGGCAGGAACGGGTCGGCAATCGAAGGACGCGCCGCGCCGATGATATCGGCGATGCCCTTGGTCACGATTTCGGTCATCTTCTCGGGATCGGTAAAGCGCCCCACGCCCAGCACAGGCTTCTTCGACACCTGCTTGATAAATCGGGTCCACGGGATCTGGTGGCCTTGCAGGTTGAAGCGCGAGGGGCCGGCGTCCTCGCCCCACTCGGCGATGTCGCCCACGTCCACGTCCCACAGGTCCAGCAGCGAATCCGCCATCTCGACGAACTTCATGCCGTCCTGCTCCACCTCGATCCCCGCGCAGCCGTACAGCGAGTCCACCGCGAAGCGCGTGGCGATGGCGCAGTCGTCGCCGACGGCGCGCCGCACTTTCTCCAGCGTTTCCAACCAGAAGCGGGCGCGGTTCTCCAGCGAGCCGCCGTACTTGTCGGTGCGTTTGTTGTAGTACGGCGAGAGGAACTGCAGCGGCAGGTAGGAGTGCGCGCCGTACACGTAGACGATATCGAAGCCCGCGTCACGCGCCCGATAGGCGGCATCGACGTAGTACTGCTGCACCTGCGCGATGTCGCGCAGGTCCATTTCCTTGCAGTAGGTCAGCGTTTCGAACTCCGACGCGTACTGGCTGGGGCCGCGCGGCGTGGCCCGGCTTTCCATGCAAGGCGCGTGCGCGCCGCCGTACCACATCTCGATGCCGGCCAGCGCGCCGTGCTTGTGCACCTCGTCGGTCATCACGCGCAGGTTACGCACGTCGCCTTCGTCCCAGATCCGTGCTGACAGGCGGTGCGTGTCGTCGGATTCCGGGTGGATGGAGCAGTATTCCGTATTGAGCGCGGCCCAACCGCCTTCGGCCTTCAACGAGCGGTGCGCAGCCTGGAAGCCGGGCAGCGTGGACCCGGCACCGATGCAGTGAGGCACCTGGTAGAACCGGTTGCGCAATGTCTTGGGGCCGATCTGGATCGGTTCGAACAGGATGTCGTAGCGTGGGTCGCGGGCCATTTTTTGTCTCCAGCGGGTTTGTAAGGCGATCGCGCAAGGCGTCGCAAGCAGTGCGGAGCGCGCTGGCTCCGCATTGAATCTCTTGTGGGTGCCGATCTTGTTTTGCCGCTGCGGCGCTTACCCGGGGGCGGTGCCCGCGCCGAGGGTGCGGCCGTCGTCGTACGCTGCCAGCCAGTCGATCGCCGCCTGCCGGTAGCGCGTGATGCCTTTGTAGTCGGCCAGTTCGTCCGGCAACGTGCGCAGCACGCGGTGCAGGCGCGCCGCCCACTTGGGCACCGTGGCCAGCTCCTGCAGGCTGATCAGGTAGCAACGCACGCCAAAGCCGACGGCATTGCTGCGGGGCAGCCGGAACAGGGTCTGCAGTTCTACCCTCAGGTGCACCAGCTCGCCCGCGTTCTCGCGGGTGACGGTGGCGCGGTCCGCCCCCCACTCCGGATAGCGTTCCGGTGACGTGTCCAGGCGCGGGTGAATCGTCATGGTCCAGTTCAAGCGGCGCACCGGCGCGCCCACGCGCAAGAGCAGGAGATACTTCAGCGCGCGGTCGAAGATGCCCAGCTCGTGCGCCAGCGGCACGGGCCCGTGCCATTCGCCGAAGCTCATGCCGAGATCGAAATCCAGCGACCAGTCGGCCTGCGTGGTGACCATGCCGGCGTCCATGAACAGGTTGTCCTGGCGATGGTCCATCAGCACCCAGTCGCCTTGGTTCTGCCGCGTGATGTATTCCAGCGGTGGATAAGGCAGCGTCGCGGCATCGCCGAAGCCAAAGTCCTGGCGCAGGCCGAGTATGCGGTTCTCCCAGGTCCATCGCGCGCCGTCTCGCCGCAACGAGAAATGCGCGGGATAGCTGGCCGCCAGCGATTCCATCATCAGCTCAAGCGTGTCCCACTGCGCCTGCATCATGTGCGGCAAGGCCATGCAGCGGCCCGGGTCCTGCGCAAGCACCAAGGAGCGTTCGCGGCACTCGGCGATGTAGTGCTCGTCAACGTCGAAGGGGTGCTCGGTGACGCTGCCCGCCGGCCCGGCGCTGTGCGGTTCAATGTTGACCGAGTACATGTACTGGTCTTCCATGAACGGGAACGGAAAACGCTGGATGGCGGCCGGACTGTTGGCGTATGCGAAATCGTCGCGGAAGCTTTCGCCGGTCTTGAACGTGATATGCATCGCGTCTCCTAGATCGCCAGCACCAGACGCTGGCAGTTCGCCCGGGACACGCAGGGCATCAGCTTGCGGCCGCTCGCCCTTTCCTCGGCGGAAAGATAGTGATCGTGGTGGACCAGCTCGCCGTCGGTCTCCAGCACCTCCAGCTCGCACTGGCCACAAGCCCCGCCGCGGCACAGGTAGGACACTTTCACACCGGCTGCCTCGATCGCTTCGAGCAGGCTGGTCTGGGCGCCCACTTGCAACGTGATGCCGCTGCGGGCGAGCACCGCCTCGAACGGCGCGCCCACCGGGGGCGCCAGGAACTGCTCCCAATGCACGTGGCTGTCCGGCCAACCTGCGGTGCGCGCCGCCTGGCGCAGTGCTTCGATCATGCCGGCGGGACCGCAGACATAGGCATCGGTACCCAGCGGCTGGCCCGCCAGCACCTTGGCGAAGTCCAGTTGCTGGCCAGCGTCTTCCACGTAGAGACGCAGCCTCTCGCCCGCAAGCCGAAGCAGCTCCGTGGCAAAGCCGGCATGCTCCTGGCTGCGCACGGCGTAGTGCAGCTCGTACGGCGCATCCAGCCGCCGCAGCTCCGCCAGTTGCGAGAAGAACGGCGTGATGCCGATACCCCCCGCGATCAAGATGTGCTTGCGGCGCGTCTTGAGCAGCGGGAAGAGGTTGACCGGGGCCGAGACGCGCAGAATCGAGCCTTCCTGCACCTGTTCATGCATGAAGCGCGAACCACCCCGTCCTTCGTCGACGCGGCGCACGCCGATCTGGTAGTGACTGGTGTCCCAAGGCGAGCTCATCAGGGAATACGGGTTTCGGTGCAGGCGGCCGTCGCCCTGCATCTCGACCACGATATGGCTGCCCCCCGAGAAGGCGGGAAGGTCCGCTCCATCAACGTGGCGCAGCGTGTAACGCTTGACCTGCGGCGTCACCGCCTCTATCCGCGCCACGCGCACCGGTAGGCTCTCTTGCGGCGTCATGCTGCCCCCGGTGTTTCCGCGTCGGCCATCACGCCCATGAAGGCGGCCAGGCGACGGGAATAATGATCACGCACCAGCAGCTTGCGGCCGCATCCCGCGCATGGAGCGATGCCTCCGGATACCGCGCCGTTGCAGGTGCGGCAATGCACGCAGTAGACCCGCCGCGAACCTGGTGCCACGCATTCGCATTGCATCTCGGCGGGGTCCAGCCCATGCTGTTCGGCCACCCGGCTCACCTGGGCGAGGAAATCCTCGTCGCCGGCAGCGTAGAAGCGCAAGCCCATCGGCAACACGGCCAGCGCTTCGCCCAACTGGTCAAGCAGCGCGGCCATGGACGCGGCAACCGTCACATCGGTGCCGGCGGAGCGCAACGCTTGTGTCAGGTCGGCGCCCGCCTCGGCGGCGTATAGCACCTTGCACGCGCCAGCCTCCCTGGCCAGGCGCCGCAGCGCGTCGCCGCCCACGCCCCGGGCCACCGCCAGGTGCGCCTTGCCGCTGCCGTCGAACTGCAGCGGGCGGTACACCGGCATGCTCTTGATGCCTGTCACCAGCATGGCAAGCTCCTGCGTGGATAGATGGATGCCTGCTCAGGCGGCCTTGACTTGGGTACGCAGGCGCTGCGGATCGTAGAACGGCGTCTTGGTCACCGTGCCCGTATGCGCACCGTTGCTGTCGCGGATCTCCACCTTGGTGCCCAGCGCCTTGTAGCCGGGCTGCAGGTGCACGAGCGCCAGCGATTGCATCAGGTAGCGGCTGAAGGTGGCACTGGTCACCACGCCCACTTCCTTGCCATCCACGAAGATCTTCGATCCGGCCTCCACCGCGCGGACATGCCGTACCGCCACGCCGGCCTGGAAGAAGCGCTCCTTGCCGCGCGCATTGAGCAGCGCCGCCTTGCCCACGTAGTCGCCGGTCTTGTCGGTGTCGATGGCCCAGCCGAGGTTGACTTCCCACGGCGTGGTGTCGCCTTCCGGCATGTCGAAGGGGAAGAACAGCAAGCCCGCTTCGATGCGCGCGAGTTCGAGGGAATCCCAGGCGCAGGGAATCAGCCCCTGCGGCTTGCCCGCTTCCAGGATGGCGTCCCACAAGGCGACCGCGTCCGCCGCGGCGCAGGCGATCTCAAAGCCTTCTTCGCCCGAGTAGCCGCCCCGCGAAACTACGATCTTGCGGCCAAACAGCGTGGTCTCGCGGTGCGCAAAATACGGCAGGGAGGCCAACCCGGTGCCGATATGCGGCTTGAGGATGGCGGCGGCGCGGGGCCCTTGCAGGGACAGCATATGCACGTCAAAGTCCTGCTCCCACTTCACATCGCGGCCCTTCGAGAGCGCGGCCAGCTGGCGCTGCGTATTGCCGCTACCGTGCGACAGGCGGTATTGGTTGGGGCCGTCGCAGATCACCATCAGGTCGTCGCTGACTGCGCCGTTCTCATCCACGGCTGCAGCCAGCCGCGCCGTGCCAGGCTGCAAGCGATGCACATCGATTGGTGCCATCTTGTCGATGACCGACGCGGCATCCTGGCCGGAGACCTTGACGATGTTCAGACCGCTTATGTCATAGAGGCCGGCAGCGGTGCGCACCGCCACTACCTCATCCTGCGGATCGCGCCGATAGCGCCAGGGGATCGGCATGTCGTTCCAGGTATCGCCGTCCAGGGTGGAACCGAGTTCGCGATGCCGATCGTTCAGGATGGATGCTCTGGTCATGTGCAGTCTCCGCAGGGTGTTTGCATTTATGCGGAGTATGGCGAGCCGGCCCCCCTCCCAACAATTTCCACTTGGCACTACCTCCTTGGTAGTAGATGCGGGCGGTGCCTAAGGGGTATTGCGAGGCCAGGTCCCGGTCCGCAGACTCCAGCCCACGGAAGTACGCCAGCGCAGGAGGAGAAACACATGACGGCATTGACCTTGACCCAGCTTCCCGTGCCGGCCGCGGGCACGCATGCGCAGCGCATCGCGCGCGCCGTCGCCTACCCGCGGTCCGCAACGGATGCCAGCGCCGTGGTGGTGCGCTCGTGGACCCGTTGCCTGGGCGAACACGGGCTCGATCCGGAGTTGCGTGCCGTGCCGCCGGTGCTCTCCGCCAGCGAATTGCGCGAGCGCGGGGAGCGCCTGGCCGACCTGGTGGACTGTGCCAGGCTGGAGATGAGCACGCTTTATCAGCAACTGGCCGACCCGGAGATGGCGGTGATGCTGACCGATGGCGAGGGCGTGGTCATGCATCTGGTTGCCGCCGACCCGTTCGCGCGGGAGATCGCCCCGGAAGGCCTGCGCGTCGGCGCGATCTGGAGCGAGCGCGAAGCCGGCACCAACGGCATAGGCACCTGCCTGGCGGAGAACGGTGCCGTGGCAATACGCCAGCATGAGCACTTCTTCCAGCGCTATGCCGGCCTGGCCTGCTCGGCTGCGCCTATCTATGACGAGAACGGGGTACTGGCCGCGGTGCTCGATGTCACCAGCCGCTCGCCCTTGCCGTTGCAGCAGCATTCCCCGGTGCTGGTCGGCATGTCCTGCCGCCATATCGAGAACCGCCTGTTTGACGCCCGCTTCCGCCACGCCTATCCGATCCGCTTCCACAGCCAGCCGGAACTGGTCTATACGCCCGGCGAAGGCAAGCTGGCGGTCGATGCCGACGGCGTAGTGCTCGCCGCCAACCGCAGCGCCCTGCTCCAGCTCGGCTGCCATTCGCTGCAGGCAGTGCGCGGCAAGCGCATCGATGAACTGTTCATGATCTCGCTCGACGAACTGGTGGCGCGCAGCGCGCGCCAGTCTTTTCATCCGATGCCGGTCTACCTCGCGCAGGCATCGGATCGTTTCTTCATGGTCGCGCAGCAGCCGCCACAGGAGTACCAGCCACGGCCCGCCCGGCCGGCGGCACGCAGCGCGCCGGCGCAGGAAGCTTGCGCGCCCCAGCCGGCCCGCGCAGGCCTGGCCTGCGGCGATCCGCGCATGGACGCACAGGTCCGGCTCGCCACGCGCGTCATCGCGCGCAACGTGCCCATCCTGCTCCACGGCGAAACCGGCTCGGGCAAGGACGTCTTCGCCAATGCGCTGCACGCGGCCAGCCCTGCGGCACAAGGCGCCTTCGTGGCCATCAATTGCGCCTCTCTGCCGGAATCGCTGATCGAGAGCGAACTGTTCGGCTACCGGGCGGGAGCCTTTACCGGCGCCCAGCGCGAAGGCCGGCGCGGCAAGATCCTCCAGGCCGACGGCGGCACGCTGTTCCTCGATGAGATCGGCGATATGCCGATGGCCTTGCAGGCACGCCTGCTGCGCGTGCTGGAGGAGCGGCGGGTGACACCGCTCGGGTCCGAAACCTCGGCCCGGGTCGATTTCCAGCTGATCAGCGCCAGCCATCGCAACCTCGCCGAGCTGGTCCATGACGGGCGCTTTCGCGAAGACCTCTTCTACCGGCTAAGCGGCGTCGAGCTGCGCCTGCCGCCCTTGCGCGAACGCACCGACCGGCTGGCCCTGATCCACGCCATCCTGGCCGAGGAGGCCGGCCCGCAGGAAACGCCGCCCACGCTCGCACCCGACGCCGAGCAGGCGCTGATGCGCTACGACTGGCCTGGCAACCTGCGGCAACTGCGCTACGTGCTGCGCACTGCCGTGGCCCTGTGCGACGGCGCGCGCCTGACCAGCCGGCAGCTTCCGCCGGAAGTCGCGCAAGGCGCACAGAATTCCGCGCGCCGTGGCCGGGGTGCCGGCGCAGGAGCCGAGGCAAGCAAGCCCGCGCAGCAGAGCCTGCCGCCCTTTAACGCCATCCAGTTGAACGAGCGCAAGACCATCCTGGAACTGCTGGAGACGCATCGTTGGAATGTCAGCACCGTCGCCCGCGTGCTGCGGGTCAGCCGCAACACGCTGTACCGCAAGATGCACCAGTTATGCATCGAGATCGCGCGGGAGGCGGCAGCGTCACGGCATGCGGGCGGGGCCTGAGCGCGGCCCACCCGCGCCCGGCTTGGCGTCATGACACCTTGTCCGCAAAGCGGAACGCGGGGCATGACACGCTGTCACTCCAACGCGCCGCGCCGCGTCCCCTGCAGGCCGGCGGCGCAGTGGTATGCCGCTTGCTAGATCAGGCAGACAAAGCGATTCGCGAAAGGCCCTCATCCATGCAAACGCTCGAAAAACCCACCCACGAAGGTCATGGCATCAACCCGTCCGGCGCGGTTCGGATTCACGCGACCGGGCGCCTGCATCTGGGCTTTCTCGACCCGGGCGCATCGCTTGGGCGGCGCTTTGGCAGTCTCGGCTTGTCGATCGGCGGCCCGGCGACCATCCTCGACCTCGGCCCGGCCGTGCAGGACCGGGTCGCCGCGGTGAACCACGCCGCACGGCAGGAAGTCCCGCGCGTCTCGGCCTGGCTGGAACAGCTCAAGCAAGCCAGCGGCATCCAGTGCCCCCTCGCGGTCTGCCTGCATGAGGTATTGCCTGCGCATGCGGGCTTCGGCTCGGGCACGCAACTGGCGCTGGCCCTGGGCCGGACGTTTGCAACGCTGCACGGCCTGCCATGGTCCGCCGCCGACATCGCCAGCCTGCTAGGCCGTGGAGGCCGCTCCGGCGTAGGCATCGCTGCATTCGAGCGCGGCGGGCTGCTGGTGGACAGCGGCCCGCGTGGCGCGGGCAGCGTGGCGCCGTTGACGGCGCGTTTCGATTTCCCGGCCGACTGGCGCATCGTGCTGCTGCTCGACACCAGCCGCACCGGGCTGCACGGCGCAGCGGAGAAGCAGGCCATGCAAGGCCTGCCGTCCTTCCCCCAGGCACTGTCCGCCGATCTCTGCCACCGCGTGCTGATGCAGATCCTGCCCGCCGCCGCCGAGCATGACTTCGTGCCCTTCGCCCAAGGCGTCAATCACCTGCAGCAGGTCATCGGCGGCTACTTCGCGCCGGCGCAAGGCGGCGTGTACAGCAGCCCGGCGGTCGGCCAAGCGCTGGCCCGGATCTCGCAGCAGGCGGGCGCCAACGCAGCAGCCGTCGGGCAAAGCTCATGGGGCCCGACCGGCTTCGCCATCGTACCTTCGCAAGCCACAGCCGAACAGGCGGTAGCGGACATCCGCGCGGCAGGACTGTTGGGCCCCTTCCTGCAGGCACGCATTGTTGCAGGGGTCAATGGTGGCGCGCAAGTCGTGCCATCGGCGCGGCAGCGCAGCGCGGCGTGAGGCGGGTGACAGGATGCGCCAACGCCGATAGACCCGAGCCCCAATTACCTGAAGTTGAGCACCCAGATCACGGAGCCCCCGAAATGGCACGCCCCTACATTCTTCACATGTTCACCCCGACCCGGCAAGCCAGCCCCTTCGACGTCAACATGGCCGTCGACGCCGGCTACGAGCACGTCATCCCCTACGCTGAAGTCGGCCTCGACAACGTTGCCGCCCTGACCCAGGACGCCATCTTCTCCCGCGGGCCGAAAGGCGTCGCCAACACCGGCATCTTCATCGGCGGTCGTGATGTGGTACTGGCGACCGACATGCTCGAGGCGGCGCGCAAGGCCATGGTGCCTCCGTTCGCGGTGTCCGTCTTCGCCGACCCGAGCGGTTCCTACACCACCGCCGCGGCGCTGGTGGCCACCGTCGAGCGGCAACTGCGCAAGGTGCATAGAACCGATTTCTCCGGCCGCCGGGTGCTGGTGCTTGGCGGCAGCGGCGCCGTCGGGCGCGTCGCGGGGGCGCTGGCCTCGCAACTTGGCGCGCGCGTCTGGCTGTCGAACCGCTCCGGGAGCGAGCAAGCCACCCGCATCAGCCGGGAGACCAACGAACGCTTCAACGCGCAGACCGAAGGCATCCTGATCCGCTCGGCGGACGCGCTCCAGGCGGCGCTGGCCGAAGCTGACGTGGTCTTCGCCACCGCAAGCGCTGGCGTCCAGGTCGTGAGCGAGGCGGACCGTGCCGCCGCAGGCAAGCTGCTGGTAGCCGCCGACGTGAACGCCGTGCCTCCTGCGGGCATCGCTGGCGTGGACGCCAGTGCCGATGGCAAGCCCGTCGGCACTGGCAAGGCCGTGGGCGTCGGCGCGCTCGCCATCGGCAACATCAAGTACCAGGTCCAGCACCGCCTGTTCCTCGCCATGCGCGAAGCCGCCAAGCCGGTCTACCTGGGCTTCCCCGAAGCCATGGCCATGGCGCGCACCGTTGCCGCCGAACTGCCCTGAATCACCCAACCGAGGCGCCCATGCCAAGCACAACGAATCCCAGCGCTACGTTCAGCGTCAACGCGCTCAGCCAGCCGCTCGTCGCCAGCCTGCTCGGCCACCGCGCCGAGTGGCAGCTCTCGGTCTCCAATGGGCCCATGGGCGTACGCATCGTCGATGCCGGCGTCGAGACGCGCGGCAGCGTCGAGGCGGGCATTGCCATTGCGGCGATCTGCATGGGCGGGCTGGGCCAGGTGCGCCTGCGCCACGGCGGCGCAGGTTGGCCCACGCAGATCGAGGTCAGCAGCGGACAGCCTGTGCTGGCCTGCCTGGCCAGCCAGTACGCCGGCTGGAGCCTGAGCGCCAGCAAGGAGGAAACCGGCGGCAGGAAGTTCTTCGCGCTGGGCTCCGGCCCGGCGCGCGCGCTCGCTGGCAAGGAAACGCTGTTCGAGGAGCTCGGCTACCGCGACAGCCTGCCCGACGGTGGCAGCGGCGCCTGCCTGGTGCTGGAAGTCGACCGCGCGCCGCCGGAGATCGTCATCCAGAAGATCCTGCGGGACTGCGGACTGCGGCCCGGGCAACTGACCGTGATCCTGACGCCGACGGCAAGCCTGGCCGGCACCACGCAGGTGGTAGGCCGCGTGCTGGAGGTCGCGCTACACAAGGCGCATGTGCTTGGCTTCCCGCTGGACCGCATCGTCGGCGGCAGCGGTGTCGCGCCACTGCCGCCACCGGGCGCCGATGCGGGCGATGCGATGGGCCGCACCAACGACGCCATCCTGTACGGCGGCAGCGTGCACCTGACGGTCGACACCGACGACGATGCCGCCCGGGCGCTTGCCCTCGCGCTTCCCTCGGCCAGGTCGCGCGACTATGGGCGCCCCTTCGCCGATGTGTTCAAGGAATACGGCTACGACTTCTACCGCATCGACCCGGCCCTGTTCGCGCCCGCCGAGGCGTGGGTCAGCAACCTCGCTTCCGGCCGGACCTGGCACGCTGGTGCGCTGAACCTGCCGCTGCTGCACGGGCAATGGCTGCAGGAAGCCTGACATGGCCGCCTCCCCTGCGCGCAGCCCGCTGCGCATCGCCATCATGACCGACGAAACCGGTTGGCATACCGCCACGCTGAAGCAGGCCCTGCGCAAGCGCGGCTGCGAAGGCCGCTGTGTGGACCTGGCCGATTGCCGGATCGACACCACATGGGCCTGGCACGGCCTGGTGATCCCCGGCTATGGGCGTGCCCTGCCGGATGCCGTGATCGTGCGCGGCCTCGCGTCCGGCAGCTTCGAGCAGGTCACGCTGCGGCTGGGCATCCTGCACGCGCTGCGCGAACTGGGGGTGCCCGTGTACAACGACGCGCGTGCCATCGAGCGCAGCGTGGACAAGGGCATGACCAGCTTCCTGCTGCACCTGGCCGGCATTCCCACGCCCGCGACCTGGGTGAGCGAATCCGCGCCGCACGCGCAGCGCACGGTGATGCGCGAGAGCGCCGCCGGGCACGCGCTGGTGCTCAAGCCGCTGTTCGGCTCGCAGGGCAAGGGGCTGCAGCGCATCGGCATGGTCGAGGCAGGACACGCGCCCGTGCCGCTGCCTGCGCTGGCGGCATACCGGCATGTGGCCTACCTGCAGCGCTTCGCCCCCTCTCCGGCTGCGCCCGGCAAGCCGGGGTTCGACTGGCGCGTGCTAGTGGTCGGCGGACGGGCGGTGGCGGCCATGCGCCGCGTCAGCCAGGGCTGGATTCACAATGTGGCGCAAGGCGCCCGCTGCGAGCACGCTGACATCACGCCTGCGCTGGCTGCACTTGCCGTGCGCGCTACCGAAGCGCTTGGCCTCGACTACGCTGGCGTGGATCTCGTTCCCGTCGGCGAAGGGGAAGACACGGATCAGGCGATGGTCATCGAGGTCAATGGCGTGGCGGCCTGGCATGGGCTGCAATCCGTCACGGCGGTCGATATCGCCGGCCTGCTTGTCGATGATCTGCTCAAGCGCAAGCTGCCCGCGGCGCGCCAGGGAGCCGTGGCGTGAGAGCGGCACCGGACAACAGCGTGGCCGGCACTGCCGCGGCGGCTTTCCTGTGGGCGTGCACGCTGGACGTGGCGGTGGCCAAACCGGGCAACGTCAGCATGGATGCCCCCGGCCACGGCATGACTGCCGGGCTCTTCCTGGACAGCGCGGCGGTGGCGGTGGCACCGCTGACCGATGCCGCGCTCACGGTCGGCGAGCGTATCGAGGAGGCGGTCGCGCAAACGCAGGCGGTGGCGCGGTGCAACACCAATCTCGGCATCCTGCTGCTATGCGCGCCACTGGCCGCCGCCGTGGAAGGCGAGCCGCCGCGCGATGCCGAAACGCTCCGCGAGCAGACCGAGGCGGTGCTGGCGGCCCTGACCGTGGCCGATGCCGAGGCCGCCTATCGCGCGATCGCGCACGCCATGCCGGCCGGCCTTGGCGCGGCGCCGGAGCAGGACGTGGCCGCCAGGCCCACGGTGAACCTGCGCGCCGCCATGCACCTGGCCGCCATGCGCGATACGGTGGCGCGCCAGTATGCGAATGGCTACGCCGACCTCTTCACGCTCGGGCTGCCGGTGCTGCGCAGGCACCTCGCCGGACACGGTGCCTGGCCCGAGCGCCTGCACCGGGCGGTGGTAGCCGTCCATCTCGCCTTCCTGGCGCGCTTCCCGGACTCGCATATCGCACGCAAGCATGGGCTGGCTGTGGCAAGGCGCGTGAGTGACCGCGCGCGGCTGTTCCACGGGCGCATCGAGGCGGGCCAGTCCATTGATGCGGAGGCATTCGTGCAATGGGACCGGGAATTGAAAGCCACCGGCCTCAACCCGGGCACCAGCGCCGACCTGACCGTTGCCAGCGCGATGATCGCGGGCTGCCTCGATCCGGCGCTGTGCGCGATGCCCATCGACCCGCGCCAGGCCCGAGTCAGGTAGCGCAAATCAGCGTGGCGCCGGCCTGTTCCGGCGCCACGCCGGGAAACACCTAGAAATCAACGGCGCCCCGGCCCAGCCAGCCGTACCCGTGATCCTTAACGCGCAAGGTCTCGTCGCGGCGCCGCTCTATCGCCACCCCCACCGAGTCAACGTCGTCGAATTTCTTCGGCTTGACCACCACCACGCGCACCCAGTGCGCCCCAAAGTCTTCCAGCAGCAATTGCGCCACGCGCTCGGCAAGCGCTTCCAGCAACTGCAGCCGGTGCGTGGCCATCAAGTCCCGCAACGCGGTGCGGACCTTGCCATAGTCGATGGTGTCGCCGATCCGGTCACTGCTGCAGGCGGCACTGCGCGGCAGCCCGGCTGTCAGGTCGATGCGCAGCGGTTGCGGCGTGCGCAGTTCGCTGTCGTCAATGCCGATGATCGTCTGCGCTTCGAAGCCTTCGATAAAGATCAGGTCCATCGGCACCGGCGCGGCCGCCGGTGCCGTCCGGGCGGCTATGGATTCCGCCATCAGGCCCGGCAGCAAGCCGAACTCCGCCGCTTCGGCCTGCCACATCATGTCGTCTCGTTTCATCTGCCCTCCGTGCAATGCACTCGCTACCAGCGCGCGGCCGGCGACCACGCTCCCGTGCCTGTCTCGCAAGAAGCAGGCCACGGGCAAGCGCGGGACCTCGCCCCAGTTCCGGCGGGGCCAGGCGGGACGCCGGCGCGGCGTGCAAGCGCGGGACATACGCAAGCCGGACGACACAACCTGTCCCGCCGACGGCGCAGTCAGCGCGGCGCAACCCGGCGCCCGGGCCTTGCGGATCAAGGCGCCGGCGCCAGGCACGACTCCTGCAATCATTCCAGCCCAGTTCGATCACCCTAGCGAGTCACACGTTGGCCCAACTCTCTGCCCCACTTGGCCCGGACACCGAAGGATTCGCCCTCATCGAGGGCGAGGACGCCGATGCTCTCGCTCGGACCGAGGGTACCCCCCGCTTTGCCTGGGCCATCACCGGCTCCGGGCATTTCCTCGAAGAAAGCCTGGCGCTTGCCGCCGCCCTGCCCGATGTGGACATGTTCCTGTCGCGCGCGGCCGAGGAAGTGCTGGCGATCTACGGCATCCAGTTGAAGGACCTGAAGGCGCGCTTCCGCGTCTTCCGGGACAAGACCGCCAGCGCGGCGCCGGTCGGCATGTTTTATGCGCGCCGCTACCACACCGCCATCGTCGCACCGGCCACCAGCAATACCGTCGCCAAATGCGTCGCCGGCATCTCCGACACGCTGCCAACCAATATCCTCGCCCAGGCGGGCAAGCTCGGCATCCCCGGCATCGTGTACGCGTGCGACACGGAGCCCGTGGTGGTCACCAAGGGGCCGGACGGCTGGCTGAAGCTGCATCCCCGCAATATCGAACTGGAGAACGTGGAACGGCTGCGGCGTATCGACCATTGCGAAGTGGTGTGTTCCATCGACGAACTGCGCCGCACGCTGGATCAACGACTGAAGGCACTGACACTGACATGGAACACATCGTCTTCCTGACCGGCCGCCTGGCGGAAAAAGGCCTGGAACGCGTGCTGCGCAGCCTGGAGCCCGCGCCGTTCTCCTGGGAGATCCGCGAAATCGGCGTGCAGGTGGCCGCGCTGATGACCGCCGACCTGGTGCGCCGACGGGTGGCCGCGCCCGTGGTGGCGGACCGCATCATCGTGCCGGGCCGCTGCCGCGGGGACCTGGACGCGCTGTCGCTGTACTACGGCATGCCGGTGGAGCGCGGGCCGGAAGAGCTCAAGGATCTGCCGCAGTTCTTCAACCGCAAGGCCAAGCCGGTCGACCTGTCGCGGCACGACATCGCGATCTTCGCCGAGATCGTCGACGCGCCCCAGCTCGATATCGAAAGCGTATGCGCGCGGGCGCGCCGGCACCGGGCGGATGGCGCCGACGTCATCGACCTCGGCTGCCTGCCCGCCACGCCCTTCCCGCACCTGGAGGACACGGTGCGCGCGCTGAAGGCGGAGGGCTTCCTGGTCAGCGTGGATTCGATGAACGCCGGCGAACTGGTGCGCGGCGGCACGGCCGGCGCGGACTACTTGCTCAGCCTGACCCTGGACACCCTGTGGGTGGCGGACGAGGTCGCGGCCACGCCGATCCTGGTGCCGCAGCAGCCGGGCGACGAAGCGTCGCTGTACGCGGCGATCGAAGCCATGGAGCAGCGCGGCCGGGCCTATATCGCCGACGCCATCCTCGACCCGATCCCGTTCGGCCTGCTGGCCTCGCTTGGGCGCTACGAGCGGCTGCGCCAGCGCTTTCCCAAGGCGCCCATCATGCTCGGCGTGGGCAACCTGACCGAGCTGACCGAGGCGGACACCGGCGGCATCAATGCCATCCTGATGGGCATCGCGGTGGAGCTGCACGCCTCGGCGATCCTGACCACGCAGGTCAGCGGCCATGCGCGCCGCGCCATTCGCGAAGCGGACGTGGCGCGCCGGATGATGTACGCCGCGCGCGAGCAGAACGCTTTGCCCAAAGGCATCACCGACGAGATGATGACGCTGCATGCGCGTGAGCCCTACCCCGATACACCGGAGGAAATTGCCGAGACCGCCAGCGCGATCCGCGACCCGAACTTCCGCGTGCAGGTCTCCGAGCAAGGGATACACGCCTACAACCGTGACGGGCACCACGTGGCCTCCGACCCCTTCACCCTGTTTCCCCGGCTGCAACTGGAGCACGACGGCAACCACGCCTTCTACCTGGGCGTGGAACTGGCGCGCGCGGAGATCGCCTGGCGCCTGGGCAAGCGCTACGTACAGGACCAATCGCTGGACTGGGGCTGCGCCGCCGAACGCGATGCACAGGATCTGACCGAATGGTGCGCGCCGGGCGCCACCATGCGAAAGCGGGCATGAGGGCAAGCACCATGAGCAATGACGTGATCTACGAAACCGTCGTCACCACCGTCTCGGCGGACGGTGCGGCGCATATCGCGCCGATGGGTGTGCGCTACCAGGGTAGCGACATCGTGCTGATGCCGTTCCGGCCCTCCGCCACCTATGACAACATCGTCGGCAGCGGCACCGCCGTGGTCAACCTGACCACCGACGTGCGCGTCTTCGCCGGCTGCCTCACGGGCCGACGCCAGTGGCCCACCGTGCCAGCGGAGCGGATCCAGGGCGTGCGGCTGGCCAGCGCGCTGAGCCACATCGAACTGCGCCTGATGCAGCAAGGCGGCGATCCCGCGCGGCCTTCGCTGCGCATGGGCCGCGTGCACGAGGCCCGTCACGGTGACTTTCCCGGATTCAACCGCGCGCAGGCGGCGGTCATCGAAGGCGCGGTGCTGGTCAGCCGGCTGCACCTGCTGCCGGCCGACAAGATCGCCCGCGAGATGGCCTACCTGCAGATCGCCATCGACAAGACCGCCGGCGCGGCGGAACACGAAGCATGGCAATGGCTGCAGGACCGCGTCGCGGCCTGGCATGCCGGCAATACCGGCCACAGCGCCGCCCCCGAGCCCACCTTGGAGAAGACCCGATGACATCCCTGCTGACCAGCGTACGCAATGTGACGGAGGCCCTGCAAGCCGCCATTGCGGGGGCCGACCTGATCGACATGAAGGAACCCAGGGCGGGGGCGCTCGGCGCGCTGCCGGCGCAAACCGTGCGTGAGGTGGTCGGCGCGGTGCGCGCGCGCTGGCCCGGGCGCTTGCTGAGCGCGACGATCGGCGACGTGGCGCCGGCCGAGCATGCCGTCATGATGCTGATGGCCAACACCATCGGCAAATGTGGCGTCGATTACGTCAAGGTGGGCGTGTCGCCCGGTGCACACGGGCGCGAAGCCTTGCGGCGCCTGGCTACCCTGCCATGGCAGGTGGTGCCGGTGTTCCTGGCCGACCACGGGGTGGACCTGAAGCTGGTTGAAGAGGCCTGCGAGATGGGCTTTCCGGCGGTGATGGCCGACACGGCGGGAAAACAGGCAGGCAGCCTGTTCGACTGCGTCGACATAGCCACGCTCGCGGCCATGACCCGTATCGCACGGCGCCGCGGCGTCAAGGTTGGCCTGGCCGGCTCACTGCAGCTCGTGCATCTGCCGCAGCTGCATGCGCTGGCGCCGGACTTTGCCGGCTTCCGTGGGGCGTTGTGCGACGGCGGGCGCGCCGGGCGCCTCGATCCGGCCAAGGTGGCGGCGCTGCGCGCTGGTTTGCACCCGGCGGCCGCATTGGAACCGCAGCCGGCCTGAGCACCGCACGTCTACGCGACCCCGTCTCGCGGGGCGTCGCTGAATAGCGCGCGCAAGCGCTGCAGATCCTCCTTATGCAGAAGCTCGACCGGATAGGCCGCGTCGCGCGTGTAATGGCAGAAGCCGCGGTCGACCACCCCCGCATCCATATACTCTGCCAGCGTCATCCCACGCTTGAACGGACACGACTTGACCAACACCAGCCGCCGCGCGCCAAGCCGGCTGGCCAGCCACGCGGCGATGCTGTCAGCAGTCACGTCCCAGCTCGCCAACGCATCCGGCGCCTTGCGCAATAGGCCGAATGGCGCCCAGACTGCAACGCCGCCATCGCGCAGCACGGCATGGATCGCATTGTCGTCGGCGGCCACCTTCAGGCCGGGGCACAGCCCCTGCAGCATCAAGCCATACTGGACCATGGCCAGCACCGCCATATTGTGCGCAACCAGGTCGTCGAAGGCCCATTGCCCCTGGTACTCGCGCACCTGGTCGGCAAACCCGCCGCCGCCCGGCACCACCACCACGCGCCCGCCGCCGCGCGCGGCCAGTTCCCGCAGCCAGTCTCGCAGCACCGGGTCGCGGCCAAGGCTGCCGCCGATCTTTACGATGTGCACAGAGCCTCCCACTTCAGTGCGGCACACCGGGAACACGTCATTGGCATGCCTCCGTGCCTTCCATCGCGACCGCCTCGTCCCCCGCTTGCCAAAGCAGGACCGCCACGGCAATGCTTGGGGCGCACACGCGCGCCCACTCCGCGTGGGCCGGCGCCATGCCGGCGAGGTCTTCAAAGGCCCGGTAGGGACGGCCAAGCCGGCCGGCCAGATCGCGCGCCAGGAAATGCCCACAGCCCGCGCCGATCAGCGGCGCGTCTGGCGGCAAGCCAGACCGGTCGATGACGCGCAGCAGGTTGTCCCACAGCGCTGCGATCTGGGCCTGCCGCCACGCGCGCGCGACCTCCAGCCATGCCGCCGGCGACGCGTCGCGCGCATCGTGCCCGATCATCCTGGCCAGCCGCTGCCGTGTTGCCTCCGGCGTCTTGGCGCCGCCGTCGGCCGCCGGGTGGGGATCGTGCGCGTCGGGCAGTTCCCCCGTGATCCGGTACACATCGGCGGTGGTGGCGAACAGCTCGTTCATCACGTTGTAGCGGGTGCCCTTCAAGGCGATGCGGCGTGCCAGCGCGCAAAGCGGCGTGCGCGCCACGCCCAGGTAAACCAGTTCGCCCGAGGCCAGCCGGCCGGCGTCGTCGCGGCCGTGCGCCGCCACCTCGCCGTCCACGATGGGAATCAGGTCGCTGGTGGTGGTGCCGATGTCCACCAGCACGCCGTGACCGATGCGCTCAGCCGCCATGCGGGCAGTCGCCACCCAGTTGGCCGAGGCGATGTGCTGCCAGTCCGCCGCCACCTGGCGCCGCGTGCGCCAGCCCGCAGCGCCGGCGAAGAAGACGGTGCATTCGCCAAAGGCGCCCCACATGATGTCTGCCAGCGCCACCACGCCGGCCTCGCGGTGCTCGAACAGGTCGGCCATTTCGCCGGTCATGGTGACCGCGTGCGCGGCGTGCCCGCAATCGGGCCAGCGCGCACGCGCTTGCGCCAGCACGTCGTCCAGCAGATGCAAGCCCTGCCACAAGGGACAGGCCCACTGCGCGATATCGCGCACGACGCCGTCCTCCAGGCGCGTTGCCTTGATATTGGCGCCGCCCAGGTCCCAGCCGTAGACAACCCGCTCAGCGGCCATGGGAGGCTCCGTTGGCGACCAGCCGCTCGGCCAGGATCTGGTGTCCCGCCAGCATCTCGCAGGCCAGGTTGCGGCCCAGTTCGGCTGACAGGCCCACATAGGCGCAGGTCACCCGAGGATTCACCTCGATCACCACGGGGCCGCGCCCGGGATGCCAGACCAGATCGATGCCGGCGAACCCCCGCAAGCCGGGCATGCCCGTCGCCACGCACTGCGCCACGTCCGCCAGCCAGCGGCCCGCCGAGCCCTCGCGTTCGATGGCATTGATCTGCACGCCGTCGTCATGCACCTGCCCGCGCGCATCGACGCGAATGCGCTGCGCGTTCACGCTCAGCAATTCGGTGCCGCCCGGGCCGCACAACAGCGACAGGCTTAGCGGCTCGCCCTCCACCCAGGGCTCGAGCACCACCGGCTCGCCATCCGCGAGCCGCCGCAGCCAGGCTTCATGCGCCGCGTCGAAACCGTCGTAGGCGTACGTCGCCACCGATCCCGCGCCATCGTCCGGCTTGACCACCCAGCACCCGGGCTCGGCCGCGTCCCCTTCGCTCCATGGCTGGGTCGCGGCGACGCCGAGCGCGGCAAGCCGCTGCGCGGTGGCGCGCTTGCTGGTGGCCAGCGCGATCGCGCCGGCGTCGCAGCCCAGCCAGCGCGCGTCGCCCACCATGTAGTTCAGGCTCAGCAGCACCCCCTCGGATTCCGGTGCCACAACCCAGCTCACGTCGTGGCAAGCCGCCTGGCGGCGCACGAAGTCCGCCGCGTCCTCGCCAGGCATGTGCGCGCACCAGCTCACCTTGTGCGCGCCATGGCAATCCGCCGGCAGCTCGCCGGGCAGCGCCGCGCAGGTGAGCGCCACATCGCCGATGCGCGCCAGATCTGCGATCATCGCGTCACGCATGGCCCTGCCCTGGCGCAGCAGGTGCGGCACCGCGCGGGTGTCCATGGCGCCCGCACTGATATATTCATAGACGAACACACGCGTCATCATTCCCTCTCCATGCACATCATCCCAGTCATCGATCTTCTCGACGGCCGCGTTGTCCGAGCAGTGCGCGGCCAGCGCGACCAGTACCGCCCCATCGTGTCCGGCCTGCATCCGGGCAGCGATCCGGTGGCACTGGCGCGGGCGATGCTTGCGTATTGCGCGAGCCGCACGCTGTATATCGCCGACCTCGACGCGCTCACGGGGCGCGCCGCCCAGCTTGAGGCGCTGCAGGCCCTTTGCCTTGCCTTGCCGGAAACCGAGCTCTGGCTGGACGCCGGCTTCGCCAATGCCGCCCAGGCCACGGCGTCACTGGCCGCGCTGCGCGGCACTGGCGCGCGGGTAGTGCCGGTGTTCGGCAGCGAAAGCTTGTCCGAGCCGCCCGCCGCGGCAGGCGCCGCACCGCCGTTCGACACCTGGCCCGGCGCCGTGCTCTCGCTCGACCGGCGCCATGGCATGCCGCTGGGCAACGCGGCATGGTGGCAGGCCAGTGCCGCATGGCCGGCGCAGCTGATCGTGATGGCGCTGGATCGCGTCGGCGCGTTCGAAGGGCCCGACCTGGCAACGCTCGCGGCGATCCGCTCGCAGGCGGGCACCGGGCGCAGGCTGGTCGGCGCCGGCGGCATTCGCGATGGCGCCGACCTGGCCGCCGCCGCGCATGCCGGGGCCAGCGCCTGGCTGGTTGCATCGGCCATTCACGATCTCCGTATTCCGCCGGCTGGCCAGGCAGGACAGTCCTCCTGATCCGCGCAAGCGGCACCCTCAAGCAAAAATACAAGCAGGCATAAACACGTTCCATGCCAGCCTGCTACGGCGTGCTGGCGCCGCATGCGCAACCAACCGGGGTGACAGGTTGCCACGTGCACGGAGCACCGGTTGTCTCGTTGCCCCGGCTCCTGGCGCATCCCGTGCGCTGCGGTTTCCCCGCTGCCAGGCACCTTGCACTCGCCATGGTGGGCGGATGGCGGCCGCGCGGCGGCATGCGGGCAGCCCGCTGGCACAGGCTTTGCTCGACATGGGCATGGCACCCGCTCCCGATCTCCCCTCCGACCCCCGTGGCCGCCCAGCCGGCCGGGCCACCTGGACCTGCCCCTTCTGCGCGCTGCTGTGCGACGGGCTCGACGTTGCGCAGGATGCGGCGGGCGGCTGGACACCGGCACTGGCCGGCAGCACCTGCCCGCGTATGGCAAGCGCGCTGGCTTGGTTCGATGCGCGAGCAGTGGCAACCACGCCAAGCGCCGATGGCCGCCCCGTGGCACTGCCCCAGGCGCTCGACGCTGCCGCGCTCCTGCTGCGCGAGAGCCGGCTCCCGCTGTTTGGCGGCCTCGCCACCGACGTGGCCGGCGCGCGCGCGCTTTACGCCCTGGCCAACCACAGCGGCGCAGTGCTCGACCATGCGCATGGCGACGCCATGACGGCCAGCCTGCGCGCGCTGCAGGATCGCGGCGCGTTCACCACCACGCTGGCCGAGGTGCGCAACCATGCCGACTTGATACTGTGCATTGGCACCCAGCCCTCGCACAAACATCCCGAGTTCTTCCGACGCTGCGGCCTGGCGGACAGAGAACAGCCGTGCACGCGCGAGCTGGTCTTCCTGGGCACGCCGGTCGACCCGGCGGCGGCACTGCTTGCGAACGCGCGCTGCAGTGAAGTTGCGCTGCCCGAGGGCGAGGACCTCTACCAGACACTCGCCTCGCTGAACGCCCTGTGCCGCCCGCGTGCGCTGGCCGACGGCAACATCGCTCCAGCTTCCCTGCGCGATCTCTCGGCGCGCTTGCTGGCCGCGCGTTACGCTGTCATCGTGTGGACGCCATCCACGCTCTGCGCGCAGGCGGGTGGCAAGCATGCCGCGCTGCTGATCGAGGGCATCCACCACCTGGTCAAGACACTCAACCGCACCACGCGCGCCGGCGGCCTGTCGCTCGGCGGCGACGACGGCGGCAATACCGTCAACCAGGCCATCACCTGGCTGTCCGGCGTGCCGCTGCGCACGCATGTGCACCCTGGCGGGCTCGATCACGATCCGCACCGGCACGGGACCGAGCGCCTGCTGCGCGGCGGCGATGTCGACGCGCTGCTGTGGGTCGCCAGTTTCACTCCGGACCTGCCTCCGCCCGCCAGCCCCGTGCCCACCGTGGTGCTCGGGCATCCGGCGCTGGCCGCATCGATGGCCGGGCGTTCCGGCGTCTTCATTCCGGTATCGACGCCGGGCATCGGCTCGGCCGGGCACCTGTTCCGCACCGATGGCGGCATCGTGCTGCCGCTCACCCCGCTGCGCGACGACGGCCTGCCTACGGTCGCGGCGGTGGCGGCGCAATTGCTTGCACGGCTACGGCAAGCGCCCGCGGCCACGGAGTTCGCACCATGAGTACCTTGCGCCTGCACGGCGGCCGCCTGTACGACCCCGCACGGGGGGTCGACGGCCAGCTTGCCGACCTCTATATCCGCGACGGCCGCATCGTTGAGCTGGCGCCCGGCACGCGAGCGGAGGCGGAGCTCGATATCGGCGGTATGGTGGTGATGGCCGGGGGCATCGACATGCATTCGCATATCGGCGGCGGCAAGGTCAACCTGGCCCGCATGCTGCTGCCCGAGGACCACCGCGACAACCTGCCCGCCGCCGGGCCGCTGGAGCTGGCCTCCTGCGGCACCTGCACGCCCGGCACGCTGGCCACCGGCTACCGCTATGCGCAGATGGGCTACACCGCCGCGTTCGAGCCCGCCATGATGGCGTCGAACGCGCGCCAGACACATTTCGAGATGGGCGACACGCCGGTCATCGATCATGGCGCCTATGTCATGCTCGGCAACGACGACCTGTTCCTGCGCATGCTCGCCGAGGGCACCGATTTCCAGCGCATCCGCGATTATGTCGGCTGGACCATTAACGCCAGCAAGGCGCTGGGCGTCAAGGTGGTCAACCCGGGCGGCATCTCGGCCTTCAAGTTCAACCAGCGCCAGCTCGACGTAGACGACCAGCACGTCCACTACCGCATCACCCCGCGCGATGTGTTGCGCACGCTGAGCCAGGCGCTGACCGAACTCAAGGTGCCGCACCCCTTGCATATCCATGCCAGCAATCTCGGGGTGCCGGGCAATATCGAATCGACCCTGGCCACCATGGCCGCGCTCGAAGGCCTGCCTGGCCACCTTACCCATATCCAGTTCCACAGCTACGGCGCGGACGGGCCGCGCAAGTTCTCTTCGGCGGCGCTGCGCATTACCGAAGCGGTCAACGCCAGCCCCAATATCTCGATCGACGTCGGCCAGATCATCTTCGGCCAGACCGTGACCGCATCGGGCGACACCATGATGCAGGTGAGGAATGCCGGCCTGGCCCACCCGCGCAAATGGATCGGCGCCGATATCGAATGCGACGCGGGCTGCGGCGTGGTGCCGTTCCGATACCGCGAGCAGAGCTATGTCAATGCGCTGCAATGGGCCATCGGCCTGGAAGTCTTCCTGACGGTCAAGAACCCCTGGCAGGTGACGCTGACCACCGACCACCCCAATGGCGGCCCGTTCACCAGCTACCCGCACCTGATCCGCCTGCTGATGGACAAGTCCTTCCGCGACGAGCAACTCGCCAGGCTGCACCCGGAGGTAGCCGCCAACTGCGCGCTGCCCGATATCAAGCGAGAACTGACGCTGTACGAGATTGCCGTGCTGACCCGGGCCGGGCCGGCGCGCCTGCTTGGCCTGCGCGACCGCGGCCACCTGGGCGCGGGGGCGGCGGCCGACATCGCGGTGTACCGCGAGGAGGCCAACCGCGAAACCATGTTCACCGCGCCAGAGTATGTGTTCAAGGACGGCGCCCTGGTGGCGCGCGCGGGGCGCATCATCGCCACGCCTGCCGGCGGCACGCACTATGTGGAGCCCGAGTACGACAAAGGCATCGAAAGGACCCTGCGCAAGTACAGCGACAGCCATCTCGCGCTCAATTTCGACAACGCCGCTATCGGCCACGACGAACTGTGCGCCTGCTGCAACGGCGGCCGGCTGCTGCCAGCGCAGTGCGACCCGATGCGCCGGCAGGACACCGTATGAACGGGCACGCTACATTGCCGCGCGCCTTGGGACATCTCGCATGCTGATCAACGGAATCGCCATCGACGACACCTTCGCGGAAGCCTTCCCGATGAAGGCGACCCGCCTGCTGGTCACGGCGCATAACCTGACCTGGGCCCGGCATGCCGCGGCCGCGCTCACGGGCTTCGCGACTTCGGTGATCGCCTGCGGCTGCGAAGCCGGCATCGAGCGCGAGATCCAGCCAGCCGACTCCCCCGACGGGCGACCCGGCGTGGCCGTGCTGCTGTTCTCGATGTCGGGCAAGGAGCTGGCCAAGCAGGTCGAGCGCCGCGTCGGCCAGTGCGTGCTGACCTGTCCCACCACGGCGGTGTACGCGGGGCTGGCCGAGGGCGAGGCCATCCCGCTGGGCAAGAACCTGCGCTTTTTCGGCGACGGCTGGCAGATCGCCAAGATGATCGACGGCGTGCGCTACTGGCGCGTGCCGGTGATGGACGGCGAGTTCGTCTGCCAGGAAACCACCGCGGTGGTCAAGGCGGTGGGCGGCGGCAACCTGCTAATGCTGGCCCGCGACACGGATAGCGCGCTTGCCGCGGCCGAGGCCGCGGTGGCGGCGATGCGCCAGGTGCCCAATATCATCATGCCGTTTCCCGGCGGCGTGGTCCGTTCCGGCTCGAAGGTCGGCTCCAGGTACGCCGGCATGCATGCCTCCACCAATGACGCCTTCTGCCCCAGCCTGGCCGGCCTGGTGGCCGGCAGCCAGCTTGGACCCTCCGTGCGCTGCGTGCTGGAGATCGTGATCGACGGGCTGACGGAAGCCGACGTGGCCGCCGCCATGCGGGCCGGGATCGCGGCGCTCGCCGGGCGCGGCGCCGCTGCCGGGCTGGTGCGCATATCCGCCGGCAACTATGGCGGCAAGCTCGGACCCTTCCACTTCCACCTGCACCGGCTCGCCAGCCCGGGAGAACGCGCATGAGCGGCCTGACCCTGCGCCTCGCCAACGCCCCCGCGCTGCGGGTCGACCTACGCCAGTTGACGCCCACCGCCCTGGCTGGCGTGGCGCCGGACGCGGTAGCGCGCCTGCCCTTGTGGCATGGCAATGAGCGCATCGCCCTCGGCGAACTGTTCACCGTGCAGGCTCACGCCGCCGATGGCGAACCCAGTCTCACCTTTGAAGGCGACCTGGGGCGCTTCGACCGGATCGGCTGGCAAATGTCCGGCGGTACGTTGCGGGTCAACGGCAACGCCGGCGACTATCTCGGCTGCGGCATGCGGGGCGGCACGCTGCGCGTGAGCGGCAGCGCGGGCGACTTCACGGCAGCGGCAATGGCCGGCGGCCACATCACGGTCGGCTGCAATACCGGGGACTTCGCCGCCGCAGCGCTGCCTGGCGATATGGACGGCATGCACGGCGGGACTCTCGCCGTCGGCGGCAACGCCGGCGACCGCCTCGGCGACCGCATGCGGCGCGGCACCGTGCTGGTGGCAGGCAGTGCCGGGGACTTCACGGGCTCGCGCATGGTCGCCGGCACCATCGCGATTGCGGGCGCCACCGGTGCCCACCTGGCTTACGGCATGCGCCGCGGCACCATCGTACTGCTCAGCACCAGGCCACAGGCTCGCGCCACCTTCGTGCGCACCAACGGCAATTTCGACGTGTTCTGGACGCTGCTGGCACGCAGCCTGGCCCGCGCCGGCGGCCCGTTCACGGCTTTGCCTGCGCTGCGGCCGCGCCGCCTGGTGGGCGACCTTGCGGTGGACGGTAAGGGCGAGTTGCTGACGTTTGACTAGTCAAGGAGCGAGCAATGGGCGATCAAAGCTACGCGCTGCTCGACGACGCGAACGCCACGCCGGGCCAGCCCACCAGCCGCCTGTACACCGGCTTGCTGCGCGAGATCCGCTGCACGGATCCGGCGGGGCTCGGGCAGGCCTGGCAGCAAGCCGATGCAGCCATGCGCGGCGGAGCCCACGCGGTGTTGTTGGGGGACTACGAGTGGGGCATGGCGCTCCAGGGACTGGGCCACCTAGCAGCGGTGGAACCCCGTGAGCCCGCCCTGCGCATTCTCCTTTTCCGCGAACTGGCGCGCCTCTCGCGCGAGCAGGTCGATGCTTGGCTCGCCAGGATGGACGGCGCGACGCCCTCGCCTGCGGGTGCCGGCGCATTCCGGCCGAGCGTGGACCGTCCAACCTTCCACGCCGCGATCGCCCGTATCCATGAAGCGCTGCGTGCCGGTGAGACCTATCAGGTCAATTACACCTACCGGATCGATTTTGAAGCCTCGGGCTCCCCGCTTGGCCTGTACCGCCGCTTGCGCGCGCGCCAGCCGGTGCCATACGGGGCGCTGATCGCCCTGCCACACGACGCGCAGCAGCCTTTCATCCTGTCCTGCTCTCCCGAGCTGTTCCTGCGCCATGAAGACGGCAAGCTCACCGCGCGCCCGATGAAAGGCACCGCCCGGCGCGGCACGAACCCGGCCGAAGACCGCGCGATTGCCCGCGCGCTGGCGGCCGACGAGAAGAATCGCGCCGAGAACCTGATGATCGTCGACCTGCTGCGCAACGACCTGGGTCGCGTGGCGCAAATCGGCTCGGTCAAGGTGCCGGCGCTGTTCTCGATCGAGCCCTACGCCAGCGTGTTCCAGATGACCTCCACTGTCGAGGCGACACTGCCCGAAGCCGTATCGATGCCGGCCCTGCTGCGCGCCCTCTTTCCCTGCGGCTCCATCACCGGCGCGCCCAGGCATCACACCATGGAGCTGATCGCCGCGCTGGAAACCAGTCCCCGAGGCCTGTACACCGGCGCCATAGGCTGGATCGACGCCCCCGCCCCCGGCTCCGCGCGCGCCTGCGGCAGCTTCTGCCTGTCGGTGGCCATCCGCACGCTGGCGCTCGGGCCCGCCCGTGGCGGCGTGCGGGCCGGCCGCATGGGTGTCGGTGCGGGCATCGTGCTCGATAGCGAGGCCGCATCGGAGTTCGAGGAATGCGCGCTGAAGGCCGCCTTCCTGACCGGGCTTGTGCCCGACCCCGGGCCAACGCCTTATCATGTGCGGGATCTGTCCATTCCCGACCTCGTCGTTACCCGTGCCGCCCATGCAACTCGTACTGTTTGACCTCGACCACACTCTGGTGCCCTTCGACAGCGGCTCCACCTGGCTGCGCTACCTGATGCAGCTCGGGGTGCTTGACGAGGCCGAATTCGCCCCGCAGAACCTGCGCTTCGCCCAGGACTATATCGACGGCAAGCTGGATATCCATGCCTTCCAGCGCTTCTGCATGTCCTTCCTGGCTCGCTACGACCGCCGCGATCTCGACACCTGGCGCAGCGCCTTCATCGCCAGCATCGCCGACCGGATCCCGGCACCATCACGCGAGCTGGTGAATCAGCACCGCGCCGCCGGCGACCTGTGCTGCATCGTGACCGCCACCAACGACTTCGTCGCCCGCGGCTTTGCCGACAGCTTCGGCGTGGGGCACCTCGTTGCCTCCCAAGCCGCAACCGTCGGCGCCGGCCCGCTGGCCCCCTTCAGCGGCGAGATGGTCGGCGTGCCGAGCTTCGGCGCGGGCAAGGTCGAGCGGGTAGCGCAATGGCTGGCCGCAATCGGGCGGCGCTGGGAAGAATTCGAGCGTTCGCTGTTCTATTCCGATTCGGCCAACGACCTGCCGCTGCTGGAGCACGTCAGCCATCCGATCGTGGTGGCGCCGGATCCGCGCCTGCGCGCCATCGCGCTGGACCGGGGCTGGCCGGTTATCGAGCAGGCGGGGCCGCTTGTCGTTGCCTAGGTGTGATATGGGCTAAACGCCGCTCCACCAGTTCGGAGGAGGATATCAGGGCGAAGACTCCGGCTTGCCTTGCCCGAAGAAGCGGCGCAGAGGCAGGCGCCCGAGCGCTGGCAGAAAATGCCAGGTCAGCAACAACAGGGCGAGCACGGCCGGCAGCCAGCGCAGATCGGTCCTGACCGGCTGCCGATGCGCCAGGCGCCCGTCAAGCAGCGCGCTGGTCAAGGCTCCGGGCACGGCGACGCGGCGGTAGCCAAGACCCGTCTGCCTGGCCAGCGCTTCCAGATGCGCTTCATGCAAGGCCGAAAGATGTTCCTGGCTTTGCGCCGGCGCCACGCCACCGGATACTGCGCCGAGCTGCACGACCTCGTCGGCGCGCCAGTAGCCGATGCGGTTGCCATCCGGGTCGGACTTGGGAATGGGTATCGGCGTGTCGCCCCCTACCCCGAACAGCCAGCCGCTGGTCTCGCCTGGCGTGACATTCAGCATGGAGTGCTCCGACGGCCGGAGCGGCGGCGACTCATGGCCATCGGTGATAAAGACGACGCGGGTGCCATCACCCATGCTCTTGCCCATGCGCAGCGTCCAGTAAAGGCCCTTCGTGATGCTGCTCGCATTGACCCAGGCCATGCGGCTGTCGATGCGATCCAGCGACGACAGCAAGGCATCGTAATTGGCGCAGACCTCAAGCGGCGTCAGCAGGGGGAGCGCGCGATAGTCGGCAAACACGGCCCAGCCCACTTCAGAGCCGCAGGGCAAGTGCTTCAGCGCCTCGCGCATGGCGCCGCGCGCGTACGCCAGGCGGCTCACGGGCGCGGCCGGGCTTCCCATGTCCTCGACATTCATGCTTTGCGTTACGTCGAAGGTGACCATATAGCGGAAGGTGCCGCGCGGCAGGGTCAGCGGCGGCATCCAGACCGCGGCCACCAGCAGCAGCAACGTCACCGCCAGCGGCCCGCTTCCCCGCGCGAAGAACCGGCCAGCCAGCGTGCGCAGCGTCAAGGCAGGTCTCCCGGGGGCAGGCCCGGCACCTTGATGCGCAGCAGCTCCTTGGGCATGTCGTCGGTCTCGGCGCCGAACACATCCTGCGCCTCGGGGGCGAGCCAGAGCGCGCGCTCCAGGTTGTAGCGGGCATCCCAGTCGCCGGGATCGGCGCGCAGCAGCTCGCGGTAGCGCTCTTTGGCAAGTTCCACCAGCAACTGCGCCTGGAAGGCATCGTTCGCGGCAGTCTCGCGCGCATTGCGCAGGAACATATTGCCCAGGTTGAACAGCGCCGCCTGCCCGAGCGCATCGGTGCGGCCGCGCTGGATCAGGCTGTTGTAGACCGCCAGGGCCGCGTCATGCTGGCCGGCCTCGGCCAGCGCGCTGGCCTGCGCCAGCCTGGCCTCGGGCACGTCGGCGGCGGCGCTGGCGTTCGCCTTTGCCGATGCCACGGCCTGGTTGATCCGGGCCGCCTTGCGCAGTTGCACGACCTGGGCGGCCGCGAGCGCGCCGAAGCCAACCGCCGCCACGGCAAACGCCAGATGAATGGTGCGCCGCCTCATGTCCAGCTCCGCAATTGAAGGCATCGGTATCCAAGCAGCAGCGCGCAGCAAACCAGCGCCGCGCCAAAGACGTAGGCGCTGCCATCCTTGCGCGGCACGCGCTCCGTGAACGACAGCGGCAGGTTCTGCTGGCGGCCGACTTCAGCGATGGCGGCAGCCATGGCACTGGCGTCCTCGGCCTCGTACGCGCGATATGGCGTGGTCAGGCTCTGGAAGAAACGGTGCAGAGCGATCTCCTGTGCCGGGCTGTCGTCCGGGACATCGGCGTGCAGGCTTGGACTGATGCCGGTGCGCAGGTAGATCCAGTACAACGCAATGCGGTTGCGGGCCAGGCCGGCCTCGATACGCTTGCGCGTGCCGGCATCGAGCTGCGCGCCGCCGTCCGACACCATCAGGATGATGCGGCTGCCGGAGTAAGGGCGCGCGTCGAACTCGGCGATCGCTGCCAGCACCGCCCTGCCGATATCGGTGTTCATCAGCCCCCGGCCGATGCGGGTGGCCGCGATGCCAGCCTGGATCGCCTGCTTGTGCTCGGTAAACGGCAGCACGCGCAAGGGGCTGGTGCTGAACATCATGAAGGCATAGCGGTCATCGGGCCGCTGCGCGACGAAGCGCGTGAGCAGCTCGCGCGCGACATCGCCCTTGGTGTCTCCCTGCGTGCGCAGCGCGGCCTGCTCGCCCTTGGCCACGATGACGGAATTCATGCTGCCGCTGCGGTCCAGCAGGATCAGGATCTCCGCGCCGTGCCCGGTCCGCGCCACCTGCGTTTCCGAGCGGCCCGGGCTGGCCAGGCCGACGATGATGCCCGCCATGGCGATCACGCCAAGGCCCCGTTCCAGCACGCCGGCGACGCGGCCGATGCGATCCGGTGGCAGCCACGCCACGCTGGGAAAAGACAGCGTGTCGCCGCGCCGGCGCAGCAGCGGCAACAGGGCCAGCGGCAGCAGCGCCAATACCCACGGATGGACGAAGTCAAAGGGAATCGTCATGGCCGGGCACGCTTCTCGGCAAGATAGAGGTCGCGGCAGAGCGCGCGCAACGGAAATGGCTCGCCATTGGGCTCGCCCGAGAAGAACCGCTGATCCGAGCGGGCATAGAAATGCTGAAGCCGCGCGCGCAGGGGTTCCAGATGCGGTGCCCGCGCCAGCAGCCCGGGGAGCGCTGCCGCGCGCAGGACCGTTCCGGCGGTCTCGTTCAGGGCCTGGTGCAGGCATAGCCAGGCCTCGGCCTGGCTGGGGTCGAGACTGCGCATCCTGCGCCATGCCCGCGCCAAAGGCAGTTGCCTGGATTCGCGCCGGTTGCGCCAGGCCCACCCGCCCAGCCAGGCGGCCAAGGTGGCCACCAGCGCGGCGAGCCACAGCCGCATCCGCCGCGCAATCGGCTCGGTTGGCAACGCAGGCACGGCCCGGTCGGGACGCATTTCGAGCAAGCCGCCTTTGCCGAGCACGGCCTGCGGCGTCAGCGGGCCGACGCTGATCAGGTGTGCGCCGGTCTTCAGCGCCGGACCCGTGCTCATGGGCAGCGACAAGGCAGGCAGCGCGATCGCGGTCAGCGTCTGCGGCGCATTGACGATCTGGTAGCTCACGCGCAGCCAGCGGCGGCCGTCGGGATCGGTCTCCCACTGGACCGGACGCCGTTCCAGCCATCCGCTGATGCGCTCCGCGCGTGGCAGCGCGGCTGGTTCGATGGTGCGGCCATCGGCGGGCAGCAGGATGCGCTGCGTGACCACGTCGCCAAGCACGTAGCCAAAGGCGCGGGGTTGCTGCACGACCACGGTGGCCGCTTTTCCCTGCGCCCGGGCGGCGGGAAGGACCAGCACGGCGGCAATCGTTGCCGCACAAGCCGCGCCGGCAAGCCTGGGAAGGAGGTGCCGGCGATGCGTCATGCCACGGCCTCGAGAAAATAGCGGGACACGGCCTCGGCCTCGAATGCCCCGTGCAGATGGATGGGCCGCAGCCCTCGCGCGAGGAACAGGGCATCAAGCCGGGCGCGCCGCGACGCCACCGCATCGCGCCACTGGTCGCGCAGCCTCTTGCGCACCCAAAGCGTGCGCTGGCGGCCGGTTTCCGCATCGCGCACGGCCAGCAGCGCATTGCCTGGCGGTGGCTCGGTTTCAGCAGGGTCCCAGGTAATCATTGGCACCACGTACGCCTGCGCCAGCATGTCGAGAATGCCGTCCAGTGCTTCAAGCGCCCAATGAAAGTCTGAGACCAGGAAAATCAGTCCCTGCCGATCCGCTAACCGCTGCGCCGCTTGCGAGAGCCCTTCGGCACCACCCGCGCAGGCCGAAGCGCCTGCGCTCGCGAACTCCCGCAGCATTGCCGACATGGCATAGCCGGCGCCACGGCTGTGCCGCGCCGGCACGAACAGGTCGGTGCGCTCCACCGCATCGAAAGCCAGCATGCCCACAGGGTCGCCGGCGCGGAAGGCGCTATGCCCCAGCCCTTCGAGGAAATCCGCCGCAACGTGCAGCTTGCTTGCCCGCGCCCCGAATCGCATGGAGGCCGACACATCGACCACGGCGTGCACCGGCACGCTGACGCGCTGGCGGTACACGCGCACCAGCCATTCCCGCCGCAGGTTGCGCAGGCTGGCGCGCAGGTCGAGCCGCCGCGGGTCCGGATTGTCGAGCAGGCGCATGTGCGCGGCAAATTCCTGCCCATGGCCGAGGCTGGTGCCCAGGTGGGCCCCCGGCCGCAAGCCGCCCGCGCGGGCGGGCAGCCGATAGTAGAATTCGTGCAGGCTGGTCATGGCCACGTTCGCGTCGTTCGCATCATGGCGCGGCAATGGTGCCCATGATCTGCCGCACCAGCGCGTCGGACAGTTCCGCGCGGCGCAGTTCATACACCGGCGTGAAGAACACGCGATGGCCGAGCGCCGACGGCAACACGGCATGGATGTCTTCCGGCACGAGATGCGTGCGCCCCGCCATCCATGCCACCACGCGCGCTGCCCGCATCAGAGCGCTCATGCCGCGTGGGCTTGCGCCCGCAAGAACGAAACGCTCCATGTCGACGCCGTCCAGGCGAATGCCGAAACGCTGCGGCGTCTCGGTCGCCTCCCACAGTTTCAGCACATAGCGCTCGATGGTCTCGCTGGCTTGTATCCCGCGCTGGATGATCGCGGCGATCTCGTTGAGTTGCGCCCAAGGCAGTACATCCGGCGCGACCTGCTCCAGCAAGGACTCGGTATCGTGGTAGGCCGCTTCGAAGACCAGCGCGCGGCGCACGGGGGGATCGGCGGGCGTGGCAATGTTCAGCTCGAACATGAAGCGGTCGCGGGCGGCGGAGGCCAGCTCGAAGGTCTCCTCCTTCTCGACCTTGTTGCGGTCGGCGAACACCGTCATATGCGGGAAGCGGTACTCGCGGTTGAAGGCCGACACCGAGCGCTCTGCCATGGCCCGCAGCAGCAGCGACTGGACCTGCGGGCGGGCCCGGTTGATCTCGTTGAAGAAGAAGGTGGTCAGCCGTTCGCCGTGGCGCAACAGCGGGCCGGGGTCGATGCGCGGTCTGCTCTGCTCGTCCACATAGCTGTGATAGACCAGATCGCCCGGCATCAGGTCGATGGTCCCTTCCACGCGCTCGAAATCGCCGCCGATGGCGCGGGCAAAGGCGCGTAGCACGGTGGTCTTGCCCACGCCGACGTCGCCTTCAAGCAGCACGTGACCACGCGCGAACAGCGCAACGTTGATCAGGCGGATGATCTGCGGCTGGCCGATCACCGCCTTGGCCACCTCGCGCTCCACACGCCGGGCACTGTCGCGCCAGTCCTGGAGTTTCTCGTCTGCTGTCATCGGATTCTCTTGATCCATTGCGGCCGGGAACGGCGCCGGCTGATCAGGGATCCTTTGCACAAGGCATGCCAGGCGTGTGGCGGAACATGGGTGTCAGTTGACGGGACGCGATCTGATGGAGGAAATGCGGAATCCAGGAGCCGGGACGGCTCGGGACAGAATGGCGCACATTGTTGCAGCGCGCAGCAATGTGTGGCGGGAGCGGGTTGTCGGACTCGCGGGCGGCAATCGGCACTTGTATCGACGAAGTCAACCGCCTTGTATATACGGTCAGCGATGAGCGCCTGGATATCGTTGCGTGCCGCTTCCACGACTGAACGCAGAACGCTAAAGCAAGCCATGCTGCCGCGCATAGCGATGCATCTCCAGCGCATTGCCAAGCCCCATCTTCTTCCGAAGAATGGTCTGGTAATTGGCCACGGTCTTGATGCTCAGGAATAGCCGGCCGGCAATCTCCTCCACCTGCTGCCCCTGCGCCAGGAGACGGAATACATCGAACTCCCGCGACGACAAGCCGAGGTGCGGGACCTCATCCCGTTGCCCGCCGATGTGCGCCAGGGCCTCCCTGACATCGTCCGACAGGGGCCGCTCCCCGCGCATGACCAGCTGCACGGCATCGACCAGGGCCTCGGGCGGACTGCTCTTGGTCAGGTAGCCGCGCGCGCCGGCCTTCAGTGCCTGCGCCACCAGCGCGGGGCTGTCGTGCATGCTGAACACCAGCACGCGCAATCCGGGCAGGCGGCTGCCCAGCCTTTGCAGGGTTTCCAGCCCGCCACGGCCCGGCATCGACAGGTCTAGGATCAGCACCTCGGCTTCGTGCTGCGTCAGCCAGCCGTAGGCGACGTCGGTGTCGCCGAACTCTGCCACGACTTCAATGCCCGTTTCCAGTTCCAGCAAACGCCGGTAGCCGGTGCGCACCACGGCGTGGTCGTCCGCGAGCGCCACCCGGATGGGTTCCGTCACCATATCGCCATGCCTTCAGGCCTCCTGCGCCCAGTCGTCATGATTCGCCAGTTCCGCCGGCCTGCCTGCGCCAGCCAGGCAGAAGCGCGCCGCAAGCCGCAGGCCAGGCCGATCTGCGCCGGGTGCCGACTCGCTGATCTCGATCTCCGCGCCATGCGCCCATACTCGCTCGCGCAGGCCGTCAAGCCCGTGGCCCTGGCGCGCCGATTGCGAGGCGGCAGCCATGCCGACGCCGTCGTCTTCCACCGACCAATCCACCGTGCCCGCGCCGTCGGCCCGCAGCGACACCGTTGCCTGGCTCGCCCGCGCGTGGCGCACGACGTTGGTCAGCGCCTCCTGGGTCATCCGATAGAGCGACAGGGCCAGTTCGTCCGGCAAGTCGGCGCCATCCAGGTCTAGCCGCAACACAAAGGCGGTGTGCCCGCCCGCCTGCCCGCGCCAGCCCTCCACCAGCTCGCCCAGCATGCGCGCCAGCGGCACCGGTCCGCTGCCCGGGAGCAAGCCGTGCGGGCGCAGCCCGTGCAGCAGGTCGCGCACGTCCAGGTGGATGCGCTCGCAGTGGTTGGCCAGATCCTGCGCCACGGCGTTCAAGGCCGGGTCGGTGCGCGTCTTGCGTGCCATGTAGGCCGTGTCGGCGCGCATCGCGGTCAGCACCTGCCCGAATTCGTCGTGCAATTCCCGGGCCAGCCGCGCGCGTTCCTGCTCCTGCAGGGTCAACACGCGCAGGCTGAGCGCACGGCGTGTCGCCTGGGTGTGCGCGAGCGCGTCGGCCAGGTGGTTCAGCGCCCGTGCTATCGCATCCAGCTCGCGCGTCGGCATGGCGGGCAGGCGGTGCGCGTAGTCGCTGCGCTCATAACGCGAGATTGCATGGAGGATGTCGCGCAGGGGCGCCAGCGCGCGCCGCACCACCCAGCAGATGCCGCCCAGCATCGTGGCGCTGAACAGGCCCAGCAGCGCCAGCACGCCGACGATGTCACCGAAGGCTTCGCGCTGCTCGCTGAGCGGATTCCATACCAGGCTGGCCTGCCAGCCGCTGCCATCGCCGCGCGCGATGCGCCAGGTCTGGGCCGGGGCGGCGGCAGGGCCTTGCCATTGGGCCTGGACCCAGCGCCAGGCCTGCAACAGCCCCGGCACGGCCTCCTGCTGCGCCGGGCCCACCAGCACACGGCCTTCGCCATCCTTTAGCAGCAGTTGCAGGTGGCGCAGCTCCCCCGAAGCATTGATGCGCCGCAAGGCGCCCAGGCTTGCCCCAGCGCCGGCCTGCCCGCCCCCCTGCAGCGCCGTCAGGTGCGCCACCAGTTCGGCAGTGCGCAGCGCGCCGATGCCCTCGTGCCGCACATTGACCTGCGCCTGCCACAGTGCCGCCAGCAAGGCACAACACAAGCCGAGCAGGGTCACCCACGCGGCGCGGCGCATCAGCAGGCTTGACATCTCCATGGCTCTCGCCTCCTCGCGTTTCGTCTCTTTCCTATGCATGGCGCGCCCTGCGGCAAATCAAGTCGGGATTTTTTCCCGGCCGCAGCGGTATGGGACCTGCTTAAGCAGGAACGGATGCCCAGATAACAAGATGAGGAGACCCGCCATGACCGTTGCCCCGAGACCACCACGCCGCCCGCCCCCGCAAAAGAACCCGGGCTTGCGCCGCACCACGCTGGCACGCGCGGTCGTCCGGCTATGCCTCCCGCTCGCGGCAGGCGCGGCATCGGCCCAGCCGGACCACACCCTCTCAGCGAGTTTCGTGCCTGCAGCGCCGGCGGTGGTGGCGGCGAGCACCGCACCACTGCCCGGCCTGGCCGCGCCGCGAGATACATTGCCGATTCCGGTACAGACTGTCACGCCGGGGCACACCGGCAATACCGCGGATGGTGCCATGCTGCCGGAAGTCCAGATCGTGGCAACCGCTCCGCTGCCCGGCATCGGCGTGGACCGCGATCTGGTGCCGTACACGGTGCAGGCGGTCAGCGGCGACGACCTGAACGGCAAGCGCGCCGGCACGCTCGCCGAATACCTGGCGCGCTACTTCACCGGTGTCAACGTCAACGACATCCAGGGCAGCCCCTTCCAGTCCGACCTCACCTACCGCGGCTTTCGCGCCTCACCGATCCCGGGCGCGTCGCAAGGCTTGTCGATCTACCTGGACGGCATCCGCGTCAACGAACCCTTCGGCGACGTGGTGAGCTGGGACATGATTCCCGAGGCCGCGCTGGAGAGCGTCTTGCTGGTCTCCAGCGCCAACCCTGCCTACGGCCTCAACACGCTTGGCGGCGCGCTGGCCATGACCACCCGCTCCGGCCTGAGTTCGCCCGGCTTCACGGCCGACCTGTCCTACGGCAGCGGCAACCGCAAGCGCGCCGACCTGTCGGGTGGCATCCGCAGCGACAGTGGCTGGCACGCCTTCGCCGCCGGCACCCTGTTCCAGGAACAGGGCTGGCGCGATCATTCCGAGGGCCGGCTCGGCAACCTGTTCCTCAAGGCCGGGCATGCCAGCGACACCACCAGCTGGGACGTGTCCCTGCTGCACGGGCGCAGCACCCTGATCGGCAACGGCCTGGTGCCGAGCTACCGCGCGAGCGGCAATGCCCTGCTGCCCGGCCTGTATGAAAGCAACCGCGCCGCGGCGTACACCTACCCGGACAAGACCCGCAACCAGGTTACCCAGGTCGCCCTCAACGGCCGCCACTGGTTCGACGACAAGACCAGCGCCGCGATGCTCGCCTACGTTCGCACCAGCCGTCGCGACACCACCAACGGCGACATCAACCCGGACTACGACGCTTACACGGAAGACTGCGAAGACGGCTTCAACGCCGACGGCAGCCCGCGCAAGTCCCGCTGCGGCTTCACCCGGGCCGAAGGCGCGGCGCTGGACCCGGCCGTGCTCAACACCACGCATATGTGGCAGCAATCCATCGGCGTGGCGCTCAGCGCCGCCAAGGAAACCGAGCACCACCTGCTCAACGCCGGGCTGACCTTCGACCGTAGCCGCCTGACCTATTCGCAGTACGAACAGCTCGCCACCTTCACCGACGATCGCGGCGTGGTCGCCGACCCGAATGCACCGAACGAGCTGTTCTCCGGCGTCAGCGGTACCTCGCGCGCGGTCGGCCTGTACCTGTCCGATACCTGGTCCTTGACGGCCAGCACCTTCCTCACCGCCTCGGCCAGGTGGAACCACGTCACCGTGAGCAATACGCTGCGCAACAGCGACGGCACCGAACAGCCGCAGGAGAGCTTCACCTACCGTCGGCTCAATCCCGCGCTGGGCCTGACCCAGAAGCTGGGCGGCGGCGTCTCGGTGTTCGGCGGCTACGCCCAAAACAACCGGGTGCCGACGGTGCTGGAACTGGGTTGCGCCGATCCGGCCCAGCCCTGCCGCCTGCCCGCTGGCCTGCAGGCCGACCCCTACCTCAAGCAGGTCGTGTCGCACTCCTACGAGGCGGGCGCGCGCTGGCGTCCCTCCAAGGACACCGAGGTGTCCGGCTCGTTCTACCGCATTGATAACCACGACGACATCCTGTTCCTGCGCGCGCCCAACACCCAGCAGGGCTACTTCGCCAACTTCGACCGTACCCGCAACCAGGGCTTCGACCTCTCCGCGCGGCAGCGCCTGGGCGACTTCACTCTGCGCCTCGGCTACAGCTATCTGGAGGCCACCTACCAGGCCAACGGGCAGCTCGCGGTGGGAGAGCGCACCATCGACGTCAAGCCGGGCATGCGCAGGGCCGGCCTGCCGCGGCACACCATCAAGCTGGGCGTGGACTGGCAGGCGCTGGCCGGCCTGACCCTGGGCGCCGACCTGGTTGGCGTGTCCAGCAGCGTGACCAACGGCAATGAAGACGGCCTGCGCGCCGACCCGCAGCCCGGCAAGGCGCCAAAGTACGCGGACTGGAGCACGCCCGGGTACGCCACGGTGAACCTGCGGGCGTCCTACCGCGTGAACAAGCACTTCGAGGTCTACGCGCGCGTGGCCAACCTGTTCGACCGCCGCTACGAGACCTATGGCCAGATCTCCAACGACCTGTTCCCCAACGGCAACCTGCTGCGCCCGCACGTAACGCCGGAGGACAATGCCAGCGCGCGGTTCGTCGCGCCGGGCGCACCGCGCAGCGCCTGGGTCGGGGTTGTGTACCGGATGTAGGCAGGCAGCCTGTTGCACATCTGGCCCGCGCTGTGGCAATGGCGTGACACTTTGTCCACGCCCGCGAGCACTTACCGAGAGCCTCAGGCGGGGCGTCATGCAATGCTGCGAAGCAGCATGATGCCCGCCTGGCGTGCTAGACGGAACCAGGCAAGAGGCTGCACGGCAATTGGCTTCGCCCAACGGTCGACGGCGGCGGCCGGGCATGCTTGTTGCGACACCGATGCCGACGGCAAGCAAGCTTCGCCGTTAGCTTCGCATGGACTATGCTGTACTTGCCTACCCCATCCTGAAAGGAGCCGCCAATGACCTGGACCACTCCCGCATACATCGATATGCGGTACGGATTCGAGATCACCATGTACATTGCCAACCGCTGATCCGGCGGACGGCTGGAATCCGGGAAAGCCCGCCGGCCGGCGGGCTTTTTCCTTGGCCCTGACTGGACAAACACCAGGCCATGACGACACTTCGGGTACTGGGATCGGCTGCCGGCGGCGGCTTTCCCCAATGGAACTGCAACTGCTTCAACTGCGACGGGCTGCGTCGCGGCACCATTGCCGCCACCGCACGTACGCAATCCTCGATCGCGCTATCCGAGGACGGCGTGCAATGGTTGCTGGTCAACGCCTCGCCCGACATCCTTGCGCAGATCCGCGCCACCCCGGCGCTGCAGCCGGCCCGCGCGGCGCGCGACACCGGAATCGCCGCCGTCTTGCTGATGGACGCGCAGATCGACCATGTCACCGGCCTGCTGATGCTGCGCGAGCACCGCAGCGCGCTGCCGGTCTATGCCACGGCCCCGGTGCTGCAGGACCTGAGCGAAGGTTTTCCGCTGTCCCGCATCCTGTCCCACTACTGCACCCTGGAAACCCATCCGCTGCCCCTGGACGCAAGCCCCTTCACCGTGCCGCCGCTCGCGGGGCTCACCTTGCATGCGATCGCCCTGGACAGCAAACCGCCGCCCTACTCCCCCAACCGCGCTGCGCCGCAGCGTGGCGACAATATCGGCCTGCGCATCGTCAGCGCCGGCGGCAAGCGCGTGTTCTACGCGCCCGGGCTGGGCAGCATCGAGCCGCACGTGCGCGCGGAACTCGCCCAGGCCGATGTGATCCTGGTCGACGGCACTTTCTGGACCGACGATGAAATGCGGCGGCTCGGCCTGTCGTCCAAGCTGGCCCGCGATATGGGCCACCTGGCGCAGTCCGGCCCGCTCGGCATGATTGCCGCGCTGGACGAAGCGCCGGCGGCACGCAAGATCCTGATTCATATCAACAATACCAACCCGATCCTGGTAGAGGACTCGCCGGCGCGCCGCGAACTGGCCGCGCACGGGATCGAGGTGGCCTATGACGGCATGGAGATCGCCCTGTGACGCCCGCACCACACCCCCAACCCATCCCGCAAGCGATCCCCGACGCCGAGCGCACGGCCTTCGAAGCGCGGTTGCGCGCGCTGGAATCGCGCTACCACATCCATCACCCCTTCAACCGGCGCATGGCGAGCGGCCAATGCTCACGCGAACAGATCCAGGGCTGGGTAGCCAACCGCTTCTACTACCAGATCAATATCCCGCTCAAGGATGCCGCCATCCTCTCGAATTGCCCCGAGCGCGAAACGCGGCGCGAGTGGGTGATACGCATCCTCGACCACGATGGCACCGCCACCGAGCCCGGCGGCATCGAAGCCTGGAGCCGCCTCGGCGAAGCCGTGGGGCTGACGCGCGAGGCGCTGTGGTCCCAACAGCTGGTGCTGCCCGGGGTGCGCTTCGCGGTGGACGCCTACGTCAATTTCGCGCGGCGCGCGCCGTGGCAGGAAGCGGTGTGCTCATCGCTCACCGAGATGTTCGCGCCCGCCATCCACAAGGAACGGCTGGCCGGCTGGCCGCAGCATTACCCGTGGATCGAAGCCGAGGGACTCAGCTATTTCCGTTCGCGCATCCCGCTGGCGCAGCGCGATGTCGACCATGGCCTGCGCGTCACGCTGGACTATTTCCGCACGCCGGCCGAACAGCAGCGCGCCACGGAAATCCTGCAGTTCAAGCTCGACATCCTGTGGTCGATGCTGGACGCCATCGAAAAGGCGTATCCCATATGAACTCCCCCGCCAAGCCGGACACCGTTGCCGCCACCCCGCGGCTGGACCCGCTCTACCGCCTGCAGTGGGAAGAGGCCCAGAAAGCCTGGGTGCTGCTCTATCCTGAAGGCATGGTCAAGCTGAACGACAGCGCGGCCGCCATCCTGCAGCGCTGTGACGGCGCCCATACGCTCGACATGCTGATCGACGAACTCCAGACGTCCTTCGGCGTGCAGGGCATTGCCACCGAGGTACACACCTTTGTCAAACATGCCTGCGAACGCGGCTGGCTCGTCTGAGCCGGGCGGACCCGCCACCACGGTGGGTCCGCCTCTGTGGCTGTTGGCGGAGCTGACCTATCGCTGCCCGCTGCACTGCGCCTTTTGCTACAACCCGGTCGACTACGTGCGCCATGGGCAGGAACTGGACACGGCGAAGTGGCGCCGGGTGCTGGAGGAAGCGCGCGCGCTCGGCGCCGCCCAGCTTGGTTTTTCCGGAGGCGAGCCGCTGCTGCGCGACGACCTCGAAGACCTGGTGGGCCATGCCCGGCAACTGGGCTTCTACACCAACCTGATCACCTCCGGCGTGGGCCTGACCGACGCGCGCCTGGGCGCGCTGCGCGTGGCGGGGCTTGACCATGTCCAGCTCTCGTTCCAAGACTCCACGCGGGAGATGAACGACTTCCTGTCGAGCACCCGCACCTTCGACCTGAAGCAACGGGTGGCGAAGCTGATCAAGGCGCACGGCTACCCGATGGTGCTCAACTGCGTGCTGCACCGGCACAACCTGGCCCATGTCGGCACCATCATCGAGATGGCGCTGGAGATGGGCGCCGAATACCTGGAGCTGGCCAATACGCAGTACTACGGCTGGGCATGGGAGAACCGGCTGGCCCTGATGCCGACCGAGGAGCAGTTGCGCGAGGCCGAGTCGGTGGTGGAGTCCTACCGCGCCAGGATCGGCAAGCGCTGCCGCATCCTGTTCGTGGTGCCGGACTATTTCGAGAAGCGGCCCAAGAAATGCATGAATGGCTGGGGCTCGGTGTTTCTCGGAATTGCGCCCGACGGCGCCGCCCTGCCCTGCCACGCCGCGCGCATGCTGCCCGGCCTCGTCCTGCCCAACGTGCGCACGCAATCGCTGCGCGATATCTGGTACCACAGCGATGCCTTCCAGCGCTTTCGCGGCACGGCATGGATGCCCGAGCCGTGCCGCTCATGCGACGAAAAGGAAATCGATCTCGGCGGCTGCCGCTGCCAAGCCTGGCTGCTGACCGGCGATGCCAGCCGAACAGATCCTGTTTGCGACAAGTCGCCGGATCATGCCACCGTGCGCAACGTAGTCATGCATGGACGCCTTGCCGCCCATGCCGGGCCGCCAGCGACGCCGCACGAGGTGCCGCTGGTGTTTCGCGCCGACGCGGCATCGCGCCGCTTCAGCGGGCCGGACCGCTAGCTCGCGCGGCCCGCGCTACGCCGCGCTGCGGATCGTAGCCCAGCAGCGCGAGCGTGAAGAATGCCACCGCGCAGCCCGCCACCACCGCCAGGCTGGTCCACTGCGCCTGACCGTACAGCGCGAAGCGGATGGACTCGACCGCGTGCGTGAACGGATTGAAGCGCGCCAGCTGGTACACGATGGTGGCGCCGGATTCCTCCAGCTTCCAGAGCGGATATAGCGCCGAGCTGATAAAGAACATCGGGAAGATCACGAAATTCATAGTGCCGGCGAAGTTCTCCAACTGGCGCACATGCACCGACAGCAGCAAGCCGAGCGCGCCCAGCATCAGCGCAGCCAGCGCCATCGCCACGAACGCCCCCGGCAGGTCCTGCCACGCGAACGTCACGCCGAAGCAGATCGCCACCAGCAGGAAAGCCACCATCTGCAGCAAGGACAGCAGCGCGCCGCCCAACAGCTTGCAGGCCAGCAGCCAGCCGCGCGGCAGCGGCGCCGTCAGCAGCAGCCGCATCACGCCCATCTCGCGGTCGTACACCATCGCCAGCGAGGACTGCATGCCGTTGAATAGCGCGATCATGGCGATCAGCCCGGGCGCCATGTAGACCTTGTATTCAATATAGGTCTCGTATGGCGGGATGATGGCCACCCCGAAGACATTCTGGAAGCCGGCGGCAAACACCAGGAACCACAGCAAGGGCCGCACCAGCGACGAGAACAGCCGGCCCGGCTGGTGGAAGAACTTGCGGATCTCCCGGCCGGCCACCGCCCGCAGCGCGCGCATTCCATGCATTACGGGATGCGTCATCGTGTCTCCCAGCGCACGATCAGCGCGTCATGCGGCACGCTGAATCCGGGGCATCCGCGCCGAGCGTGTCGAGATTGTTCTTAGGGTGCAGGAAGCCCTCCACCGGCGCCGTGGCAATCACGCCATCGGGGTGGGACAGAAACAGCGGCTGGCGCAACTGGCCATCCCAGGGGCGGAAGCTCAGGCGTGGCCCCTTGAAGCCGTCGACCACCACCTCGCCTGAGACCAGCGCGTCACGCTGCCTGGCGAAACCGGCTTTCGGCAAGCGCGCCACCGATGCCGCCACTGCCTTCACGGCAGCCCATGCGGCCCAGTCGAAGCTGGTCATGGGCCGGCCGGCTGCCTTGCTGAAGCGCCGGTTGAGCTGCGGCCCGCCGTTGCGCTCCCAGGCCCAGTGCCAGGCTTGTGCGGTCAGGCCATTGGCGCCAGCCACCGGGCGCGGGAGCTGGGTGGCATAAGGCAGCGAGCGGGCAAACTCGCCGTCGCTATCCGCTACCACGACGGCGTCGTAGTCAACCCCGGTGGTCAACAGGTTCACGTTGGACAGATCGCGCTCGCGCGGATCGTTCGACAATTTGAAGGGGCGCTGCGCGGCCCAACCAATCCCGAAGCGTTTGGCCGATTGCAGGAAAGCGGTCTGCTGCTCCCGGTCGGCCGGCAGCGGCCCGTACAGCAGCAGTGCCTTGCGCCATTTGCGCGCGGCCAGGTATTGCATCAGCGCGTCCGTGCGCATGCGCAGGCTTGGCAAGGTATGCAGCAGGTTGGGCGCGCAGCCGGCGCCGCGCAGGCTGTCGTCCGCGGCGGCTATGTTGAACAGCAGCGCGTCCCCCGGTTTGACCGTATTTGCGGCCAGAGCGACGGCAGGCGCCGGCAGGTCCAGCACGACATACTTCACGTTCCTGCGGACCAGCCCGCTCACGGCCGCGGCGACTTCGGCTTCGCCGCGGACTTCAACCGGCTCCAGCACCAGTGTCGCGCCAACCGCATCGAGCGCGAAGCGCGATTCGGCCGCGGCCACCTTCGCGCCCTCCAGCGGACGCCCTTCGGGATGCCCGGGATAGCGCTTCTCCAGTTGCCGGCTGTCGTAGCGCGGATCGTCGGCAAGCGACACCACCGCTATGCGCACTTCCTCCGCGGCGGCGGCCCACGACAACAGCAGGCATGCCAGCGGCAATGCCTGCCGGCGCCAGGATAGGGAAGCGTTTCCCCGCATGATGTCTCCCTCCTTCAATCGTCGATCACCACGGAATGCGGCACCCGCCCGACCCGGATGGTGGTGATCGCCTTGTTGCGTGCCGTGTCGACCACGCTGACATCGTCGGACAAGCCATTGGTGACATAGAGCAGGCTGTTGTCGCGGTTCAGCCCCAGTCCCCAGGCGCGCCTGCCGACCAGGATGTAGTCCGTCACGCGCTTGCCGGCGGCATCCACCACCGCCACGTGGTTGGCGCGGCCAAGCCCCACATAGGCGCGCTTGCCGTCGCTGGACAGGGTCATGCCGACCGGGGTGATGTCGTCGGCGCGCAAACCCTTGGGATCGAACCGGATGGTGTGCGCCACCGTCAGATCGTCGGTGCGGATCACGCTGACGCTGGCGCCGAGTTCATTGCTTACCCACAATTCCTTGCCGTCCGGCGTCAAGATGAAGCGGCGGGGCCGGTTTCCGACCTGGATGTTCTTGACCACCTTGCGCGCCGCGACATCGATGACATGGACCATGTTCGCCACTTCGGAGCAGACATAGACGCGTTTGCCGTCCGCACTGGCCTTGACGCCTTCCGGCTCTTCGCCGACCTTGACCTCGAAGAGCTTCTTGCCGGATGCCACGTCGAAGGCCGACAGCAAGGCGTCTTCCTCGTTCGACACATAAAGGGACTTGCCGTCGGGGCTGAGGTCGAACATTTCCGGATCCTCGCCCACGCGCAGCGCGCCGACCGTCTTGCGGCTGGCCACGTCGATCACGTCGATACGGTGGTCGTCGCTGCAGGCAACGTACAGGCGGGTACGATCCGGCGAGAACTGCAGGTGGCGCGGCCGCTTGCACTGCGCCAGGGTGGCGGTCACCTGGCGCGTGTCCGCCCGGATCACGGTGAGGCTGCCGTCTTTCTCGTTCGAGACGAAGAGCTGGCCGGTGCCCGCGCTCCAGCCCGGCCCCGGTGCCAGGCAAAGCCCGGCCAGCAACATCGCCCGCAAGCGGGCCAGCACCGCATGGCGGTTCGTCATGTCCGCGCCTCCTGTTCAGGTGTCCCGGTCAGGGACAGGAATGCCGCTTCCAGGCTCTCGCCACCTGCCGCGCGCATCAGATCCGCCGGCGGGCCGTCGAAGCGCACCAGGCCACGATGCAGCACCACGACGCGGTCGCTTGCCTCGACTTCCTGCACCAGATGCGTCGCCCATAGCACGCCCACCCGGCTTTGCGTCGCCAGACGCCGCGCCTCGGTGACGATCTGCATGCGCGAGGCCGGGTCGAGGCCCACCGTGGCTTCATCCATCAGTAGCAGGTCGGGCTGGTGGAGCAGCGCGCGCACCAGCTCCACCTTGCGCCGGTTGCCGCCGGACAGCTCACGCACGAGGGTACCGTGCCACTCCGCCAGGCCCAGGTGGTCGAGCAACGGCGCCATCCGGGCCGCCGATTCCCGGCGCGGCAGGCCATGCAGATCAGCATGGAACCGCAGGTTGGCCTCGACCGACAGATCAAGATCGATGGCCGGTTGCTGGAACACGATGCCGATGTGGGCCAGAGCCTGGACCGGCGCCTCACGCATATCGGCGCCCATCACTTCAACCTGGCCCTCGTCCTGGACGAAGAGCCCGGCGAGGATCTGGAACAGCGTGGTCTTGCCCGCGCCGTTGGGGCCCAGCAACGCGACAAACTCGCCGCGCCGCACCCGCAGCGACACGCCATCGAGGGCTGCCCGACCGCCAAACCGCTTGCGCACGCCTTCGCAGGCCAGCGCATCGGCGAATAAAACCGCTTCCGGGGCACGCATCATGACGAGGTCTCCTGCTTGATCCCGAGGCCAAGGCGTTCGGCAAATTCACGCTCCTTGACCCAGGCCCGCTCCAGGTAGGCCTGGTATCGCGCCGTGTTCAGGTAGGTAAGTTCCTGGTCGTACTTGGCAAGCTCGGCGATATGACGAGGCTGGAACATCGCGTGATGAAACGCATCGTGCAGGCGCTTGACGATGCGCGGGTCGGTTCCATGCGGCACGCCGATGCCATACGGCGAGTTATAGACGGCATCCGGATAGCCAAGCTCCTTCACGGTCGGCACCTCGGGCCAGCGCGCCGAACGCTTCTCGCTGAACACCGCCAGCAGGCGCAGCTGCCCGGACGCCACGAACGGCGCGAAGCCGGTGGAATTGGCGCCGGCCATCAGTGAATGATTGGCCACCGCCAGCATCTGGTCGGCAGTGCCGCGATACGGCACATGCACATAGGAGATGCCGTTGCGCGAGAGAACGTCTTCCATGCCGAGATGCGCCGTGGTACCTATCCCCGTGGAACCCACCGTCAGTTCGCCCGGGTGTGCGCGGCCCCAGTCAAGCAGGTCGCCCAGGCTGCGCAGTGGGCTGTCGGCCGGGACCAGGATGCCGAAGGTAACGCCCGAGATCATCAGCACCGGCTGGATATCGCGCAGTGGCTGCCAGTTGGTTTTCTGCTGGTGCGGCAGGCGATAAAGCGTCAACGGCAACTGGCCGATAACGTAGCCGTCCGGCTTTGCCGCAGCCAGCGCGGGGCCCACCAGGGTGCCACCTACGCCGGGCTTGTTCTCGACCACGATCGGCTGGCCAAGCGTCGGGCTGGCCAGTTCGGCGAGGATCCGCATCGTGATGTCGGTCGCGCCGCCTGCCGGCCAGGGAACGATGAGCGTGATCGGCCGCGACGGATACCTGTCGGCCATGCTGCCCGTGCTGGCCGGGACTCGGCCCGTCATGCCGGCAAGCAACGGCGTGGCAAGCGCGCCCAGTCCGGCCCGCAGGAACCTGCGACGCTCGCTTGCGTGCTTCCCATGCATTCGATTCACACGATTCATCATGGTTTGGTGCCGCGAAAGCGCAAAGTCTCGGTTTGCACCGGACGCGCGAAGTCCCGCGCCTGGTCCGGTGTTTCTCCCGACACCTTGCCCGGCACCTCGCTCTTGAGCAGCAGCACCTGGCCGGGCACGCGGTCGGACAGCACGAAGGTGTAGCGCTTGCCGACCAGGTTCTCGAAGCGGACGTGGTTGGGGTCGTCCAGGTAGGGCTGGATCACGATCTGCCGAGCCGGCACCGGCTTGCCATCCAGCTCCGCCGTCACCGGGGTGATGGCCGGGCCCTGCGCCAGCGCGAGCCGGATCCGCTTCTGGAAATAACGCGGCTGGCCGCCGGTCAGCTGGCGCATTTCGGCGATATCCTTCTCCAGGAAATAGAGGATGACCGGATTGCCCCGCAGCGGCGCTTCGACCGCGAATGGCATGGTGCCGGAGGCATCGCTGACGACCGCGCTCACGCCCTTGCCGCCGCGCGACAACCTGACGTGCACCTCATCGCTGCCTGCCGGCACCAGGCTGCCCCCCTTGTCAAAGCGGTAGATGAGATCGGCGGGAACCCGCACCGTCTTCAAGTGGTCGGCCATGAACAGCAACTGCTCGGCCGGCTTGATGGGATCGTCGGCGGCGCCGGCGGGCGCCGCCACGGCACCCGTGATGCCGCACAGCAGCGCAGCAACAACACGCTGCCTAACGCTGGTTGGGGGACGGGCCCGCGACCGGATTGCCTTTGTCGTCCACCAGGGGAATCCGGTAGCTGGCGAGAATCGCATTGATCTTCTCCTGGTTGCCGGCAATCCAGCGATCGACTTCATCTTTCCACGCCTTTTCGCCAAAGCGCACGCCCATGGCGATCTCGTAATCGAACTTGAGTTGCGGGTCGGGCCGGAACGGCACCATCACCCATTCGCCGGCGCCGGCATGCTGGCGGGCCAGGTAGCCGGCAATGGGTCCCCACAGGATGGCGATGTCGATCTTGTCGGCCAGCAGATCGCGCTCGACCACGCCGCCCGGCACTTCGTCGGGATCGCCGCTCTGCTGCTGGTAGACCACCGCCTGCTCGAACAGCTTGTTACGCAGCAGCCAGTCCACCGACGGCGCGCGCGAGAAGATGCCGAAGCGCAGCTTGCCCAGGATTTCGGGCGGCAGCTTCAGCAGGTCCTCCGGCGTGGCCACCCCGCGCAGTGCATCGCGCTGGCGAAACACCAGCGCATAGGTTGAATGCATATACGGCTGGGTGTTCGCCGTCAGCTCGTAGTCCTTGGGCACGCCGACGATCAAATCGCATTTCCAGGCGCCGGTGTCGGGATCCTTGGCACGCAGCGTATTGCGCACGAAGCCCATGCGCTGCGGGAAGAAGGTGTATGCCACCTTCTTGCCCATGTCCTTGGCCATGGCCTGGGCGATCCTATTCTCGTAGCCTTCGCCGCGCTGGTTCGACGACGGCAGGCTGTTCGGGTCGGCGCAGACCCGCAACAACTTGTCCGGTGGCGGCGCCTGCGCCCCGGCGGGCACGGCCGCCAGGGTGCCCGCCAGCATCATTGCCATCAGTGCCAGTCTCGCATCGCGCATCCGTCGACTCCTGTCCGCCGGCCCGGTCATCATTTGTCGGCCGGATAGACATGGCCCGGCTGGATCTTGCCGTCCGAGCGGCCCTTGAGATAGCCATACAGGTTCTGCCAGTTCTTTTGCATCATGTCGGAGCCGCCGAAATTCGGCATGCCTTTGTCGATCCGGCCTTCCATCATGATCTTGTGGAAATCGTTCATCGACAGCTTCTTCAGCGACTCGACCAGCGAGGGACCGACCATGCCCTCCTGCTGCGCGCCGTGGCAGCGCTCGCACGCCATGGCCCGCCAGGTCTTCCAGCCTTGCAGGGTATTGGTGTCCACCTTGTTGCCTTCGCCTACCTTATAGGGCGCCGCGGATTGCGCCGTGTCGCTCTTGCTTTGTGCGTCGCACACGGTGCAGGCCAGCAGGGCAAAAATCACCATTGAGGAACGGAACATCTCTTCACTCCTTGTGGGGGCGCGAGGCAGGCGGCCGCGCCGGGCCGCCCCCTCACTGACTTATTCCAGACTATGTGTCGTGGGGATGGAGAAGCCTGGCATCAGGTGGTCGGCAGCGCGAAGACGAACAGCGTGCCGCCGAGATCGGTGTACTTCGCCAGATCCTTGTAGCCGCCTACCGCGCCCAGGCCTTCGTTCGACTTCTCCAGCCCGGCCGCCATGCCAATGCCGGCCCATCCACCGATGCCCGAATAGACGCCGACGTACTGCTTGCCCTCGAACTGATAAGTGAAGACGTTGCCGATGATGCCGGAGGGGGTCTTGAACTTCCACAGCTCCTTCCCGTCCTTGATATTGACGGCCTTCACATAGCCCTCAAGCGTGCCATAGAAGGCAATATCGCCCGCCGTCGCCAGCGCGCCGGACCAGACCGAGAAGCGCTCCGGCTTGGACCACAGGATCTTGCCGGCAGCGGCATCCCAGGCAATGAAGTTGCCCATGCCGCCATGGCTCTTCGGCGTCGCGTACATCGACAGGGTCGCCCCCACATAGGGCTGGCCCGCGGTGTACTCGACCTGGAAGGGTTCATAGTCCATGCAGACGTGGTTGGTCGGCACCAGGAAAATGCCCGACTTGCGGTCGTAGCTCATCGGCTGCTGGTCCTTGGTGCCGAGCGCCGACGGGCAGATGCCCTTGACGTTGACATCCGGGCCCGTGGTGGCGGGCGAGTACTTGGCATTGACGACCGGGCGCCCGCTCTTCATGTCGATCTTGGATGCCCAGTTGATGGTCGGGTCGTATTTCTCCGCCACCAGCAGTTCGCCGGTCTCGCGATTGAGCGTGTAGCCGAAACCGTTGCGGTCCAGGTGCACCAGCGTGGGTACCTTCTTGCCCTTGATGTTCAGGTCGGCCAGCACGTTCTCGTTGACACCGTCGTAGTCCCACTCGTCGTGCGGCGTCATCTGGTAGACCCACTTGGCCTTGCCGGTATCCAGGTCCCGCGCGAACAGCGTCATCGACCACTTGTTGTCGCCGGGACGCTGCGCCGGATTCCACGTGCCCGGATTGCCGCTGCCATAGTAGACCAGGTTCAGCTTGGGATCGTAGGCATACCAGCCCCAGGTGGTGCCACCGCCCAGCTTCCACTGGTCGCCCTTCCAGGTCTTGACCGAGGAGTCCTTGCCGACCGGCGCCATCTTGCCGTCGGTCCAGGTCATGGTGGTGGCGGGATCGAACAGCAGCTCGTTGTCGGGACCGGTGCTAAAAGCGGTCCAGATTTTCTTGCCGGTCTTCAGGTCATAGGCGAGCAGGCGGCCGCGCACGCCGAACTCGCCGCCGGAGATGCCGGTGATGACCTTGTCCCTGAAGACGTGCGGGGCGTTGGTATTGGTCTCGCCCACCTTGGGATCGCCATTCTTGACGGTCCACATGACCTTGCCGGTCTTGGCATCGAGCGCCACCAGGGTGGTGTCGGCCTGCTGCAGCAGGATCTTGCCGTCGCCGTAGGCCAGGCCGCGGTTGACGGTGTCGCAGCACATCACCGGCACCACGTTGTTTTCCTGCTTGGGCTCGTACTTCCACTTGAAGGACTGGTCCTTCAGGTTGATCGCGATCACCTTGTTCGGAAACGGCGAGTGGATGAACATCGTGTCGCCGATCACCAGCGGCGAGCCTTCGTGGCCTCGCAGCACGCCGGTGGACACCGTCCACGCGACCTGCAGGTTTTTCACGTTGCCGGCGTTGACTTGCTTGAGCTCGCTGTAGCGATGGTTGGCATAGTCGCCAGCCTGCGCTGCCCAGTTAGCCGGATTGGCCACCAGCTTGTCCAGCTCGGCATCCGCGCGTACGGTAAATGACGCGGTGGTTGTGGCAAGCATCGCCATCCCCACCATCATGGTCCGGAATTTCATGTCTCCTCCGTCTTTCTTTACGTGACAAAGTCTGGATCCCGCTTCCTGCGCGCCGCCTCTGGCTCTTCAACTGAAACTGATTGCGCGGGTTGCGAACCTGGCAGCCGTCGGAAAGGTGCCGCGCAGGCTTCTGCACGATCCATGCCCGAGCCGCGCGGTCGCCGCTTGCGATGCGAGTGTGCGGTTGGTCTTGAACGCTTCGTCCCAGGCGGGCATTCGCGCTGCGTGGCCCGGCCGGTGCAATGCGCTCGCATTCGTTCCAGGCTGAGGCGCGAGGCCGGGACAATATGTGTCAGAACTGGACCAGAAAGGCGGCATAGCGGGTTCGCGTGCCGCCGTGGCGGGATGGCGCGCGACTTGCATCGTTATTGGGACAAGATTGCACAAGACGTTGCAAAGAAAGCGCACATAACGAGGAGACCCCCACATGCAGCCCTCCATCTTCGGCCTCCGGCAGCTCGCCTGCGTGCTAGCGGCTTTGACCGTGGTTCCTGTCGCCGCGCAAACCGCACAAGACCTGCCCGCCAACAACTACCCCACCACCGCCCGCGTCGAATATGTGGGCGAGTGCATGGCAAGGAACGGCGGTGCCTACGTGTATCTGCACAAGTGTTCGTGCGCGATCGACCGGATCGCGGCGCAGCTGCCATACGACGAGTATGTCGAATCGTCTACCTTCGCAAAGTACGCCACGCTCGGCGGCGAAGGGGGCGCGATATTCCGCGATCCGGAATACGGCAAGCACGCAGCCAAACGCTATCGCGGCGTCCAGGACGATGCGCTGCGCGCCTGCGGCGTTTCGTTGGCGACGCGCGCTGCGCGCTGAATTCGGCGCAGCCGGGGCATCTGAGGGTTTCCGCCCCGTTGATGCGATCGGAAGTCCGGCCTATAGTGTCACCTCTTGACAAAAGATCGGCTTCCATCAGCAGAACTACAGGCGCCGGTTTCCTTATTGCATCGCAGCGATTGCACTGCGGCTATGGCATCGCAACAGTTCGCGCCACGCCAGATTGCACCGCACAAAAGAGCCCGCAGGCTAAAGGAGGAGCTCGGTGACAACACTTCAGTCCGCCAGTCACCATGTCGCGCAGATTCTCAATGTCGTCAATGGACAGTTGTGCGGCACGCAGAACAGCTCCGTGGTGACACGCTCCTGGGCGCGCTGCCTGCGGGACTTCCAGCTCGACCCTGCGCAGCAGCGCCTGCCTCCGATCCTGACCCAGCCGGAGTTCAATGAGCGGCGCGACCGCATGAGCGACCTGATTGCCTGCGCCAAGCTGGAGATGACCACGCTCTACCAGCAGCTCGCCGATCCCGAGCTGGCCGTGGTGCTGACCGATGTGGATGGTGTCATCGTGCATATGGTGTCGTCGGTCGGGTTCTCGCAGGACGTGGAGCCCCTGGGCTTCCGCACCGGTGCGGTCTGGAGCGAGCGCGAGGCCGGTACCAACGGCATGGGCACTTGCCTGATCGAAGCCGAGCCGGTCGCGGTGCGTCAGAATGAACACTATTTCGCGCAGTACACCTCGCTGACGTGCTCGGCCTCGCCGATCTTCAACGACCGTGGCGAACTGACCGCCGTGCTCGATGTCACCAGCCGCTCGCCGTTGCTGCAGCAGCATTCTCTGGTGCTGGTGGGCATGTCCCGCCAGATGATTGAAAACCGGTTGATGGATGAGCGTTTCAAGCACGCACACCAGATCCATTTCCACAGCCGCCCCGAACTCGTCAACACCCTGCACGAAGGCAAGCTCGCGGTCGACGACAGCGGAAGGGTGCTGGCAGCCAATCGCAGCGCGCTGTTTCAGCTGGATTTTCGCTCGCTGTCCGCCCTGCTCGGCAAACAGATCGACGAATTGTTCAAGACCTCGCTCGACGAGATCCTGGCGCGGTGCGCGCGCAACTCCTTCCATCCGGTGCCGGTCTATCGCGCGAGCGCGTCGAACCGCTTCTTCATGGTGGCCCAGCAGCCGAACCTCGGCACCGGTGGCGGCGCGAGAGCGGCCAGCGCCCAAGCTGCGCCGCGAGCGGCCAGCGAGGCCCCCCTGGCGGCCGTCCCGCGCGACCCGGCCACGGTGGCACCGTCCACCAGGCTGGCCTTTGGCGACCCGCAGATGGAAGCACAGGTCCGGCTGGCGCAGCGCGTGATCACCCGGCGCATCCCCATCCTGCTGCACGGGGAGACCGGCAGCGGCAAGGAGGTCTTCGCCAATGCCCTGCACCAGATGAGCCCGGCGCGCGAGCGCGCCTTTGTCGCCATCAACTGTGCTTCGCTGCCGGAGAACCTGATCGAAAGCGAATTGTTCGGCTACCGCGCCGGCGCGTTTACCGGCGCCCAGCGCGAAGGCCGGCGCGGCAAGATCATCCAGGCCAACGGCGGTACGCTGTTCCTGGACGAGATCGGCGACATGCCCATGACATTACAGTCCCGTCTGCTGCGCGTGCTGGAAGAACGCCAGGTCTCGCCGCTCGGCTCGGAGACGGTGGTCAAGGTCGACTTCCAGCTGGTCAGCGCAAGTCACCGCAACCTGGCCGGACTGGTGCAGAGCGGCCAGTTCCGCGAAGACCTGTTCTACCGGCTCAACGGCATCGAGTTGCGCCTGCCGCCGCTGCGCGAGCGCACCGACCGGCTCACGCTGATGCAACACATCCTCGCCGAGGAGGCGGAGCCGGACCAGGCACCGACGCTGTCGCCGGACGCCGTGCAAGCACTGCTGCGCTACCCCTGGCCCGGCAATCTCCGGCAGTTGCGCCACGTGCTGCGCACCGCCCTGGCACTGTGCGACGGCGAAACCATCGCTTGCCAGCACCTGCCGGCGGAAATTGTGCAAGGCGCGGGAGAAGCCGGCGCGCCCCGCGAGCCGGCCATGGCGGCACAGCCCGAAATGCCAGACGATGAGGCCAAGGCGCTGGCGCAGTTCAATGCCATCCAGCTCAACGAACGCGACACCATCCTCGGCCTGCTCCACAAGCACCGCTGGAACGTCAGCACTGTAGCCCGCTCGCTCTCCATCAGCCGGAACACGCTGTACCGCAAGATACATCGGCTGCATATCAACCTGGCGCAGGCCGAAACATCCGAGCAGTCGTAGCGTCGCCGCCCTGCGCGTGCCGCACCGAGGGGGCTGGCAGCCCCCTCGTACCCGTTACCCATCCCACTGATCACGCCGTTGTCCAATAGCGCCCCCGGACGCGTGACAGCCTGTGTGAAAAGCAGAACAAAGACCGTGACAGTGCAAGGCCTTGCCGCTTGCAAAAGGCCCGATTCGCCCCCGATCCCACGTGCGTGGCTCGCTTGGTATGCCGATTGCTTTTGTAGCGAATGCGAGCGCCTCTTCGACGCCAGCATCGCAGCCGAGATGCCGAAGCCCGCCCGCGGAATGCGCTCCGATCTACCCTGGCCCACCATGCCCTCCCAGACCCTCATCGTCGCCGCCCTGTCATCGCGGATGATGGCCGAGTCCGCAGCGCAAGCCGGCTTGCGCGTGGCCGCCCTGGACCTGTTCGGCGATGCCGACACGCGGCATGTCGCGGCGCGCTGGGAGCCGATCGGCGCCACCGGGTCGATGGCGGTCGACGGCGAGCACGTGCTCGCCGCGCTGCGCCGGCTGCGCGACACGGAGCATCCGTTTGGCTGGGTTGCCGGCAGCGGCTTCGAACAACTGCCCGAGTTGCTCGAAGCCGGCCACGCGCTGGTGCCGCTGCTCGGCAACAGCGCCGCCACTGTGCGCGGCGTCAAGCAGCCCAGCGCCTTCTTCCGGCTGCTGGCCGCGCTCGGCATTCCGCATCCGGAAACCACCATGGAGATGCCGCGCGATCCGGCAGGCTGGCTGTGCAAAGCTGTCGGCGGCACCGGCGGCTGGCATATCCGCCAGCTGGCCGGCACGGATGCCTGCGCTGCAGACGCCGCCCAAGCCACCCGGTATTTCCAGCGGCAAAGCCCCGGCCTGCCGATGTCCGCGCTATTTGTTGCTCACCGCCGCGGCGTTCAGCTAGTCGGCATCAGCCTGCAGCGCATCGGCTCACACCACGACTGCCCCTATCTGTTCCACGGCGCTGCCGGCCCGGCGATGCTGCCGGCAAGCACCACCGCGCGCCTCGTCGAGATCATCCACTGCGTCGCGCGCGAAACCAGCCTGGTCGGCCTGAACAGCATCGACTTCCTGTTCGAGGCGCCGGACATCATGGTGCTCGAAGTCAACCCGCGGCCGCCGGCCAGCATGGCGCTCTATGCCGATGCCTATCCGCTCGGCCTGATGCACGCGCACCTGCAGGCCTGCCGCGGCGAGACGCCCGAGCTACCGGTGGCGCGGCGGGCCGGCGTGCGCGGCTTCCAGCTGGTCTTCGCGCAAGACCCCGCGCAGATCAACGCCAGGCTCACTGCCGCGCTGATGCGCACTGGCTGGTGCCACGACATTCCCGTTCCCGGCAGCTATGTGGCTGCCGGCCACCCCTTCTGCTCGGTCTCCGCCACCGGCCTGACGCAGGCCGCAACCGAAGTCGAGCTGCACCGGCGCTGCGAGCAGATCCAGTCCTTGCTGAAGGCGCGCAACGATGAACTCCGCCGCACCAGCGGCATCCCCACGGCGCTTGCCGGCGGCCCTCACAGCCTGCACCAGCACGCTTAGCCAGCCCCAGCCGGGCTCCCAACCCGACCGTCGGATCCCCAAGTGCTGCTGCACGGAAGCTTGCGCGCCTGCCAGGTGCGTAAGCACTCTCCGTCTCGACCCGCTTCTGCCTCTCACGCCGCATGTGCAAGCACGATTTGCCGTTCGCACAGAGTGTCACCCATCAGGCACGCGTCTGGCACAGACGCCTGCGCGGCGGCCATCCATCTGCGCCGCTCTCACCGCCGCCAGCGCAATGACCGCAGCCCCTATCGCCCTTGGGCTCTGTCCTGCCGACCCGCCTTTCGCGCCGCGCCGCGGCTTGGCATGGAACGTGTTAGGTAAAGCCCGGGGGGACACATTGCGCCTTCTTTTCTTTTCCTGAACATCCTCTATCCGGGAGACTCGCAAATGGCAAAAATTGATCGTGTTCGTGTTGGAGAATCGCTGGTCGGCGACGGCAACGAGGTCGCGCATATCGACCTGATCCTTGGGCCGCGCGGCTCGGCTGCGGAGACCGCCTTCTGCAACGCGCTGACCAACAACAAGGACGGCTTCACCTCCTTGCTCGCCGTGGTGGCGCCGAACCTGCAGGCCAAGCCCAATACCGTGCTATTCAACAAGGTCACCATCAAGGGCGCCAAGCAGGCCGTGCAGATGTTCGGCCCGGCCCAGCGCGGCGTTGCAATGGCGGTGGCCGATAGCGTGGAAGACGGCACCATTCCCGCCGCCGAAGCCGACGACTTGTTTATCAGCGTGGGCGTGTTCATCCACTGGCAGGCCGAGGACGACACCAAGATCCAGGACTACAACTACCAGGCCACGCGCGAAGCCATCCAGCGCGCCGTGGGGGGCTGGCCGAGCGCCGCCGAAGTGGTAGCGAAGAAGCAGAGTTCGGCACATCCATTCGCGGCGCATAGCTGATCGGCGGACATGCGCAGGCCGACCTCGGCCGGCCTGCGCATCAAGCATTGCACACCGTAGCTAGTAGCTGCATCCGGCTGCCGGATGCAGCAGCAGTTCGCGCATGCGTGCCAGTTCGCTCTTGTGCAGAAATTCGATAGGATATGGCGCGCCGTGCGTGAAATGCGCGAAGCGCCGGTCCACCAGCCCTTGCGCGGCATATTGCTCCACCGCCTGGCCGGCATCGGCCGGCGTGGATTTGACCAGCAGCAGCATCTCGGCGTTGAGGCGGTTCGACAGCCACGCGGCCATGCTGTCCGAACCGACGCCCGGGTGCGTCATCTCGTCGGCCTGCTCGCGCAACAGCGAAAACGGCGCCCACACCGCCACGCCGGCGTTGCGCAGCACGCCCTGAATGTCTTTCTCGTGCACCGCCAGCGACATGCCGGGGCACATGCCCTGCATCATCAGCCCATACTGGGCCATGGCCAGCACCGCCATATTGTGCGCCACCACATGGTCGAATGCCCACTGCGCCCGGTGCTCGCGAACCTGCTCCGCGAAGCCGCCGCCGCCCGGCACCACCACGATGCGGCCGCCGCCGAGTTCGCTCAACTCCTGCAACCACTCGCGCAACAACGGGTCGCGGCCGAGGCTGCCGCCGAGTTTTACTACCCACATAGCCACTCCAAGGCTGCAGAATCCGCCTTGGCACACTCACGTTCCGTGCCAGCACGGCGCGGCCAATAACGGGGTGCCGGCACTTGCGCCATGGTGACAGTCTGCGACAGGCATGGCACACAAGCTGTCCCGCGCCGCGCTTCGATCCGCGCAAAGAGATAAAGCGCCAGACCGCGCCCGCGCTCCATAGTGCGGGGACGGTCTGGCGCTTTGCCGGGCACGCGGGACTGCTCGCCTCGCCTAGCGGTAGCGCGGCACCATCTTCTCCAGCGGTACCGGCTTGATCCTCGCCGCCTGCCCGGCACAGCCGAACGCCTCGAAGCGCAGGCGTACCACGCCCTTGGCGCCCTTCTTGGCCGCCAGCAGTGCCTTGCGCGGATCGAACTCGCTGCGGTCGTCGGCGAGGGACTTGCGGATGGCGCCGGTCATGGCCAGGCGGATATCGGTATCGATATTCACCTTGCGCACGCCGGTCTTGATGCCGCGCAGGATTTCCTCGACCGGCACGCCATAGGTTTCCTTGATCTCGCCACCGTACTGGCGAATGATCTCCAGCCACTCCTGCGGCACCGAGCTGGAACCATGCATGACCAGGTGGGTGCTGGGAATCTTCTGATGGATCTCGCGGATGCGGTCCATCGCCAGGATGTCGCCGGTCGGCTTGCGCGAGAACTTGTAGGCGCCGTGGCTGGTGCCGATGGCAATGGCCAGCGCATCCACGCCAGTGCGGGCGACGAAGTCGCGCGCCTGGTCCGGGTCGGTCAACATCATGTCGTGCGACAGGATGCCAGCGGCGCCGACGCCATCCTCCTCGCCGGCTTGCCCGGTTTCGAGCGAGCCCAGGCAGCCCAGTTCGCCCTCGACCGATACCCCTACGGCATGCGCCATCTCGCAGACGCGGCGGGTCACGTCGACGTTGTAGCCGTAGTCCGACGGCGTCTTCATGTCTTCGCGCAGCGAACCGTCCATCATCACGCTGGTAAAGCCCGAGCGGATCGAGGCCTGGCACACCGCCGGGCTGGAGCCGTGATCCTGGTGCAGCACGATGGGAATATCCGGATGCGTCTCCGCCGCGGCCTGCACCATATGGCGCAGGTAGGCCTCGCCGGCATACTTGCGCGCGCCGGCCGAGGCCTGCAGGATGACTGGGCTGCCGGTCTCTTCGGCGGCTTCCATGATGGCGTGGATCTGCTCGAGGTTATTGACGTTGAAAGCCGGCACGCCGTAGCCGAACTCTCCCGCGTGGTCCAGCAACTGGCGCAGGGATACGAGTGACATGATGCAACTCCTTAAGTTTACTCAGACTCGTTGACTCAGATTCGTTGACTCAGATTCGCTAGGATCGGCAATCCAGAGCGGACGCGCCTCACGCTGCGGCACGCTGCTCCAACACATCGAAGGCCGGCAGCTTCCTGCCCTCCAGGAATTCCAGGAAGGCGCCGCCACCGGTCGAGATATAGCCAACCTGCGCGGCAATGCCGTACTTGGCGATGGCGGCCAGCGTGTCGCCGCCACCGGCAATCGAGAACGCCTTCGAAGCGGCGATGGCTTGCGCCAGCACCCTGGTGCCGTTTCCGAACTGGTCGAACTCGAACACGCCCACCGGCCCGTTCCAAACGATGGTGCCGGCCGCCATGAGCTGCCCGGCCAGTAGCGCTGCTGTGTCCGGTCCGAGGTCCAGGATCATGTCGTCGCCGGCCACATCATCGGCGCGCTTCACTGTGGCGGCGGCGGTGGCGCCCAACGCCTTGGCGCACACCACGTCCACGGGGATGGTCACCGCGGCACCGCGCGCGGCCATCATCTCGATGATGGCGCGGGCCTGCGCCACCAGGCCTGACTCGGCCAGGGAGCCGCCGATCTTCAGGCCGGCCGCCAGCATGAAGGTATTGGCGATGCCGCCACCCACGATAAGCTGGTCGACCTTGGCAGCCAGCGATTTCAGGATGGAGAGCTTGGTCGATACCTTGGAGCCCGCCACGATGGCAACCAGCGGACGCGCCGGCTGGCCCAGCGCACGGCCCAGCGCTTCGATCTCGGCGGTCAGCAGCGGGCCCGCGCAGGCCACCGGCGCGTATTTGGCGATGCCGTGGGTGGTCGCCTCGGCGCGGTGTGCCGTGCCGAAGGCGTCGTTGATGTAGATGTCGCACAGCCTGGCCATCTTCTGCGCGAGTTCATCGCTGTTGGACTTCTCGCCCTTGTTCTCGCGGCAGTTCTCCAGCAGCACCACATGGCCCGGAGGAACGTCGAAGCCGCCGTTGACCCAGCCGGCCAGCAACGGCACCTCGCGCCCCAGCAGCGCAGAAAGGCGGCGGCGCACCGGCGCCAGGCTGTGGCGCGGATCCGGCTCGCCCTCCACGGGCCGCCCCAGGTGCGAGGTCACCATGACCGCCGCGCCGGCTTGCAGGCAGGCTTCGATGGCAGGCACCGAGGCGCGGATGCGGGTGTCGTCGGTGATGTCCCCGGCGGCATCCCGCGGCACATTGAGGTCCGCGCGGATAAAGACGCGCTTGCCGGCGACTTCGCCGCTGGCCAGCAGCGCCGCTAGCGTGTGTACTGCCCCGATGGTCGGCATGGCACGGCTCCTAGTGGGCGCTGGCGAACGCCACCGCGGTATCCAGCATGTGCTTGGAGAAGCCCCATTCGTTGTCGTACCAGCTGCAAACCTTGACCAGCGCGCCGGAGACCTTGGTCAGGGTCGCGTCGAAGCTGGACGAAGCCGGATTGCGCTGGGCCAGCACGCGGATCCCGTCGCGGCCCTTGCCGGCCTCGATGTCATGGTGCTTGCCGCTTTCGTAGTGCGCGCGCAGCACGTTGCGGCCAATGCGGCCGTAGCCGTTGATGGCAACCTTGATGCTCATGGCTCCCTGTCTCCGTATGGTTGTTTTGTGTGGTTCAAAAGTGGTTCAAAAGTGGTTCATAACTGGTTCATCGGACTTCTGAACGAGGTTGACTGACTGCCTGTTCGCTCCCCTCGCCCTGTCCGGTTCAAGCCCGTATCCGGCGCGCGGGTGCGAGCAGCGCCGGCAGGTCCTCCAGCGAGTCGATCACCGCGTCGGCACCCAGCGCGGCAACGCCGCCGGGCCCGGCATAGCCGTAGCGCACCAGGAAGACCGGCATGCCTGCGGCGCGCGCCGCCGCCACGTCCACCGCCGAGTCGCCCACCAGCACGCTGTGCGCGGCCTCGGCCTGCAGCAGCCGGCACGCATGGCGCAGCGGCTCGGGGTCCGGCTTCATCTGCGCGATCGAGTCGCCGCCGACCAGGACCTCCAGGTACCTGGCCAGGCCGGTCATGGCCAGCAGCGGCGCCGCCAGCGCCCTGGGCTTGTTGGTCACGCACGCGAGCCGGCAGCCCTGGCGCTGCAATGCCGCCAGTCCGGCCTGCACGCCGGGGAAGACGCGGCCCAGGTGTCCGTTGACTTCGGCATAGTGGCGGTGGAACAGCGCCTCGGCGGACTCCGCCCCGCCCTGCCCGACTCCCGCGGTCTCCAGCACGCGCCGCACCAGGTTGGGCACGCCCTTGCCGATAAAGCCGCTGATGGTGTCGAAGGGCAATGGCGCGCGGCCCAGCTCGTCCAGCATGCGGTTGGCGGCCTCCACAATGTCGTGCGCGGTATCGACCAGGGTGCCGTCGAGGTCGATCAGCACCGCGGCGCAAGGCGTGTCCGGTGCGCTGCGCATCACGGCCTCCCCAGCAGCGCGCGCGCCGCGTCCGCGACCCGGGCCGGCGTCAGGCCAAAGTGCTGGTACAGCGCTTCGGCCGGTGCCGAGGCACCGAAGGTATCGATTCCCACAGTGGCGCCCTGCTCGCCCACCACCGCGCGCCAGAACCAGGTGACGCCGGCTTCCACGCTGATGCGTGGCACACCGGCCGGCAGCACCGCTTCCCGGTAGGCCGCGTCCTGCGCATGGAAGCGCTCCACGCAGGGCATCGACACCACGCGCGCGCGGATCCCTTCTTCGGCCAGGTGGGCAGCGGCACGCACCGCAATCTCCACTTCCGAACCGGTGGCGATCAGCACCGCCTGCGGCGCCTCCGCGTCTTGCAGCACATAGCCGCCGCGCCGAATGCCGGCAAGTTGCCCGCCATCGCGCGCGAACGGCGTCAGCGCCTGGCGCGACAGCAGCAGGCAGGTCGGCCCGTCGCCGCGCTGCACCGCATCCAGCCAGGCGAGCGCGGTTTCCACGCCGTCGCAAGGGCGCCAGACCTGGTTGTTCGGGATCAGCCGCAAGCTGGCCGCGTGCTCGACCGGCTGGTGGGTGGGACCGTCCTCGCCCAGACCGATCGAATCATGGGTGAGCACATGGATCACGCGTTGCCGCATCAGCGCGGCCATGCGGATGGCGTTCCGGGCGTAGTCGGAAAACACCATGAACGTGCCACCGTACGGAATCAGCCCGCCGTGCAGGGCCATGCCGTTCATCACCGCCGCCATGCCGAACTCGCGCACGCCGTAGCTGACGTAGTTGCCCTGGCCGGCATGGTTGACCCAGATGGAGGATTTCACGTCGGTCAGGTTGGAGCCGGTCAGGTCGGCCGAGCCGCCCAGCAGTTCGGGCAAGGCGGCGGTCAGCGCTTCCAGCGTGAGCTGCGATGCCTTGCGCGTGGCGATCTTGCCGTGCAGGGCCGATGGCGTCTCCAGCAAGGCCATCAACCCGGCTTCGAATCCTTCCGGCAACCTGCCCTGATCGCGGCGCAGGAACTCCGCGGCCAGCTCCGGATACGCCGTGCTGTACCAGGCGAAGCGTGCGTTCCAGTCTGCCTCGCGCTCGGCGCCCAGCGCACGCGCGTCCCAGGCGGCAGCCACGTCGGGCGGCACCGTGAACGGTTCGGCGTCCCAGGCGAGCGTTTCGCGCATGGCGGCGATCTCCTGCGCGCCCAGCGGCGCGCCATGCACGTCGTGCCCGCCGGCCTTGGCCGGCGCGCCCTTGCCGATCACCGTCTTGCAGCAGATCAGCGTGGGCCGCTCGCCCTGCGCCTTGGCCTGGCGGACGGCAGCATCGATGGCATGCGCATCGTGGCCGTCGACGTTCGGAATCACATGCCAGCCATAGGCTTCAAAGCGCCGCGGCGTATCGTCGGCAAACCAGCCCGACACGTCGCCGTCGATGGAGATGCCGTTATCGTCGTAAAGGCAGATCAGCTTGCCGAGCTTAAGCGTGCCCGCCAGCGAGCAGGCCTCGTGGCTGATGCCCTCCATCAAACAGCCGTCACCAAGGAACACATATGTGTGATGATCGACGATGGTATGGCCAGCCCGATTGAAATGGACGGCCAGCAACTTCTCCGACAGCGCCATGCCAACCGCGTTGGCCAGACCCTGCCCGAGCGGGCCGGTGGTGGTCTCAATGCCCGGTGTGTGGCCGACTTCCGGATGCCCCGGCGTGGCCGAATGCAACTGGCGAAACTGGCGCAGCTGCGCCATCGGCAGCGCGTAGCCGCTCAGGTGGAGCAACCCATACAGCAGCATGGAAGCATGGCCGTTGGAGAGCACGAAGCGGTCGCGGTCGGGCCATGCCGGGTTGGCGGGGTTATGGCGCAGGTGATGCCGCCACAGCACTTCGGCCATCTCGGCCATGCCCATGGGCGCGCCCGGATGGCCAGACCTGGCCTGCTCCACCGCGTCGGCTGCGAGAAAGCGCAGTGCGTTGGCGCAGCGCGCCGCCGAATCGATACGTTCTGGTGCGTTCATGGTCGGGTTCTCACAAGTCGGCGCGCTTGCGGCGCTCCATCATGCGCAGCACAAAGGGGGTGAAGATCAACTGCATGGCCAACTCCATCTTGCCGCCGGGCACCACGATGGTATTGGCGCGCGACATGAAGGAGTCATGCACCATGCTCAGCAGGTATTGGAAGTCGATGCCCTTAGGGTTGGCGAAGCGGATCACCACCATGCTTTCGTCCGGCGCCGGAATCTCGCGGGCGATAAACGGGTTGGAGGTATCCACGCACGGCACGCGCTGGAAATTCACGTGGGTGCGCGAGAACTGCGGGCAGATGTAATTGACGTAGTCCGGCATGCGCCGCAGGATGGTGTCGGTCACCGCCTCGCTCGAGTAGCCACGCTGCTTCTGGTCGCGCCACAGCTTCTGGATCCATTCCAGGTTGATCACTGGCACCACGCCGATCAGCAGGTCGGGATAGCGGGCCACGTTGACCTCATCAGTCACCACACCGCCGTGCAGGCCCTCGTAGAACAGCAGCTCGGCGTCCTCCGGCAGCGGCTCCCAGGCGGTAAAGGTGCCGGGCTCCTGCTGGAAGGCGGCGGCCTCGTCGGCGTTGTGCAGGTAGCGTCGCCGCATGCCGGTGCCGGACTCGGCATAGGTGCGGAACAGGTTTTCCAGCTCGCCAAAGAGATTGGTGCCGGGGCCAAAGTGGCTGAAGTTCATATTGCCGCTCTGCTCCGCCTCGGTCATCCGGACCTTCATCTCGGCGCGGTTGTAGCGGTGGAAACTGTCGCCCTCGATCACCACGGATTTCACGTCTTCGCGGCGGAAGATGTTCTCGAAGGTGCGGGTGACGGAGGTGGTGCCGGCGCCGGAGGAGCCGGTAATGGCGATGATGGGATAGCGTTCGGACATGACCATGCACCTCAGGCGGGGACGCGGAACAGGCTGCGTTCGTTGAACAGGGGATTAGGAAGCTCGGCGCCGGGCGGATCGCTGTGATAGCGCTCGATCCGTTCCACCTCGTTGCGCGAGCCGAAGACCACGCCGATGCGCTGGTGCAGCGCGCCCGGCTGGACCGACATCAACGGCTGCCGGCCGGTGCTGGCGCGCCCGCCGGCCTGCTCCATCAGGAAGGCGATGGGGTTGGCCTCGTACAGCAGGCGCAGGCGACCGGCCTTGGCCGGGTCCTTGCTGTCGCGTGGATACATGAAGACGCCGCCGCGCATCAGGATGCGGTGCGCTTCGGCCACCATCGAGGCAATCCAGCGCATATTGAAATCCTTGCCGCGCGGCCCGGTCTTGCCCGCCACGCACTCGGCAATGTACTGCCGCACCGGCGCCTCCCAGAAGCGGCTGTTGGAGGTGTTGATGGCAAACTCGTGCGTGTCCGGCGGCACCATCAGGTTGGCGTGGGTGAGGAAGAATTCACCGAGGTTGGGATCCAGCGTGAAGCCGTTGACGCCATTGCCCACGGTGAGCACCAGCATGGTGGTGGGACCATAGATGGCGTAGCCGGCCGCGACCTGGGCCGTGCCGGGTTGCAGGAAATGCTGGTCGGCCACCGCATCCACGCCCTGCGGTGCGCGCAGCACGGAGAAAATGCTGCCCACCGAGACGTTGACATCGATATTGGATGAGCCATCGAGCGGATCGAACACCAGCAGGTACTTGCCGCGCGGATATTGCGACGGGATCTGGTAAGGCGCCTCCATTTCCTCCGACGCCATGCCGGCCAGGTAGCCGCCCCACTCGTTGACGCGCAGGAAGGCAGCATTGCTTAGCACATCGAGCTTTTGCTGCGTCTCGCCCTGTACGTTGACGGCGCCGTCGGCGCTGCCATGCAGGCCGCCTAGCGCGCCAAGCGCGACGGCGCGTGCGATTTCCTTGCAGGCCATGGCGACGTTGAGTATCAGGCCGTTGAAGCCGCCGCTGGCCTGCGGATAGCGGCGGCGCTCCTCGATCAGGAATTGCGTCAAGGTCATTCGGTGTGGGTGGTTTTGCTGTGGCATGGCAGGTCTCCTCTTTTTATCTGTCTTTGCTTTGCGTGCCGGAGCGCGGCGCTAGGCCAGCGCCGCCTCTCGCAAACGCCGAAGAACGGCGCGGTAGCCGCCGTCCGGATCCGGCGCGCCGAATACCGCGCTGCCGGCGACGAACGTATCCGCGCCCGCACGAACGATCTCGGCAATGTTGTCGCCCTTCACGCCGCCGTCGATCTCCAGCCAGACGGGCTGGCCGCCGCCCTCAACGTGCCGGTCGATGCGGGCACGCGCCTCGCGCAGCTTGGCGAGCGTGCCTGGAATGAACTTTTGCCCACCGAAGCCCGGATTCACGCTCATCAGCAACACCATGTCGAGCTTGTCCAGCGTGTGGGCCAGGTAGTCCAGCGGCGTGGCCGGATTGAATACCAGGCCGGCCTTGCAGCCGTGCTCGCGAATCAGCCCGATAGTGCGGTCGACATGGCGGCTCGCTTCCGGATGAAAGGTGATGATCGAGGCGCCAGCCTTGGCGAACATCGGGATCAGCGCATCGACCGGCTCCACCATCAGGTGCACGTCGATGGGGATGGAGACATGCGGGCGGATCGCCTCGCACACCAGGGGGCCGATGGTCAGGTTGGGCACGTAGTGGTTGTCCATCACGTCGAAATGCACCAGGTCCGCACCCGCCGCCTCGATCGCGCGCACTTCCTCGCCCAGCCGCGCGAAATCGGCGGACAGGATCGAGGGCGCGAGGCGAATCGTGCGGCTATTGCCGCCTTCATGGTCATGGGTACGCATATCAGGCGGCCTCGAACAAGGTGCCGCGATGCCAGCGGCGCAGCGCGGCCAGATCGGCCCAGCGGTGGTCCGCGCCAGGCAGGTGCTGCGGCATTGGCTCCGCGGGATCGCCAAGATGCGGCAGCACCAGCAGCGCGCCGTCGAAGCGTTCCTGCGCGGTATAGGCGGTTGGCGTGATCACGACGGGAATGCCGGCCGCCTGCGCGGCGCGCAGGCCATTCTCGGAATCCTCCAGCGCCAGGCAATCGGCCGCTTCCAGGCCAAGCCGCGCCAGCACCGCCAGGTAGACATCCGGCGCGGGCTTCTTCACCGCGGTGGTGCCGGCGTCGCAGATGGCGGCAAAGCGCTGGCGCCAGCCCGCGCCCAATGGCGCGCGCAGCAACGCATCGAGGTTGCCCGGCGTGGTGGTGGTGGCGATTGCGATGGGCGTGCTGGATTGGCCGGCTTCCTCGATCAGCCGCAAAATACCGGGGCGCAGCAGCAGCGCGCCGCCGCCAACGCGCTCGGCATAGTGGCGGGACTTGATGGCGTGCACCGCCGCGATGGTTTCAGCCACCTTGCTGCCGCGCGCTTCCTCTGGGTCCACCATGCGCCAGTAGTGCAGCAGTCGCTCTTTGCCGCCGGCCACCTTGAGCAGGCGTGTGTAGAGCGCCGTATCCCAGCACCAGTCGAGACCGACTTCGGCAAACGCCGCATTGAAGGCATGGAGATGGGCGGACTCGGTATCGGCCAGGGTGCCATCGACATCGAAGATCAGGGCTTGCATGGCTCACTCCTTGTCGGGTGCCGGCGCGAACACGCGGCTGGCGAGCAGATCGGGGGCGGTAATGGTGGTCAGCGCCAGGTCATCGGCGACCGCGCCGGGGTCGCGCAGCAGGCGCGAAGCGTGCCGCAGCCGCGCGCGGTCGAGCGCGTTGCGCACGCTGCGGGCATTGGCAAAGTGCGGCTGCGCCATGCGGCGTACCAGGTAGTCGGAAAAGACGCGGCGGCTCTGCTCGTCGAAGCGGTAGTGCATCGCATCCAGCATCAGGTTGGCGATCTGGCCCAGTTCGTCGACCTGGTAGTCGGGAAAATCGATGTGATGGGCAATGCGCGAGGACATGCCCGGATTGGATTCGAAGAACCGGTCCATGCGGTCCTTGTAGCCGGCCAGGATCACCACCAGGTCGTCCCGGTTGTTCTCCATCACCTGCAGCAGGATCTCGATGGCCTCCTGGCCGTAGTCGCGCTCGTTCTCGGGCCGGTAGAGGTAATAAGCCTCGTCGATAAACAGCACGCCACCCATCGCCTTCTTCAGGATTTCCTTGGTCTTGGGCGCGGTATGGCCGATGTACTGGCCGACCAGGTCGTCGCGCGTGACCGCCACCAGGTGCCCCCGGCGCACATAGCCCAGCTGATGAAGTATCTGCGCCATGCGCATGGCCACGGTGGTCTTGCCGGTGCCGGGGTTCCCGGTGAAGCACATGTGCAAGCTGGGCGCGCCGGCGCTGAACCCGCGCGCCGCCCGCAGCTTGTCAACCAGCAGCAGCGCCGCGATATCGCGGATACGCGATTTCACCGGGGCCAGGCCGATCAGTTCGCGGTCGAGCTGGTCCAGCAAGCCGGCGATGCCCGAGCTGGCAAGCACGTCCGCCAGCGTGCCGGGCTGCCGCAGGTGCGAGGGGGATTCTGGCGCGGACATGGCGTCCTCCGTAAAGGTCGGCAAAGGGTCGGCGAAAGGCCGGCAACGTGCCGGCTGGCTTAGTAACGGCTGCCTTCGGGGCGAGCCTGCACGGCGTAGCTCTCGATCGAATAGCGCACCGTGCGGCCTGGCTCTTCCTGACGCACCAGGCGGAAGCCCGGCTCGTCCGCGGGACGGTTGACGATGAAGGACATCACCACCGACTCCACCGTATGGGTCGCGTCGAAGGCCATCACGCGGATATAGTGGTTGGGGAAGGTCTTGCGCGCGTTGTTGACCTCCAGCAGGATGCCGGCGGCATCGCGCAGGTCGAACATCGGCAGGCCGAACATCTCCCAGTAAGTGTTGCGCGGATGCGGGTCGTCGGTGTATTCGATGCCGACTGCCCAGCCCTTGCCCAGGCAGTACTCGACCTGGCTGGTGATCTGTGCGTCGGTGAGCTCGGGCAGGAAGGAGAAAGTGCCTTGTGTAATGCGCATGATGTCCTCGTCTCTGTTCGTTGGTGTCGGATGGCCTCGATCAGGGCGCGCGGCGCGCTCAGGCCACCGATGCGGTGGGCACGAAATCCGAGGTGTCGGTCGGCGTGTAGTTGAAGCTGATGTCGCCCCAGGTATCGAGGGCGGCCCGCAGCGGCGAGCACCACTTGGCGGCGTCGCGCAGGATGTCCGGTCCCTCGTTGGCAATGTCGCGCCCTTCGTTGCGTGCCAGCACCATCGCTTCCAGTGCCACACGGTTAGCCGTCGCCCCGGCCTGGATGCCTTGCGGATGGCCGATGGTGCCGCCGCCGAACTGCAGCACGACGTCGTCGCCGAACAGGTCGAGCAACTGGTGCATCTGGCCGGCGTGGATGCCGCCCGAGGCCACCGGCATCACCTTGCGCAACGAGGCCCAGTCCTGGTCGAAGAACAGCCCGCGCGTCAGGTCTGTCTTCGTATGGGCGTCGCGGCAGACGTTGTAATAGCCCTGTACGGTGAGGGGATCGCCTTCGAGCTTGCCCACCGCAGTGCCCGTATGCATATGATCGACCCCGGCCAGGCGCAGCCATTTGGCGATCACGCGGAAGGACACGCCATGGTTCTTCTGGCGGGTGTAGGTGCCATGGCCGGCACGGTGCAGATGCAGCACCATGTCGTTCTGGCGGCACCAGTTGCTCATCGACTGGATGCAGGTCCAGCCCACGATCAGGTCGATCATGACGATCACCGAGCCGAGCGATTTGGCAAACTCGGCGCGCCGGTACATCTCCTCCATGGTGCCGGCGGTCACGTTGAGGTAGCTGCCCTTGACCTCGCCGGTCGCCGCGGATGCCTTGTTGACCGCATCCATCACGAACAGGAAGCGGTCACGCCAATGCATGAAGGGTTGCGAATTGATGTTTTCGTCGTCCTTCATGAAATCCAGCCCGCCCTTCAGGCCTTCATAGACCACGCGGCCGTAGTTGCGCCCCGACAGGCCCAGCTTGGGCTTGGTGGTGGCGCCCAGCAGCGGGCGGCCGAACTTGTCAAGGCGCTCGCGCTCGACGATGATGCCGGTGGGTGGGCCGGCGAAGGTCTTCACATAGGCCACCGGGAAGCGCATGTCTTCCAGGCGGGCCGCCTTGATCGGCTTGAAGCTGAACACGTTGCCGATGATGGAGGCGGTCAGGTTGGCGATCGAGCCTTCCTCGAACAGCGACAGGTCGTACGCCACGTAGCAGAAAAACTGCTCGGGATTGTTCGGCACCGGATCCACGCGATAGGCCTTGGCCCGGTACATATCGCAGGCGGTCAGGCGATCGGTCCACACCACCGTCCAGGTAGCGGTGGACGATTCGCCGGCTACCGCGGCGGCAGCCTCGACCGGATCCACGCCCGCCTGCGGCGTGATGCGGAACAGTGCGAGCAGATCGGTGTCCTTGGGCTCGTAGCCCTCGTCCCAATAGCCCATCTCCTTGTACTTCATCACGCCGGCGTCGTAGCGCTTGCGTGGCTTGGCGGCGGCTTGGATCGTCTCAGGTGCGTTCATGATGTATTCCTTCCCGTGGGTTGGCGGCTTGGCTGCCTGGCTGCGTTGCTGCGTTGCTGCGTCTTGAGGGAGAAGATATCCAGCTATCCCCATAAGGTAAATTCAGATATTCTTAGTCCGCATATAAGGGATCCCTTAAGGTGGTGCGTTCCAGCCATGTCCTTCCTCCGCTCCCTCACCCTTCGCCAGCTGCAGATCTTCGTCACCGTTGCCCGGCACGCCAGCTTCGTGCGGGCGRCCGAGGAACTGCACCTGACCCAGCCGGCGGTCTCAATGCAGGTGAAGCAGCTCGAGTCCGTGGTCGGGCTGTCGCTGTTCGAGCGCGTCAGCCGCCAGCTCACCCTGACCGAGGCCGGCGACCGCCTCCTGCATCACGCCTCGCGCATCCTGGGCGAGGTGAGAGACGCCGAGGACGGGCTGCAGGCGGTCAAGGGCATCGACCAGGGCTCGATCTCGATCGGGCTGATCAGCACCGCCAAGTATTTCGCGCCAAGGCTGCTCGCTGGCTACTCAGCGCGCTACCCGAACGTGGACGTGCGCTTTGCCGAAGGCAACCGCGAGACGCTGCTGCGCCTGCTGCAGGACAACGAAATCGACCTCGCGCTGATGGGCCGGCCTCCACGCGAGCTGGTTGCCGTCTCGGAACCCATCGCCACGCACCCGCACGTGATCGTGGCCTCGCCGCGGCATCCGCTGCGCGAGGCAGAGGGCTTCGATCTGCAAGAACTGCGCCACGAAACCTTCCTGCTGCGCGAGCCCGGCTCCGGCACCCGCACGGTGGCCGAGGAAATGTTCAAGCACCACCTGTTCGCGCCGGCCAAAGTGGTCACCCTGGGCAGCAACGAAACGATCAAGCAGGCCGTGATGGCCGGCATGGGCATCAGCCTGTTGTCACTGCACACTCTGTCACTGGAATTGCGCACCAACGAGATTGCACTGCTGGATGTGTCCGGCACGCCGATCGAACGCGTCTGGCATATCGCGCACATGGCGAGCAAGCGGCTGATGCCCGCGAGCGAAGGTTGCCGCGCGTTCCTGCTAGAACATACGGCGGCGTACCTGGGGCGGGAATACGCCGGGCTGTTGCCCGGGCGGCGCGCGGGCTAGCGGTGGGCGGGGTGCCCGGGCGCGTGGCGCGTCCGGGGTTGGACGATGCGCGGCAACCTGCTCGGTTCCCGCGTGCTGGCTCGCATGCATGCGCTGTTGCAGCAGGCCGTGGCTATGTCCGCCTTGTGCAACCTGGTGCGCCGCCATACGGGCCAGTGAAGGGCCGCTCTCCGCCACTGGCATCGCGCAGGAGGTCATCGCCGGAAGCATGGAAAGCCTGGAAGCCCTGCGGCGCGGGGTGGCCGACACGCTGTTCGACGAGGCCGTGGAACTCCTGGTGCAAGCCCCCTCGATCTGGCTGGCGGCGTCGCGCCGCGCCTTCCCGGTGGGGACCTACCTCGCTTACGCGCTGCAACACACGGGCAAACCGATCCAGTGGCTAAACGGGCTGGGACAGATGCAGCAGGGGCAACTGCGAGCGCTCAAGCCGGACGATGTGATGATCGCCGTGTCGTTCGAGCCGTATGCCCAGGAGACGCTGCTGGCGGTGCAGGAAGCGGCCGGACGCGGAGCGCGCGTCCTTGTCATTGGCGATAGTCCTCTTAGTCCTTTGGCGGATCATGTGCGGGTTTTGCTGCCGGTGCAGGATGGGGCGACGTTCGGGTTCCGGTCGCTGACTAGTACGCTTTGCCTGGAACAATCGCTGTTCATGGCACTGGCGTATCGGCTGGAGATTGCTTATACGCAGCCGAAGGCGGAAGCGGCGTCAGGGCGCACGGCGCGCTCGGGGGGGATTAGCGTGACGCTCTTGTGCGGCAGTCTTGCATTGAGTGACGGAGCGTGAGCGACGTGTCGCCTATTTGCCGATCGCCAACCCCTTGGCGCTCAACGTATTCGAGACCTATTGCGCGTTGGAGTTTCAGTGTTATCAACGCGGGGAAGAAGGTCTTGACCCCCGGCACCCGTCGGAAAAGACCAGAAACACCACCTCCAGAACGCCCATCTCTACTCCCGTCCCGCCAAACGCCCCTCCCCGTGCTGCCCCGAATCTCCCTCCAGGCAAGCCACCACTTCCTCATCCTCAACCTGCGGAAACTCCCGGTAGTGCTCACCGACAGCGGAAAAATTGGCCGGCGACCGCAGGCAGACCACCTCATCCGCGTAACGCCGCACCTCGGCGAGCGAAGCCGGCGCGGCCACGGGCACAGCACATACCAGCCGGGCAGGATGCTGCTGCCGCACGGCATGCAATGCGGCAATCATGGTGGCGCCCGTGGCAAGCCCATCGTCCACCACGATCACCGTGCGCCCGTTCAGCGCACGCGCGGAGCGCCCCGGCGTGTATTGCTGCCGGCGGCGGCGCAGCAATGCAAGCTGTTCGTCGCGCTCCTGGTTGAGATAGCTGGAGTCGGCGCCAACTCGTGCTGCGTAGGGCGTCACGTAGACCCAGCCGCGTTCATCGACCGCGCCGACCGCCATCTCGCGGTCGAATGGCGCCCCTAGCTTCCTGACCAGGACCACGTCCAGTTCGCCACCGAGCCGGTCGGCGAGTATCTTGCCCATCGGCACGCCGCCCCGTGGAATGGCCAGCACAAGGGGATGGGCGTCGGCGTAGCCGGAGAGCGCTTCGGCTAGCCGCTCGGCGGCCTCGTTCCTGTCCTGGAAAGTCATGACATCACCTCTTGCCGGTGAGGGACCAGCTAGCTGGCTAGCCGGCTAGCGACTTCCATCGACGCCGTAAGGCGAGGTGTCTGCCAGACTGGACGGCCCCCATGCGCGCCATGATGGCCCTCAAGGGCGGTGCCAATGAACATACAGGGTCTCGTCGGCGTCGGGATAGTCGATTTCCAGCTTGCCACGATACGCATGATGCACGGCAGAGCCGATATCGCGTGCCAGGTGAAAGCCCGTGGTCGTGATGGTGATGCGATCCTCCTGAGTCTGCGTCGCCATGATGCGCTCCATCGGATGACTCTCTCTCATCAGGGCTTCCCGGTGCCGCACCAGCCCGAGAATCTCTTCCCGGTGCTCCCGCTGGAACGCCCCATCCAGCGTCAACTGCGCTGCGGGCACATGGTCGGCGATGCGGTGGCAGGCCGGGCACATCAGCGCCTTGGCGCCGGGCGGCACGGCCCGCCATTGCCAACGTCCTTTCAGGAAGACTGCGTGGCAAGCGGGACAGGAAGCGATGGCAGGCGCCTGCTCCGGCTGCTTGTAGGCATCGTGGATGGGATCCTGGGGAAGCCGGTCCCAACGGGCCGGCCTGACCTGGCTCGAACGCTCACGGACTTTCATGTCTGGCTCCTGAAATCGAATCGGGCAGCGCCCACGCGGCCTGCCTGCTGTATCGCGGACTCACCTGGCGAGCCCGCCCACGGGAACGCCAGCCCATGCTCATCGCATACCGCTCGGCGCCCCGAACATGTGCTCGTGCTTGCGCTGGCACGGGGTGCAGCGTTTGGCCGTGGGATAGGCTTGCAGCCGCGGATAAGGAATGGGCTCGCCGCAGTCCACGCACACGCCGTAGCTGAGCTTGGCGATCCGATTACGCGCCACCGCTATGTCGGCCAGTTCCATGCGGTAGTGTCCCGCCACGGCATCGTCCATGCGCTCCTCGGTGCCATGCTCGGCGAGATCCGCGTCGTCGCTCGCTTCGCGCTCGGCGGACACGGTACGGGAAACGGCAGCGGCATCCATCTGGCCACGGATTCTCTGCTCTCTGCTGTCCAGCAAGGCGACGAGGCTGGAGAGCTGCTCTTTCGTTAAATCGGACATCGTTGACTCCCGGGCGCGGCAAAGTGGATTTTCATGCATGATGCGATGACATCGGGCAGGCCGCTTGCGCCAGATCAAGTGATGGGCCGCCGGCACGAAGTGCCTGCGGCGTGGCGCGCTGAACCCTCGTTCCGCTTCAAGCTTCAATATAGGTGGGTGGCTGCCGGTTAGCATGATCCGCGTCAATCTCACTTCCGGCCGTGCGCGGAGCCAGCCGCAGCCATGGCATGGCCCGGCAGGCTCGCATCGGGCCGCGCGCCGGTACCTTGCGCGCAAAGCACCTTGGCCTGCCCGCCGCAGATCAAGGGCATGGCGTCGTGCAAGGCGCGCGTGGCCTCGCGTCCGCCGTTCCAAGCCACCATGACACGTGCGCCGGGGACAGCGAACTGGCCGGCGAATGGAATGACAAGGACCGGCCTGCCACCGTCGAGGATGAGGGTTTCCAGGAACTGGGTCGCGACAAAGCTGTCTGGATCGGCCGGATCATATTGCCCGGCAACGACAAGGTCGGCCTCGCGCACTTCGCGCAGCGCCATCATCAACGGATCGCCATCCACTGCCCGCCACTCGGTTTCGATCCCCAGGTCCTGTGTTGCCGCCAGGAAGCGCCGGTGCACCTCCTCGCGCGCCTCGCTGCGCCGCTGGCGGTCCTCGTTGATATAGGTCGCGGCACTCTCCATCAGGGGCTGGTGTCCAGGTGGACCATGATGCTGGCGTATTCCATAACATTCCTGTGCGGGTTGGGTTTGGGAGCCTGAATCCAGTCTAGGAAGCGTCTGGACGTGGCTATTGACTCAGGTCAAGCCGATACATTCCGCACAGGGGCTGGCGCCTCGCGTACGCCATGGATACGGATCAAGCGGCAACAGTCGGCGTGACCTAGGATAAATGCTGGGCACCGCCGAGGATGTCACCATGCAGGAGACGATGCGCGCCATGATTTTCGACGGCACCGGGCCGGCCTTGCGCCTGGCGCGCGTCCCCATGCCAAACCCCGGCCCAGGCGAAGTGCGTATCGCGGTGAGCACCTGCGGCGTGTGCCGCACCGACCTGCACATTGTCGATGGCGAACTCGCGCACCCGAAAGCGGCGCTCATTCCCGGACACGAAATCGTCGGCAGGGTCGAATCCTGTGGCGCTGGCGTGACAGCCCTTGCTCCGGGCGACCGGGTAGGCGTGCCGTGGCTCGGGCAGACCTGCGGGCACTGTGGCTATTGCGCGGCGCATCGCGAAAACCTGTGCGATACGCCGCAGTTCACCGGCTATACGCGCGACGGCGGCTACGCCGAGTACGTGGTAGCCGACAGCCGCTATTGTTTCCTTATCCCGGATCACTATGACGACGAGCATGCGGCGCCCTTGCTGTGCGCGGGCCTGATTGGCTACCGTACGCTATGCATGGCGGGGGACGCCCGCAAGGTCCGGTCTATCGGCATCTACGGATTTGGCGCCGCGGCCCATCTGGTGACGCAGATCGCCGTCGCCCAGCAGCGCGAGATCTTTGCCTTCACGCGCCCCGGCGACACCGCCGCCTGCCAGCTCGCCCGTGACACCGGGGCGTGCTGGACCGGTCCGAGCGACCAGCCCGCACCGCAGCCGCTCGATGCCGCGCTGATCTTCGCGCCGGTGGGCGCGCTGGTGCCGATGGCGCTGCAAGCCGTTGCCAAGGGCGGTACCGTGGTTTGCGGCGGCATCCACATGAGCGATATTCCGGCCTTTCCCTATCGCCTGCTGTGGGAGGAGCGGTCGATCGTGTCGGTGGCCAACCTCACGCGCGACGACGGGCTGGAACTGATGCGGATCGCCCAGGCCACGCCGCTGCGCACCACCACCACGGTCTATCCGCTGGAGCAGGCCAATGCCGCGCTGGCCGACCTGCGCGCGGGCCGCCTGGCCGGCGCGGCGGTACTGCGCATCGCCTAGCGTGACATCGCTCGGGCAGCCGATACATGGAACGCAGCACCAAACACGGCACCTGCACCTATTAGAACTCCCCCTCCAAAAAGTGCCCCCTTCGGCACCAACTTGCGCTAGATCAAGTCCACGCCCCACCCCGCCGGATAGCATTGGACCCTACGCCGTCGCCCCGCGGATCAAGGTCTGTCTTTGTCGTCTCCCCTCCCCCCTTTGCCCGACACCCTGAACCCCCTGGAGCGCCCGGCGGCATTCCATCATTCAGCGCACAGGTGCACAGGTAGCCGATGAAACTCAAACCAGGCTGGGGTATAGCGGTATTGTTCGTTGCTGGCGCCATTGGAGCCGCCGTGTGGTGGCTTGGCAGCCAGCGCGCCCCGTGGCCGGCTTATGTGGCCCACAGCAACGGGCGCATGGAGATCGGCCGCCTCGACGTGGCGGTGAAGTATCCGGGCCGCGTCATCGATCTGCCAGTTCGCGAGGGCGATGCCCTGGCTGCGGGCGCTGTGGTGGCCCGGCAGGATGACGCCGAATTACTGACTCAACTCAGCCTTGCCACTGCAGCCCGCGAGCGTGCCGTGCAGGCGGCGTCGCGCGCGCAGGCGGAGATCGAGGGGCGCGCGAGCCGCCAGCGGCTGGCGCGGCTGGAGTTGACCGAGGCGGTCAAGCTCTACCAGGACCGTCAGATTTCTTCGGTGGAGCGCGATCGCCGGCAGCTTGGCCTGGATGGCGAGAGCGCGGGCGTGACCGGCGCGCGCGCCGCGCTTGGCGAGGCTAACGCGGCGATCGCGGAGGCCGATGCCCAGATTGCCCGCCTGAAGATCCTGCAGGATGAGGCAACCATCCGTGCCCCGGTGGCCGGGCGTGTGGAGTATCGCGTGATCGAGGTCGGCACGGTGCTGCCGGCGGGAGGGCGCGTGGTGTCGCTGCTGAACCTGGCCGATATGTATTTCACGGTGTTCCTGCCCGCGGGTGCTGCCGGCAAGCTGGCCATCGGCGACGAGGCGCGCATCGTGCTGGACGCCATGAAGGACGAACCGATCCCGGCCCGCGTCAGCTTTGTGGCCAGCGAGGCCCAGTTCACCCCCAAATATGTCGAGACCGACGCCGAGCGGGCCAAGCTGATGTATCGCGTCAAGCTGCAGCTGGCGCCCGAGGTTGCCCAGCGCTACGCGGCCAAACTGAAGGCCGGCATGACGGGCGATGGCTTTGTGCGCCTGGATGCCAGGCAGCCCTGGCCCGCCGCGCTGACGCTGCCCCGGCAGCCGGCCTGACGCCATGCCGAGTCCGCACCCCGACGGTGCCGCGGCCATCCGGATCGATGGCCTGTCGCACCGCTACGGCGCCAGCGTGGCGCTGGACAATGTGTCGCTCACGCTGCCCGGCAATGCCACCATCGGCCTGATCGGCCCCGATGGCGTCGGTAAATCGACGCTGCTCGGCGTGCTTGCCGGCGTCAAGCGTATCCAGCAGGGCCATGCCGCCGTGCTGGGCGCGGACTTGCGTGACCGGCAAGCGCGCGAGGCGCTGTTGCCGCGCGTGGCGTTCATGCCGCAGGGGCTGGGACGCAACCTGTACCCGACGCTGTCGGTCTACGAGAACGTGGACTTTTTTGCCCGGCTGTTCGGCCTGGGCGGCACGGAGCGGCGCCAGCGCATCGAGCGCCTGCTCGCGGCCACCGGCCTGGCGCCTTTCCCGGACCGTCCGGCGGGCAAGCTCTCGGGCGGCATGAAGCAGAAGCTTGGCCTGTGCTGCGCGCTGGTCCACAACCCGGACCTGCTGATTCTCGACGAGCCCACCACGGGGGTGGACCCGCTGTCGCGGCGCCAGTTCTGGACCCTGGTGGAAGACCTGCGCGCCGAGCACAGCAATATGACGGTGATCGTCGCCACCGCGTATATCGAGGAGGCGCAGCGCTTCGAGCATCTGGTGGCCATGGATGCGGGCAAGGTGCTCGTGTGCGACCGTACCGCCGATGTGCTGGCGCGCGCGGGCACCGGCGACCTCGAGCAGGCCTATATCTCGCTGCTGCCGGCGGCCCGGCGCGGCGATGCCACGGGACTGGTGATCCCGCCCCGCCCGCCGGATGGCGACGAACCCGCCATCGAGGCCGAAGGGCTGACGCGGCGCTTCGGTGCCTTTACCGCCGTGGACAATGTGAGCTTTCGCATCGAGCGCAGCGAGATCTTCGGCTTTCTCGGCTCCAATGGCTGCGGCAAGACCACCACCATGAAGATGCTGACCGGGCTGCTGGATGCCACCAGCGGCACCGCGCGCCTGCTCGGCCAGACCATCGACGCCGGCGATATGCGTACCCGCATGCGGGTGGGCTATATGTCGCAGGCGTTCTCGCTGTACGAGGAACTGACGGTACGGCAGAACCTGGACCTGCATGCCAGGCTCTACCGGATGGAGGGCGAGCGCGCGCAAAAGGCGGTCAGGCAGGCCCTGCTCGATTTCGAGCTGGACCAGCATGCCGATGCGCGGCCCGCTGCCCTGTCGCTCGGCATCCGCCAGCGCCTGCAGCTGGCTGCGGCCTGCCTGCACCATCCGGAAGTGCTGATCCTCGACGAGCCCACCTCCGGCGTGGACCCCGGCGCGCGCGACATGTTCTGGCGCCATCTGGTCCAGCTGTCGCGCCAGCAGCGCGTGACGATCTTCGTTTCCACCCACTTCATGAACGAGGCGGCGCGCTGCGACCGCATCTCCTTCATGCACCGCGGCCGCGTGCTGGCGGTGGGCAGCCCGGACGCGCTGCGGGAAAGCTGCGGCGCGCAGACGCTGGAGGATGCGTTCGTCAGCTACCTGGAGCAGGCGGAGACCCCGGAGAACGGCGCAGCCGCCGCGGTCGCCGCCGCTTCGGCTGCGGCGACGGCAGCGCCCGCGCAACCCGCCCCGCCCCCCGCGCCGGTCGGCCGGCCAGCCGCGCCTGCCGGCGGCTCGCGGCTGGCGCGGACCTGGGCATTCGCCAGGCGCGAGGCCATGGAGCTGGCGCGCGACCGGCTCCGRCTGGCATTCGCCATCCTCGGCCCGATCGTGCTGCTGTGCGCCGCGGCGTGGAGCGTGTCCTTCGATGTGGAGAACGTGCGCTTCGCCGTGCTGGACCGCGACCAGAGCCGCGCCAGCCGCGAGCTGGTGGAGCAGTTCTCCGGCTCGCGCTATTTCGTGCAGACCGATGGCGTGCACAGCGAGGCGGACGCGGACCGGCGCCTGCGCGCCGCGGCCGATATGCTGATCGTCGAGCTGCCGCCCGGCTTCGAGCGCGACCTGCTGGCCGGGCGCCAGCCGGAGCTCGCATTCCGCGTCGACGGGTCCAGCCCGTTCCCGGGCGCCACCACGCGCGCCTATGTGACCGGCGTGCTGCTGGCCTACGCCAATGCGCAGATGCGCGCGCAGCCGGAGCGCCCGGCGGCGCTGCCGGTGTCGATCGAGACGCGCTTTATCTACAACCAGGAGTTCCGCAGCATCTACGCGATCACGCCCGGCATCATCATGCTGGCGCTGATCCTGATCCCGACCATGCTGACCGCGCTCGGCGTGGTGCGGGAGAAGGAGATGGGGTCGATCACCAACCTCTATGCCTCACCGGCCAGCGTGGGCGAGTACCTGATCGGCAAGCAACTGCCCTACGTGGGGCTGGCGATGATCAGCTACCTGACCCTGGTGGCGCTGGCCATCGTGCTGCTGCAGGTGCCGCTGAAGGGATCCTTCCTCGCCTTGTCGATCGGCGCCGCGCTGTTCGTGCTGGCGGCCACCGCGCTCGGGCTGCTGATGTCGACCTTCGTGCGTTCGCAGGTGGCGGCCATCTTCGGCACCGCGATCCTGTGCCTGATTCCGTCGGTCAACTTCTCCGGCCTGCTGTATCCGGTGTCGACGCTGACGGGCAGCAGCTACTGGATCGGCCTGGGTTTTCCGTCGTCGTGGTTCCAGCTGGTCAGCCTTGGCAGTTTTACCAAGGGGCTTGGCGTGGGCAGCTTCGGCACCATGTACCTGGCCTTGCTGGGTTTCGCGCTGCTGTACCTGGCGGGCGCGCGTCTGCTTCTGCGCAAGCAGGAAGCATAGCCGGGAGATGCCGCGATGAATCAATGGTGCAAGAACGTGGCTCGGCTGTGCGGCAAGGAGTTGCGCAGCCTGTTCAGCGATGTGACGCTGATGGCACTGATCGTCTTTGCCTTCACGCTGGCCGTGCATTCGGTCGCCAAGGGCATCAAGGCCGAGGTGTCGAACGCATCGGTGGCCATCGTGGATGCCGACCACTCCGAGCTCTCGCGCCGCTTGCGCGATGCGATCCGGCCGCCGTATTTCAAGACGCCGGTGGATGTGGACCGGCACGCCGTCGATGCGGAGCTGGACCGGGGGCGATATATCTTCGCCATCGAGATCCCGCCGCGCTTCGAAGCCGACGTGCTGGCGGGAAGAACGCCGGCGGTGCAGGTGCTGGTCGATGCCACCGCGATGACCCAGGCGGGCCTGGGGGCCAGCTACCTGCAGCAGATCTTCACGCGTGAGGCGCTTGAATTCCTGCACGCGCGGGGCATCGAGGCGCAGCTGCCCGTGCGTGCGCAGAGTACGGTGCTGTTCAATCCCAATACGGAGTCGCACTGGTTCACGTCGACCATGCAGATCGTGGTGAATATCACGGTGCTGGCCATCATCCTGGTAGGCGCGGCGGTGATCCGCGAGCGCGAGCACGGCACCATCGAGCACTTGCTGGTGATGCCGGTGCGCGCCAGCGAGATCGCGGTGGCGAAGATCCTGGCCAATGGCGCGGTGATCTTCCTGGCGTCCCTGCTGTCGCTGTGGCTGGTGGTGCATCTGTGGCTGGATGTGCCACTGACCGGCTCGATGGGGCTCTTTGCGCTGAGCACCGCGCTCTACCTGTTCTCGGTGACGGCGCTCGGCATGTGGCTGGCGACCATCGCGCCGGCGATGCCGCAGTTCGGTTTGCTGGCGGTGCCGACCTATGCCGTTGCCTACCTGCTGTCCGGCGCCGCCACGCCGGTGCAGAGCATGCCGCAGGCCATGCAGCACGCGGTGCAGTTCCTGCCGACCACCCAGTTCGTCACGCTCACGCAGGCCATCCTGTTCCGCGGCGCGGGCGTGGATGTGGTGTGGCCGCAGTTGCTCGGCGTCACAGCCGCGGGCGGGATCTTCCTGGCCCTGGCGCTGACACGGTTCCGCTCCATGCTCGCGCAGCAAGGATAGACCGCCATGCCTGACCACCCTGACCACGCCCGCCTTTCCTCCAGCCCGCCCACCCAACGGATTTCCGCCTTGAGTACCTATCCACGACGCGGCATCCTCGCCGGCCTCATTGCAGGCATCGCAAGCATCGCCGCAGCCGGCCTGGCCGGCTGCGCCACGGTCGACGTCACCGTGCCCGACAGTATCGCGGCGCCAGCCGCGTTCAAGGAAGCCCCCGCCGAGGGCACGCCGGCCGCGGCGCAGGACCTGGCGCAGTGGTGGCAGAACTGGAACGACCCGGAACTGACGCAGCGCGTGACCGAGACGCTGGCGGCCAATCTCGATCTGCGCGTGGCCCAGGCGCGCGTGGCGGAGGCACGCGCGATCGGGCAGGTTGCCGAATCGGCGCTCTACCCGACGCTGTCGGCACAGGCGCGCGCGGCACGCGGCGTGGCCGACTTGCGCAGCCCCCCGGGCCTGCCGGATACCTCGCCCGGCCTGGACGGATATCTTGCCGGACTGACCGTGGCCTGGGAGGTCGACGTCTTCGGCGCCCGCCGCAGCGACGCGCAAGCCGCAGCGGCCGTTGCCCTCAGCGCGCAAGAGCGCCTGCGCGGCACGCGCCTGGTGATCGCCGCCGACGTGGCCGAGAACTACCTGGCGGCGCGCGGCCTGCAGCGCCGCCTGCAGCAACTGGACCGGAGCACGGAAATCGTCGGTCAGTTGCTGAGCTATACCCGCGCGCGCTATGCGGCCGGACAGGCGCTGTCCTACGATGTCGACCGCGTGAGCGAACAGCTTGGCGCATTGCAGGCGCAGCGCCCGGTGCTGACGAGCCAGATCTCGATGCGGGAACGCCGCCTTGCGGTGCTCGCCGGCCAGGTGCCGCAGGCCGCGGCGGCGCTTTCGCCGCCGCCCGCGTTCTTCGTGCCGTCGCCGCCCGCCGGGCAGGTGCCGTCGGACGTAATCGAGCGGCGCCCGGATGTGCGCGCCATGGCCGCGCTGGTACGCGCGCAGGCGGCCAGGCTCGGCAGCGCCAAGGCGGAACAGTTTCCCCGGTTTTACCTGACGTTCCTCGGCCAGGACGGGCGCCTGCACGTGGACGGGCTGCCGGCGCTGAGCGGCACCGGCGGGCTGGTGGGCGTCGGCGTGCAGTTGCCCATCTTCACCGCGGGCCGCATCCAGGCCGGCATCGATGCGGGCGACGCCCGCCTGCAGGCCGCGCAGGCGGAATACAACCAGGCGGTGCTGCGCACGCTGGAGGAAGTGGATAACGCCTACAGCCAGCGCAGCAGCCTGGACCAGCGCGGCGCCCGGCTGGCCGACGTGGTCGCTACCGCGCAGCGCAACAGCCAGAACGCCACGCGTCTCTATGAAGGCGGACAGCGCACGCTGCAGGATGTGCTGGACGCGCGCGTCGGCGCGCTGCAGCGGGAGGACGAACTGATCCAGACGCAAACGGCGCAGGCGCTGGCGGCCGTGCAGCTGTATCGGGCGCTCGGCGGAGAATGGCCGGGTGACCCGCAATCCGCCCGGCATTGAGCATGATGCATGCGCGCCCGGCGCGGAATCCGCCTACGCTCCCGTCTTCAACATCCGCCACAGCGTGGTGCGCCCGATCCCCAGTTGCCTGCTGGCCTCGGCGCGGTTGCCGCCGGCTTGTTCGAGCGCAAGCAGTACGTCGGCGCGGGTCAGCGCAGGCCGCTGCGCATCGCTGCCAAGCGCCGGCGGCTCTGGGCGCATTCGCTCGAATTCGGGAAAGACAGCGCGAATCTCCTGCATGGATCCGGCCTGGGGATCGCCAAGGTAGATCGCCGCGCGGGTCAGCAGATTTTCCAGTTCGCGCACGTTGCCCGGCCATGCGTATCCTTGGAACAGGGGTACCAGCAGTTCCAGCGCACGCGGCATGACTTCGTCCGGCAAGCCATATTGCGCGATGCTCCGCTTGACCAGGTGGCGCGCCAGTTCCGGTATGTCGCTGCGCCGGTCGCGCAACGCCGGCAGCGCGATCTGCAGCAGGTTCAGCCGGAAGTAAAGGTCTGCGCGAAACAGGCCCTTTGCCACCAGGGCGTGCAGGTCCCGGTGCGTCGCCGCGATGACGCGCACATCGATCGGCGTGGCGCGCCCCGAGCCTAGCTTCATGACCTCGCGTTCCTGCAATACGCGCAACAGCCGGCTTTGCAGGGCCGCCGGCATCTCGCCGATCTCATCGAGGAAAATCGTCCCGGTGTGGGCGGTCTCGAACAATCCAGGCCTGCCTCCACGCCGCGCGCCCGTGAACGCGCCGTCTTCATGCCCGAACAGTTCACTCTCTATCAGGCCTTCCGGCAAGGCCGCGCAATTGAAGGCGACGAAGGGGTTGCCGCGGCGGCCGCCCGCGTTGTGAATGCCCTGCGCGACCAGCTCCTTGCCTGTCCCGCTCTCGCCCGTCAGCAGTATGGTCGCGTCATGCGCCGCGCCGGCACGCGCGAGGCGCCGCACCCTGTCCAGCGCGGCTGAGCTGCCGGTCAGGTCGTCCAGGCTGTGCCGTGCGACCAGCTGCGTCGGGCGCTGGGTGGTCCGCAATGACCGGTCGATCCGCTGCGCGGCCTGCGCGTCCTGCACCGTCACCACCGAGCCGGTACGCAGGCCATGCTCGACGATGGGCAGGCAGGTCACGATCAGCGCCCGCCCGCCGATGCGCGCGATCCGTTCTTCTAGCGGGCCTTCGGTGCTGATGGATTCGCGCAGGAAGGGCCCCACCGCAGCCGTCAGCTGACGCGGGATATCCTTGTCGCCAGCCAGCCCGAGCAGGCCGACCATGGCGGGATTGACGGCTTCGAGCTGCCCGGCGTCGTCGAACGCCGCCACGCCATCGCGCAGGTGCGCCACGATGGTGTTCAAGCGCACGCGCTTCGACTCCTTGTGCCGGCTGACCCTTGCCAGCTCGATAGAACGCTCGAAGGCTTCCTCGACCGCCCCAAGGGAGTACAGGAACACGCTTTCAAGGCCCGCCTGCTGTGCGAAGTCGCACGCCATGCCGGGTCCGATGATGACCGTGCAACCCTGCGCGGCAAGCGATGCGACCGCGGTCCGTACCTCGTCGATCGAGCGATAGGCGCGTTGGAGCAGATCCACCTTCAACCAGGCCCGCAGATCGTCAAGCTCATGCGAAACCGTCTCATGCAGGACGAGCCCGACCCGCTCTCCCGGCCAGGCCGAAGCGGCTTGCGCGATCGCGCTGAGCACGTCAAAGCCGTTCACCTTGACCATCACCACGGGCACGCTCAGGTGATCGCGCAGATAGGCGCCGTTCGAGCCCGCCGCAAGCACGACATCCACGGTGCCCGCGTCGACGTATGCCTGCAGCGCGGCGACCGCGGCGCCATACCCTTCTCGTACCGCCAGTATCTTCGCCCGGTCGCTGTAGCGCGGCGCCACGGTTTCGCACAACGCTTGCAGGCGGCTGATGCTGACCAGGGCAATGCCGGGCCGATGCGCGTCGTGCCGCGAAACGGAAGTGAATGGAGAGAGCGTCGGCACGAGAGGTTTCCTCTAGCAGGTGTGAGATGTTCCACGAAACGTTTCGCGAAACGTTTCATAAAAATAAAGGAACATTCTCGCACGAATCACTCGTTGGGGTGCGCGCGTAAGTTATTGATTTATCTGGAGATATGAAAAATCCAGCCGTTGGCATGGATTGTGCTGAAAGGGGATCTCCTTCATTCAGAGTCCAGAGGTAAGTGCCATGTCATCTCATTCAGCCAGCCGCCGCGCGACATTCCGCCGCAAGGTCGACGAGCGCAGGGGCCTGCTGGCGCCCGGCGCGTTCAACGCGCTAAGTGCCCGCATCATCGAGGACGCCGGCTTCGAGGCGCTCTACCTGACGGGCGCAGGCGTGACCAATATGTCGTTCGGGCTGCCCGATCTGGCCTTTATCGGGCTGCAGGATATCGCCGAGCATACGGCCCGCGTGCGCGATGCCGTTGACCTGCCGCTGATCGTGGACGCGGACACGGGCTTCGGCAATGCGCTGAACGTCCGCCACGCGGTGCGCACGCTTGAGCGCGCAGGTGCCGACGCCATCCAGATCGAGGATCAGGTGCTGCCAAAGAAATGCGGCCACTTTGCCGGAAAGGCGGTGATTTCGACCAGCGAGATGATTGGCAAGCTTCACGCGGCCGTCGATGCGCGGGAAGACAGCAACCTGCTGATCGTGGGCCGCACGGACGCCTGCGCCGGGCACGGCATCGAAGCCGCGATCGAGCGCGGGCATCGTTTCGTCGAAGCCGGCGCGGATATTCTCTTTATCGAGGCGACCGAGTCGCTCGCCGATATCCAGCGCCTGCCCGCGCTGTTCGATACGCCCCAACTGATCAATGTCGTGATCGGCGGCAAAACGCCGACCCTGCCGCGCGACGAACTCGGCAAACTGGGCTACGGCATCGTGCTGTACGCGAACGCGGCGCTACAAGGCGCGGTCCACGGCATGCAGCAGGCGCTGACCGTGCTGCGCGACAGCGGGCGGCTGGACGAGGATCCGTCGCTGGTCGCATCGTTCAGCGAACGCCAGCGACTGGTGAACAAGGTGCTGTTCGACCGCCTCGAGCAGCAATACAAGGCGGGCGAGGAATAGCATCGGCGCCAGGCTCTATGCCCGGCGCATCCATAGTCAATTCAATTGCCAGCCGCACGTGTCACGCGAACGGGAATGGATTTGTATGACGGCGTGCCGCTCTCCTTGTCGATGTAATCGAGCGGCACCAGTACGTTCGCCTCCGGATAGTAGGCAGCCACCGATCCCCGCGCGATGCTGTAGGCGATCGCCGTGATGTTCTTGAGCCGCAGCGGCCTGTCCGAGACGATGGTTTCGATGTCGACCAGGTCTCCGTGTTCCAGTCCATGCGACGTCAGGTCGGCCTCGTTCATGAACAGGACGTCGCGGCGCCCGAACACACCGCGATAGCGATCATCCAGGGCGTAGATCGTGGTGTTGTACTGGTCATGGCTGCGGATCGTGATCAGGCGCAGCACGTTCTCACCCCCGAGAACCTCCGCGTCCTCGTGCACGCCGCCGTACACGGAGAACTCGGCCTTTCCCGAGGGCGTAAGCCACTTGCGCTCGGTCGGCGGCAATGGAAGGCGGAATCCGCCCGGCGTGCGGATGCGTTCATTGAAGGCTTCGAACCCCGGGATGGTCCTGTCGATCAGGTCACGGATCTTGTCGTAGTCGGCAATCAGCTCCAGCCACGGCACCTTGCTGTCCGGCAAGGTTGCGTGCGCGATGCCGGCAACGATGGCCGGCTCCGAGCGCAACTGCTCGGATGCGGGAGCAAGCTTGCCGGCCGATGCGTGGACCATGGACATCGAGTCTTCCACCGTGATCGATTGCGGCCCGCTCTGCTGCACATCGAGCTCGGTACGGCCAAGGCACGGGAAGATGTAGGTTTCCTTCGCCACCAGGAGGTGCGTGCGATTGAGCTTGGTGCCGACGTGCACGCTCAGGTCGAGCTTTGCCATCGCCGGAAAGGACTGTTCGGGATCCGGAAGTGCCACGGCGAAATTCCCGCCCAGGCAGATCAGGGCCTTCGAGGCACCATGGATCATCGCTTCCATGGCATTAACGGCGTCGTGGCCGTGTTCGCGGGGAAGCTGGAAACCGAAGACGCCTTCGAGCCGCTTGAGGAAATCCTCCGACGGCTTCTCCGTGATGCCGACCGTGCGGTTTCCCTGGACGTTGGAGTGCCCGCGCAGCGGACATATGCCAGCGCCAGGCTTGCCGAAGTTACCGCGCAACAGCAGCAGGTCGGCGATCAGGCGGACATTAGCCGTGCCCTTGTTATGCTGGGTGACGCCCATGCCGTACGTGACAATCACGGCGTTCGACTTCGCATAGGCGATGGCCACCTGCTCGAGATCGGCTTGCAATAGTCCGCTCGCCTTTTCGATGTCCTCCCATGTCGTGGCCTCCAGATCCGCAGCGAAGGCGTCGAAGCCGGTCGTGTGCGCGGCGATGAATTCACGGTCAAGCACGTTGCCCTGTTCCGCCTCCATCGCCATCAGCGACTTCATGATGCCCTTGAGCGCGGCCGCGTCGCCGCCGGCATTGACCTGGAAGTAGGTCGAGGCAATCCGGGTCGAGCCGTAGGTGGCCATCTCAAGCCAGTTCTGCGGATCGGCAAAGCGCTCCAGGGCGCGTTCGCGCAGCGGATTGAAGACGATGATCGGCACGTTGCGCCGTGATGCCTCGTGCAGCGTGCCCATCATCCGCGGATGATTCGTGCCCGGGTTGTGGCCGATTGCGATGATGAGATCGCACTTGTCGAAGTCGTCAAGCGATACCGTGCCTTTGCCGATACCGATCGATTGCGGCAGCCCGACACTGGTCGGCTCGTGACACATGTTCGAGCAGTCAGGGAAATTGTTCGTGCCGTACTCCCGCACAAAGAGCTGGTACAGGTAGGCGGCCTCGTTCGACGCCCTGCCGGACGTATAGAACTCCACCTGGTCTGGCGGCAAGCTGCGCAGGATCTGCCCGATCCGGCCGAACGCCTCCTCCCACTCGACAGCCCGGAATGTATCCGTGGCGCGGTCGTACACGAGCGGATGCGTCAGCCGGCCCATGTCCTCCAGTTCGAAATCCGACCGCTGCAGCAGCGATGAGACGGTGTTGTCTGCAAAAAACTCCGGGCGCACGCGCTTGGTCGTCGCCTCCCACGTGACGGCCTTCGCGCCGTTCTCGCAGAACTGGAAGTTGGAGCGGTGCTCCTTGTCGGGCCAGGCGCAACCCGGGCAATCGAAGCCGTCGGGCTGATTGGTCCGAAGCAGCGTGATCGGGGCCTTGATGGTTTCCATCTGCAGCCGGATGGCCTGGGCCGTCGCTCGCAGCGCTCCCCAGCCGCCAGCAGGGCCGTCGTATTCCCTGATGCCGGGCACTTCGCGTCGATTGGTCATTTGATGAACTCCATGGATGAAAAATGTGGCGCTATGCAATCGAGCCGGCCTGACGCGTCTCGGTGTCCACTATGCGGCCGACTTCTTCGGCTTTGATCCGGCACGACGCTCCGGATCCGTCTCCTTGGACGTGGTTCCATCGGGGAGCGGGGTGCCCTTTGCCTTGGGCTCGGCCTGGCGCTTGTCGAACCGAATGTCACCGCTGTCCTTGTCGTAGTCGATCGTGGCGCTGTCGCCCGACTTCAGCGCGTCACCGAGAATCTCCTTGGCGAGACGCGTTTCGATGATCTGGCGAATCTGGCGCTTCAGTTCGCGTGCGCCGAACTCGGGCTGGTAGCCGACGTCGACCAGATGGTCGACGAGCGCCTCGCCAAAGCTGAGCGTGATGTCTTGTGCTGCCGCGGTACGCACGATGCGATCGAGCTGGATGTGCACGATCGCGCGGATGTTCTCCTTGGCCAGTGCGTTGAACACGATGATCTCGTCGATCCGGTTCAGGAACTCCGGACGGAAGTGCCCCTTCAGCACGTCCATCAGCGCCTCGCGGACTGCCTTGTCAGGTTTGCGCGCGGCCTCGGGCYGCGCCAGGTTMTCCATGATGATGGCRGMSCCGAGGTTGCTGGTSGCGATCAGGATCGTGTTGCTGAAGTCGACCACACGGCCTTTGCCATCGGTGAGCCGACCGTCGTCGAACACCTGCAGCAGCACGTTGTAGACGTCGGGGTGCGCTTTCTCGATCTCGTCAAGCAGGATCACGCTGTAAGGACGCCGCCGCACGCGCTCGGTCAGCTGGCCGCCCTCTTCGTAGCCCACGTAGCCCGGTGGCGCACCGATCAGGCGCGCCACCGCGTGGCGCTCCATGTACTCGGACATGTCGATGCGGATGATCGCCTGCTCGTCGCCAAACACGGTTTCGGCCAAGGCCTTCGCCAGCTCCGTCTTGCCCACGCCGGTGGGTCCCAGGAACAGCAGGGTCGCGATCGGCCGGTGCGTCTGGCCGAGGCCCGCGCGCGACAGACGTACCGCATCGCTCACCGCGACCACCGCATCCTCCTGGCCAACCACCCGTTCGCGCAGCTTCGCCTCCATGGCCAGGAGCTTCTGCCGCTCGGCCTGCGTGAGCTCGGCAACTGGAATGCCAGTGAGGCGAGACACGACCTCAGCCACTGTCGCCACCGTCACCTCGAGCGTCTCCGAGCCTGTCTTTCGCTGCCACGCCTCCATCGCCTCGTCGAGCTGCTTCTGCTTCTCGCCGATGCGCTCCTCGAAGCGCTTCGCCTCGTCAAAGCGCTTGCGCGACGACGCATAGTCCTGCTCGCGCTTGAGCTGCGCGGCTTCCGCTTCCAGTTCCTGGATCGCGGCCGGACGGGATGTCGCGCCGATCCGCACCCGTGCCGCGGCCTGGTCGATCAGGTCGATCGCCTTGTCGGGCAGGAAGCGCGATGTAATGTAGCGATCTGCGAACTCGGCCGCCGCAACGAAAGCATCGTCGGAGAAGGTCACCTGGTGATGCGCCTCCAGCTTGTCACGCAAGCCGCGCAGGATCACGATGGTCTGCTCGACGCTCGGCTCCGGCACGAGGACCGGCTGAAAGCGCCGCTCGAGTGCCGCGTCCTTCTCGATGTACTTCTGGTATTCATTCAGTGTCGTTGCGCCGATCAGGCTGAGCTCGCCGCGCGCCAGCGCAGGCTTGAGCACATTGGCGATGTCGAGGCCGCCCTCGCCCCCGCCCTGCCCGGCCCCGACGATCGTGTGCAACTCGTCCACGAACAGGATCAACGAGTCCTGCTTCGCGGTGACCTCCTCGATCAGCTTTTGCGCGCGCTCCTCGAATTCGCCACGGTACTTCGCTCCCGCAACCATCGCGTTGATATTCACTTCGACGAGCCGCTTGTCGCGCAGGACCTCCGGCACGTCGCCGTTGACGATCCGCTGCGCGAGTCCTTCCACGATGGCCGTCTTGCCGACCCCCGGCTCGCCGATCAGCACGGGATTGTTCTTCTTGCGCCGGGCAAGCACCTCGATCGTGCTCTCGATTTCCTGCGCGCGGCCAAGCACCGGATCGAGCTTGCCCTGGCGTGCCATGGCGGTGAGATCGCGGCCAAACTTGTCCAGGTTGGGCGTGCCTGTGCCGCCTTCGATGCGGCCATCCTCCGCGCCCTTCCCCACCACCTTCACGACCTTCTGGCGCAAGCCTTCCGGTGTCACGCCATACTTCTTGAGCAGGGCTCCCGCGATGCTCTCGGGTACCGCGGCAAGGCCGATCAGCAGATGCTCGGGCCCGACGTACGAGTGGCCCAGCTCGTGCGACGCCTGGAAGGCAAACTGAAAGGCCTTCTTCAAACGCGGCGAGATCGTCATCCGGTCGAGCGGCGCGTCGGGGGCCGCTTCGCCTGTGCGCGCGTGCTCGTCGATGTAGGTCTTGATGTCCTGCGCCGAGATCTTGAGTTCCTTGAGCAGTGCGCCGGCAATGTCGTTGTCGGCAAGCACGTACAGAAGATGCTCCGTGTCGAGCTCGGCGCGGTGCAACTCGTGCGCCTTTTCTGCCGCGCGCTGCAACAGTTCTAGCGTCTGCTCGCTGAAGGCGTCCGTGGCATCGACCGATTCGCGCGGCACCTCGGCAGAGAACGAGCCCGCATCGTCGGCCTCGCCACCCATGCCCCCAAACAGATGGGACAGCCCGCTTGCTCCGCTCAACAAGGAGTCGAACGGGTTCAGCATGTTCTGGTGCCGCAACATCTGCCGGTAGTGATAGTCACAGATTGAGAGTGTCCTGCGCTTGCCGTTCTCCATCACGGTAACCCGGGCAACCGCGGGGCGTGCATTACAGATATCGCAAAGGTCTGGCATGGCGTGAAAATCCCTGTTGATTGAAGCCTTCAGACTGTTCGAATCGGATGCGGCATGGCAGCCGGGTTGTTCTGGAGATGCGAGGCCGAGAGGCCACTGGAATCATCCAGCTGTTGACTGATTCTTCTGCCCCCGTCTTGGTGTGTTTCCGACTTCGTCGCAGCAAGATCAGCCTGTGGCTAACATAGCTGATCGCCAGGCCGCCGCAAAGATACAGTTGATAACGATCGGTACGCGTCGACTGTGCTGTCCCTCTTTTCCATCTGTTCGGTGAAGGAAAACTGGATGGCATGCGATGCGTGCGGCGGCACGGTTCCTGGTCTCCGGGCGTGGCAGCGAGCACCGTTTAGAGCACAGTGGGATCAGCTCTCACAATACGACGCGGCAGAAGCCTTGCTGTGCTCTTGCCCGGCCCGTGACGTTCATTGAGAATGATCGAGCAACGACGCAACGACGCAACGAAGACGGTATGACGATCCAACGCGTAGCGACTAGTTCAGCGACCAGTCAAAGGAAGCCTTCAAATGAACAATCTCCATCGGCAGTTGGCGCCAATCTCCGAAGGTGCTTGGGAGCAGATTGAACAGGAAGCATCTCGCACCCTCAAACGCTACTTCGCCGCTCGGCGTGTTGTTGATCTGATTGGACCGAAGGGTCTCGAATTCTCCGCGGTTGGCACTGGCCAACTGCGGGAAATCGCACCGCCGGACGATGGCATCGAAGCGGGCCAACGCGATGTGCGGGCGCTGGTGGAACTACGGGTCCCGTTTGCGCTGTCGCGCCTGGAGATGGATGGCGTCGAACGTGGGTCGAACAATCCCGACCTGCAGCCACTGAAGGATGCGGCGCGCAAGCTCGCACAGGCCGAGGATCGCATTGTCTTCGAAGGCTATGCGGCGGCCGGGATTCAGGGAATCTCTCAGGGGGCCGGCCATGCCGCACTGGACCTTCCACCCGATATCGGCGAATATCCAGCCGCGGTGGCGCAGGCGGTAGACCAGCTGCGCCGTGCTGGCGTCGATGGGCCCTACAGGCTACTTCTGGGCGACAAGCCATTCACAGCCGTGAGCGGGGCCACTGACAACGGATATCCTGTTCTACGCGACATTCGCCAGCTTGTGGACGGTGACATCATCTGGGCGCCGGCGATGGACGGCGGCGTGGTGCTCACCGAGCGGGGCGGCGATTTCGAACTGCACATCGGCCAGGACGTATCCATTGGGTACCTTGACCATACCGAAGCCACCGTTCGATTGTATTTTCAGGAAACGCTCACCTTTCTCATGCTGACCGCCGAGGCAGCCGTCGTGCTTGGACGCTCGGGGCGGTAGATGACCTGCCGAGCGGCGCGTATGCCCGTCGACCATCTGATGGCAGTGGCCACCGCCGCCACATGGCGGGACCGGGAGCACACTCACCCGCCCAGTTCTTGAAACGCGTGGCCATTGGCTTGCAGTTCCTTCAGGAGCCCGGGCGGCAGCTCGCTCTGCCAGACATGCCCCTCGAACTGCCACTGACTTGCATCCTGGAGGTCGGGCAGGCCTGCCCCCTTCAGCACGTAGAGTCCCAGCGTCGGCTTCTTGAGATGGATGTAAAAGTCAAATTCCTGCATGTTCGGGCTCCCCACTAAAACGCAAGGGCCTGCCTTGGCCAGGCCGCACGCGTCAACAGACACCTCCGATCGATGAACACAGGGTCCATCCTTGTATTCAATGAGACCTGAATCCAATGGCCCCCATCGCGAGCCGGATGAGTGCCGCGACCAAAGCGACTGAAAGCACGCCGGCGGCCCAGAGCCCAACTAGCCAGAATAACTGGCTCCAGCGGCTGCGCCACCTTGAAGCCCGATTGAGCAAGTTGTTCATCTCTTTGATCCTCCGGAGTGACCAGCGACGCTTGCGTTCGGCGAACTTAACCTTCCCACGCAACAAGCAGGCCATCCACCAAGCATAGGCACCTTTGAATGATAGGATAGACAGCGGTCCGGTTATCGCGAAGTCATCGCGCGGTTATCGCGAACAGTCATTTATCATTCCACCATTCCTGAAACTCGTCCTGGAAGACACTCGTCAACATGGCAAACATCATCCCCGAGCAGCAAGCCGTATGTAGTCCGATCACCCGTAGCGCGATCTTCATCGTCGCGGTCCTGTCCGCGGGCGATGACAGCGCGGATACCGTGCGCGCATTGTGTGCGGATATCGGCGCCCTCGTTCGTGCCGTGGGAAAGCGAGTCCCCGGTGGCAACCTCTCGTGCGTCTGCGGATTTGGTTCGGAGGCCTGGGACAGACTGTTCGGAGACCCCCGTCCCGCTGGCTTGCACCCCTTTCGCGAATTCGGTGCCGGCGACCGGCGCGCCATGGCGACGCCGGGCGACCTGCTCCTGCATATTCGCGCCGACCAGATGGACCTGTGCTTCGAACTCGCAACACAGCTGATGAGCCGGCTTGGCTCGGCCGTGTCGGTGGTTGACGAAGTGCATGGCTTTCGCTACTTCGACATGCGCAGCATGGTCGGCTTTGTCGATGGCACCGAGAACCCGACGGGCGCCGAGTCCGTCCGCTTCACGATCATTGGCGATGAGGACCCCTCGTTCGCCGGGGGCAGCTACGTGATGGTGCAAAAGTACCTGCATGACATGGCTGGCTGGAACAACCTCTCCGTCGAGACGCAAGAGCGAATCATCGGCCGCACGAAGCTGTCGGACATCGAGCTCGATGCAGCGGTCAAGCCGTCGTCGTCGCATAGTTCGCTCACTACGCTTGAGGAAGGCGGGGAGGAGGTGAAGATCCTGCGCGACAACATGCCTTTTGGCCAGCCGGGCAAAGGCGAGTTTGGCACGTTCTTCATCGGGTATGCCCGCTCGCCCAAGCCGCTGGAGCAGATGCTTGAGAACATGTTCGTCGGGCGGCCGCCTGGAAACTATGACAGGCTGCTTGACTTCAGCAGGGCAGTCACCGGCGGCCTGTTCTTCATTCCATCGGCGACGCTGCTGGAAGACCTTGCCGAGCGTCACCCGAATGCCATTCAAACGGATAGCGCAGGTCATGGCTCCCCTTTGTCGCCGGAGGCGCAACGCCAGGACGGTTCCCTGAAGATTGGTTCGCTCAAAGCGGCATCGGAAGCCGATTGACCGGGTTGACCGGGTTGATCTGGCTGACATGCTCGGCATCTGCTGACTCCTGCTGACTCTTGCCAATCGGGAAGATCGGCTACGTGAATTGATAAGGCCGCACCGCTACCGTTTCCGCCGGTATCTCGCGATCGCAAAGCTCGAGAATCGACCGCTCGATATTGCGCGTCATGGCATCGAGCGCCAGCGCGTTCGGTGCTAGTCCGAATGGCTCGGCGACTTCACTTGCGATCGCCTCCAGTGCAATCAGCGTGTAGGAGATGAAGACGCATAGCAATGGCGTGAAGAACTCCGTCGAGTCGACCAGGCCAAACGGAAGCAGTACGCAATAGGCGTAGACCGTGCGATGCAGCAGCACGTTATAGGCAAATGGAATCGGCGTGGAGACGAGCCGCTCGCACCCCCCAAGCGCCTTACCCAGCTCGTTGATCTGGGTGTCGAGTATCCAACGCGTGGTGTCGGCTCCAGCTGCTTGTCCCTGGTAGCGGGCGAGGCTGCGGCGGAGGTCATTCAGCAAGGCCGTCGGCGTGTAGGACTTCCCATGCAACGCCGCCATTTGCTCAGGGCCGAGGAAGCGGCGCAGGTCCTCTGCCGGGTCGGTCGCGCGCAACCGATGCTTAAGCGCGTAGATGAACGCGATCAGCGTATTGGCGAGTCGGGTGCGATCCGCCGCCGCCAGATGTTCTGGCAGATAGCAGAGCATCTGCGAAGTGAGCGAGCGCGRTGCGATCAGCAGGTTGCCCCACAGGTGGCGAGCCTCGTTGAAACGGTCGTAGCTCGCGTTGTTCCGGAACGCGAGAAAGATGGCCAACGCCAGGCCGAACAGCGTGAATGGCGCCGTATTGAGCGGGATCTTCTCGCCAAACACCTTCCCATGGGTAAACACGGCCAGGCTGCTGACAGCCCCCATGAAAACAAGTTGGGGAATGATGGTTTGCAATACCGAACCGTTCCAGACGAACAGCATCAGGAACCAGTTTTGTCTCGGCCTCACAATCATGGCGTCTTCTTCTCCGACATTGCTGCGGGTGGGGGATGCTCCAGGGCTAGCGGGAGCGAACTGCGGTGCGGCCACGCAGTCCGGCAAGGGACCGGAACGCCGGCGCGACCGGTATCTGGCATGCGTCAGTGATAGCCGGCATCGCCCTCGCGCACCTTGCCCCGGAATACCCGGTATTGGAGTGCGTTGTAGACCAGGATGACCGGTAGCACAATGACAGTGCCAACCAGCGCGAAGAGCTGGCTGGACGGGCTGGAAGACGCTTCCCAGATCGTCAGCGACGGCGGAAGAATGTTCGGCCAGATGCTGATGATCAAGCCGCTATAGCCGAGCAAGCACAGCGCAAGCGTCAGGAGAAAGGGGGTCGCTTCGTGGCGCAGCCGGACTGCGCGGAAGATGCCCCATACACAGGCCAGCACCAGGACAGGCACCGGCAGGAACCAGCCAAGGTTGCCGCTGCCGAACCAGCGATGGGCCACCGCGGGCAATCCCAGCAGCGTCCAAAGGCTGACGATCGCGATGGCACCCAGCAGCACGCACACCAGAGGCCGCATCAGCAGCCGCATCTTGCGCTGCAGTTCACCGTCCGTCTTCAGGATCAGCCATCCGCAGCCCAGCGCGGCGTAGGTAAGCAGAACGCCGATGCCGCAGAACACGCTGAATGGCGAGAGCCAGTCGAATGGTCCTCCGGCAAAACGGCCGTCGACAATCCGGATCCCCTGCAGGAGCGAACCCAGCACGATCCCCTGGCAGAAGGACGCCAGCGCGGAGCCGCCAATAAAGGCGAGATCCCACAGATGCTGCGTCCGGTTTGCCTTCGCCCGCAGCTCGAATGCCGCGCCCCGGAAGATCAGGCCGACGACCATCAGGATCAGCGGCAGATAGTTCGCCGGCAGCAGCGTAGCGTAGACGACCGGGAAGGCGCCGTACAGCCCGGCGCCCCCGAGCACCAGGAAGGTCTCGTTCCCATCCCAGACCGGCGCGACGGTATTGAGCATCACTTGCCGGTCTCCCTTGGCTTCGAAGAATGGAAACAGGAGGCCGATGCCAAGATCGAATCCATCCAGCATCACATAGATAAAAACGCCGAGGCCGATGATGGCGGCCCAGATCACGGGCAGATCGATTGACATGGCATCATTCTCCTTCCAGCGCATCCGAGGGTGCGGCCAGTGCGCGACTACGCAATCCCGGGTGCTTGAGCAAGGCGGCGGCATGCGAGTTCAGCACTGGTCCGCGCGTCATCAGCTTCATCATGTAGTAGACGCCCATCCCGAAGACCAGGAAGTACACCATGACGAAAATCAGCAACGAAACCCCGGCAAGCTGGGCGCTGATCGGAGAGACGGAATCTTCCGTGCGCAGCACGCCGTACACGGTCCAGGGTTGTCGGCCGACCTCGGTCGTGATCCAGCCCGCCAGCATTGCGATCAGCCCGGATGGCCCCATGCACAGCACCAGCCACTGATACCAGCGCGTTTCGTAGAGGCGGCCACGCTTTCTCAGCAGCAGGCCGAGCAGCGCKGTCAACAGCATCAGCATGCCGAATCCCGCCATGATCCGGAACGTCCAGAACAGGATCGGCGAGTATGGCCGGTCCTGCCGCGGAAATTCCTTCAGGCCGCGAATCTCGCCATCCCAGCTGTGCGTCAGGATCAGGCTGCCGAGATGAGGGACCTTCAGCGCGTAGTGTGTCTCTTCCGACTCCATGTCGGGAAGCCCGAACAGATTGAGCGCCGTGCCGCCCTGCTCCGTTTCCCAAAGACCTTCGATCGCTGCGATCTTGGCCGGCTGATACTCGCGCGTATTGAGGCCATGCGCGTCACCCACGACGATCTGGACCGGTGTCACCAGGAGCAGGATCCACAGCGCCATCGAGAAGCTGCGCTTGACTGGCACATCGCGCCGCCCCTGCAACAAGTGCCAGGCGCCGCACGCAGCGACCATGAATCCCGCCACGATGAACGCCGCGATCGTCATGTGCGCGAGGCGATAGGGAAAGGACGGGTTGAACACCACCATCAGCCAGTCGACCGGGACAATGCGGCCGTTCTCCATGGCGAATCCTTGCGGGGTGTGCATGAAGCTGTTTGACGCCAGGATCCAGAATGTGGAAATCAGCGTACCCAAGGCAACCATCAGTGTCGCAAAGAAGTGCGCGCGGGCACTCACCCGCTGCCAACCGAACAGCATCACGCCGAGAAAGCCTGCCTCGAGAAAGAAGGCCGTCAGTACCTCATACGTCAGCAGCGGTCCCGTGATGTTGCCCGCCACCTGCGAGAACCCGCTCCAGTTCGTGCCGAACTCGTAGGCCATCACAACGCCGGAAACCACGCCCATGCCGAAGCTGACCGCGAATACCTTCGACCAGAACAGGAACATGTCCTTGTAGCTGCTATCCCCCGTCGCCAGCCAGCGCCATTCCAGCACGGCGAGGAAACTCGCCATGCCGATGCTGATCGCTGGAAAGACGATATGGAATGACACGGTGAAGGCAAACTGCAGCCTGGCAAGATGTAAGGCATCGAAGATTTCCATGATTCTCACTTGCACCTGGAAGGACGGGTCCACGGCATCAGCCAGGACCGCGCGATTCAAATCGAAGATGGCCCATCCGGATCGCGTGAGGTTGGGGGGCACGCCGAACCGGCTAACCGGAGACGCACCGGACCGCGAGGGCATCAAATCTGGATACGACGATAGTGCAGTTTTGAGAGGGCATGCAAACGAATGTCGCTGCACGAGAACTGTGTTCCGTCGATTCGTATTGAGCTGTGCCCGAAAATCGGGTGCGCATCGCGATAGCATGCAAACTGTGTTCTGCCTGACAGAAATCAGGGCGTTCGCATACAGCTTGCGGCAACAGCAGCGGTCATCGGATCTGTGCTCTAGCGATTCGGCCCGGCGGCGCATATAAATCCAACTGTCAGGCTTGATGCGGACTGCCCACGGCATGCGGCATGCCGTACTCACGAATGTTCTGAGCTGCTGAATTCATGCCTTCAAGGGGTTCCCAATGTTGCAATGCCCATCCGTCATTGATCGAACCGGTAGCGTCGAGTGCACGGTGATACGCCACAGACACGGCGAAGAGTTTCCGATCTCGGATCACATTGCGGAAGAACTGCCCGTTGCGCTGGTGTTCAACGGCATCTCGCACGCCGTGATGATGGCCACGCCCATCCATCTGGAAGCGTTCGCGCTGGGCTTCTCGCTCAGCGAAGGGATTGTCGAGCGCGCCTCCGACGTGTTCGATATGGAAGTGCTCTTCCATGCCGGCAGCGCGGAAGTGAGGCTGACAATATCCCAGGAGGCGTTCGCCGCCCTGAAAGGAAGGCGGCGATCTCTCGCCGGGCGTTCGGGATGCGGCGTCTGCGGAATCGAGAGCATCGCGCTGCTGGACCTGGAGCCGGCGCGCATTCTTCACGCGGGCTCGGCGGCTGACATCGGCACCGAGGCCGTCTGGCGCGCCACTCGCGAGTTGCCCGAGCACCAGGTGCTCATGCGCAAGACTGGAGGCGTCCATGCCGCGGCCTGGTGCGCCAGGGACGGTGCCGTGCTCGAGGTCTTCGAGGACGTCGGCCGGCACAACGCCCTCGACAAGCTGATTGGCCAGCTTGCACGAAGCAAGGCAGACACGCGTGCCGGCTTCGTTCTGCTTTCCAGCCGCGCTAGCTACGAGCTTGTGCGCAAGGCCGCGCGCCTCCATATCCCGATGATCGCGACAATTTCGGCCCCGACAACCCTCGCGATCGACATCGCGCGCCAGGCGGGGATACGGCTGCTTTGTTTCTGCCGTGGCGACGGCTTCGTGGAGTACACGCCTGCGGCCTGCGACGCGGCAATCGATGCCGTGCCGGCGAGAAAGCAGCACGGGATACGGTGAAGGGCCATGCACCGATGCGCTTCCCGCAGGGCATTCTCGCGCTTCGCGATGTGTAACTGTACTCTTCGGATTCCCGGCGAACTGTATGCGCGATCCCGCGCAGGACCGGCTTATGCTCAGTCCAGGCCACCTGCATTGGCCGTGCATTAGCAGACCGGCCGCTTTCGCCCTCCGGCCTGAAGCCTTAAGACAGATGCCGGAGACCGGCCCTTTCCACAGTCTCGCCTCGCATGCCACCGAATAGATCGTGAGCGCCATCAAGCAGAACGTTGCCTCCCTCTTTGCCGACACCCGCATATCGGCTGACGTCGATGCCGATGCCGATGCCGATGTCCTTGACAGGCTCGGTCGCCCGCTGCGCGATCTGCGCCTCTCGGTCATCGACCAGTGCAACTTTCGCTGTACGTACTGCATGCCACGGGAGGTCTTCCCTGCCGACTACGCATTCATGCCGTCGGCCGACCGTCTGTCGTTCACGCAGATGGTCAAGATCGCAAGATCATTTACGTCGCTCGGTGTCGAGAAGATCCGCATTACCGGGGGCGAGCCACTGCTGCGGCGCGGCCTGGAAGCACTGGTGGAGCAACTAGCGAAGCTGACGACCTTGTCCGGCAAGCCGTTGGAAATCGCAATAACGACAAACGGCACGCTGCTCGCCGCCAAGGCCCGCGCGCTCAAGGACGCCGGCCTGAGCCGCGTGACTGTCAGTCTCGACGCGGTAGAAGACGCCGTATTTCGTCGCATGAGCGACGCCGACGTGCCGGTATCGCGCATCCTGGACGGCATCGAGGCCGCGTCCGCCGCCGGGCTTGCGCCGGTCAAGGTCAACTCGGTGGTGCAGCGGGGCGTGAACGAAAGCCAGATCCTCCCACTCGTACGCCTGTTCAAAGGCACTGGCGTGGCGGTGCGATTCATCGAATATATGGACGTCGGCGGGGCGGACTTCTGGTCCGATGCCGCGGTACTCACGGCTAGGCAGACCCGGGATAGGGTCGAATCCGTGTTTCCCCTGGCCCCCGTCGAACCGGGGCCGGGAGCGAGCACCGCGGTCCGCTACCGTCACACGGACGGCGGCGGCGAGGTGGGTTTCATCGCAAGCGTATCGCAGCCGTTCTGCGGATCGTGCTCACGTGCGCGCGTTTCGGCTGACGGTCAACTCTATACCTGCCTGTTCGCCAGTCAAGGGACCAGCCTCAAACCATGGCTGTCGGAGAGCGAGTCGGAGGCACAGCTGGCGCAGGCGATCCGTCTCCAGTGGACCGGCCGCGCCGACCGCTATTCCGAGCTGCGCGCAACGGCCCGCAGCAACAGGCAGAGTCAGCGTTACCCGACTGTCCGCATGTCGCTCGTCGGGGGTTGAATCTTCACCAATGGGTACGAAACGAGCCGATACCTGGAGAACAACAATGACATCAACGTTCCATCCAAAGATGACAGCCGGCGATGCACCCGGCACGGGCAGTGAGGCCCGCGCCGAGGACGTCGCGCAGAGCACGGAGAGCGCGGACTTTGCGCAGCGTGCCATCGCGGCCGGCTTCGAGGTGCGCGTGCAGCACCAGCCGATCGACTTCGCAGCGCAGATCGATCCCATCATGCGCAATCCCAATGTGGGTGCGGTTGTGAACTTCCTGGGTGTCGTGCGCCAGTTCGGCGACGTCGACGATGTGGCGGCGCTCCAGATCGAACACTATCCAGGAATGACCGAACGGGCACTATGGAGCATCATCGAGGAGGCGAACGCACGGTGGCGACTGGATGCCGTGAAGATCGTGCATCGGATCGGTCGTATCGCGCTCGGCAATCCGGTGGTCCTTGTCATCGTCGCGTCGCAGCATCGTGAGGCAGCGTTCGATGCATGCGAGTTCCTGATGGATTTCCTCAAGACCTACGCGCCCTTCTGGAAAAAAGAGATCCGACGCGACGGCACATCGGAATGGGTCGGATCCAAGGCAAGAGACGAGCTGGCTGTGAACCGCTGGGGCTGACCCCTTGCCCATCCAGCCAGAAACCCAAGGTAGGACAGCGCACATGAAACTCACCATCAGGTACTTCGCTAGCATTCGTGAACATCTTGGCGTCACGCAAGAGATCGTCGATATCCATGCGCCCGGGATCACCGTAGAGGGCATCAGGGAAACGCTCGCATCGCGAGACGCCCGCTCGGCGCAAGCGCTGCAGACCCACCGGCCGGTACGGGCCGCTGTCAACCTGGAACTGGTTGATGGTGCCTTCGTGGTGCGCGAGGACAGCGAGATCGCGTTCTTTCCGCCTGTCACGGGCGGCTGATCGATGCCTGACGGCAGGGCCCCGGACGGAGGGCCACCCCGGCATCGCCCCACCCGCCTGCCGTCAGCGGGCACACATCGAGACCAGCTTGCCGACCTCGATCACCGCTTCCTCGATCCGGCTCGACCACGGGCTGCTGTAGTTGAGGCGGATAAAGTTCCGGTAGCTGCCGGAGTTCGAGAACATATACCCTGGCCCGATCGTGATGCCGCGGTCTAGCGCTAGCTGATAGAGCTGCATTGCGTCGACCTTCGGGGGTAGCTCGATCCAGAGCACGTAGCCGCCGGCCGGGCTGGACATGCGCGTTCCCTCTGGAAAAAAGCGGGAAACCATGGCGCGCATCAGGTTGGCCTGCTGCGCGTAGGCCTTGCGAATCCTCCGCAGATGATGCTCGTAGCCGTCACGCTCGAGATACTCCGCGATGGCAAGCTGCGGCACCGTCGGGGTTGCCAGGGTGTTCAGGAACTTGAGCTTCTCGACCTGATCGCGGTAGCGGCCCGGCAGCGCCCAGCCGATGCGATAGGCTGCCGTCAGGCTCTTCGAAAACGACGAACAATGCAAAACAATGCCCTTGCGGTCATAGGTCTTCAACGTGCTGGGATGCGTGCCGCCGAAATACAGCTCGTTGTACACGGCATTCTCGATGACCGGAATGTCCGCTCTCGTCAGTAACTCGACGAGTTCCCGCTTGCGTTCATCCGGCATCTGGAAGCCAAGCGGATTCTGGAAGTTGGGCATGACCATGCAGGCTGCAATCGGCTGCGACTTCATAATCCCTGCGAGGGCGGCAATATCGATGCCGTACTCGGGATGCGTCGACACCTCGATCGCCTTCATGCCCATGCGCTCGATCGCGTGCAGCATGGCGTAGAACGTTGGCGATTCGACGGCAATCACGTCCCCTGGCTTTGCCACTGCCTGAAGGCAGATATTGATCGCTTCGGTCGCGCCTACGGTGACGATGATCTCGTTCGGGTCGACCGGCATGCCGTTCTCAAGGTAGCGGCGCGCGATCTGCCGGACCAGGCGCGGATTGCCTGGCGGAAGCGCGTTCGTCACGTTCCAGAGCGTCTTTTCTCGGCCAGCCATATAGGCGTACCGGTTCAGCTTCTCGAACGGGAACATAACGGGATCGGGGTACGGCGAGCCGAGCGGCACGGCATCGCCGGCGCCGATCGAGCGCAACGTCGAAAGCACCAGCCGGCTGACGTCCACCGAGGCAGACATGGCGATCGGCTTCGAAGCTCGCAACTCTTGCATTTGCCGCTCGTCGCTTCCGCGCTGCAGGTCGACGAAGTAGCCGGACTGCGGCCGGCTCACCAGCAGGCCACGGCTTTCCAGCAGCAGGTAAGCATGAAGTACCGTGGTGATACTGATCCGGTGTTGCTGGCTAGCCTGCCGAACGGAAGGCAATCGTTCGCCATGGTGGTAGACGCCCTGCTGGATCAGCCGCTCGATATCGTCGGCAAACTTCTCGTAGAGCTTCATCGGACGCTCCGTCCAACCGGATCACCGCCAGGTGCATCGCGGTGGCAGATGTTCTGATCGTCCGATTGCGACTGCGCTTGTGGCTGCGTTTGTGGCTGCGCTTGTGGCTGCGATTGCGCGGCAGAACCGCATGTATCAACGCCGATGGCACTGTTGCCGGGCAGCGCAATGATGTCGAGTCGTCCGGGGTGCAACCCAGCGGCAAGGTGGGGGTGGGCTTCGCTTGTCTTCCCTGCTTCGTCTCTCACGACGGTAGCTCCGATAAATGCGCGTCACCGAGCCTTGGGGACTGGAACTGGCCACGCGTGATTTTGTTGGAAGGAATAGTAGGGGCGAAGCTGTATTCATAAGAAGCACACATGCGTGCGCCAAAATAGAACACAGTTGCAGTCTAGGCGTGAGATATGGAAAGCTGTACTTCACATCGCGATGCTGTGCGCAGATCGCCACGTGACAAGCTATGCCGAAGGGAAGTTATTGGTTCCGCCAAGACGAAGCGGATCCGGACGCACTGGGACGAAGTGCTGTGCCGCACCGCCGTCGAAGGCAGCATTCCGTATCCTCGGCATCACCGGTTCGCAGCGGCACAGGGTGCAGTCGTCGGTGCCGGCCTTCACGGGGGCAATGGCCCCGTGTGTTTCGGCTTACGCGCTCGCCCAACATTAGCGAGCGGGTCAAGGAGAGCCCGCTTCAGCCCTACTCCACCTTCTCCCAGCCGGCGTCCGGCGCGAACACGCTCATGGACTTGGCCCGCGAGGTTGTGCCGGCGCCAAGATCACGCTGGTACAACGTGCCGCTGCTGTCGAGCGCGAAGGTCTGCGTGCCGGTCTTGCCATACGCCACCGGCCAGGCCAGGAACACGTATTTTGCCTCGCTGCCTTTGCCAGGCATAACGATGCGGTAGTGGTAGCCATGGAACGCTTCGGCGGCGGGCGTATCGGGGCCCATCACCAGCGCATCCGGCCCCAGCGGGCTTTTTTCGGCATCGGAGTCGGCGGGCCAGTACAACCCGTCGGTCTTGCCGGTGCGGCTCACCAGGCGCCTGGCATAGCTGCCGCCGCCAACTTCCTTGGCGTATTGCTGCTGCGCATCGGACAGTTGACGCAGCATGGCAATCGTCTCCAGCTCGTTGCGCCCGATGCGGCGGATACGTAGTTCCTGCTGGCCTGCGTGCAAGTCGAACTTCCAGCCATTGCCGGCCTTGACGATCGGAACCGGGAACGTCCAGCCCGATTCGCCCACGGCAAGCTTTGCCTCTTTATCGCTGATTTGTTCGATGGCGTGTTGCTTCGCCCAAGCGGCAAGGAAGGCATAGACGTCGTCGCGCCGCACGCCGCCCTCCGGCAACAAAGATGGATATTGCGGCCCCAGCACCTGCTTGAGCGCATCGCTATCACTGGTGGCAATGGCATCGGCCAAGGCGTTGGCCGCCGCATCCGGCGTGGGATACGCTTGCTGGGCCAGCACAGGAGCGGCCAGCGCGAGCGTTGCCGCGGCCACCAGGATGCGCAGCCCACGCGCGGTTTGGGCACATAAGATTTTGCGCATCATGCTTATCTCCGACCATGGCCACCAAGTCCACCACCGCCACCGCCGAGTCCACCACCCCCGCCGCCGCCGCGTTGCGGTGCGGCAGCCCTGGGCTGCTGGCTCTGCTGGCGGGCCGGGGCCGCGGCCTGGCGTGCGCTGCCAGTGTCTCGCGGGGTTGCCGCGCGCTGCGATTGCTGCTTTACCTTGTCGCCATTGCCCGCGTCGCGCAGGGCGCTGTCGCGGTTGGCGTCGCGCGCACGGTTGCGCGCATCGGCCTGGTCGGCGCGCTGCCGGTCCGCGCCACTTGGCTTGCGTGCCTCGCCGGCCCCGCCGCCGCCCACGTTGCGGCCTTGATCGGCACCGCCACGCCCGCCCGCGCGATTGCCGTCCGGCGCGCTGCCGCGCGACGCCGCCCGGTTTTCTCCCGCGCCGCCATGGCCAGGGATGGACGCCCCGGTGCGGCCCTGCACCGACTGCGCTGCGCGCTCACGCTGCGCGTCGCGTGAGTTCGGCGCCGCCGGGCGTTGCCCTGCCCCCGCCCCCCCTGCCCCTGCCAGCTGCCGGCTGGACAGGCCCTCCTGGCGCTGCTTGTCATAACGGTTGCTAACGTTCGGGTTGTTGTACGGCACGTTGCCGCGGTGCGCCGGGTTGTGCTGCCAGCTCGTGTTGCTGCTGTTGACGTTGAGCCGGTTGTTGACGTTCACGTTGTTATAGCGATTGACGTTGATGTTGACGTCATGGTGGCCCCAGTTGAAACCGCCCCACATCGAGTTGACCGCGGCAACGCCCAGCCCGAACCCGATTCCGGCGACCACGGCCGTGGCGAAGACCGAGCCCGGTGGCGGCGGGTAATAAGCGGGGGGATAGGCGGGGTATGCCCATGCGCCATAGACCACGGTGGGGTTGTAGGCCGGTACATACACCACCTGCGGGTTGGCTGGCTCGATCTGCACGATCGTGGTGCCGCCGGTGGTCTGCGTCACCACCTTCTGCTGCTCCGTCGTCTTCAGGCTGCCGGCCTTTTGCGCCTGCACGCGCAAGCGCTGCACCGAATCCATCACGTCATTCGGCTGGTCCAGGAACGCGTTGCCAATCGACTGCACCCACTGAGGCTGCCGGCCCATCATGTCCAGCACAGAGGGAAACGCCGCCAGGGATTGCACGCTGGGATCCCAGGGCTCGCCGGCCACGGCTTTGGTGGCCGCATCCCCGGAAAGGCTGGGATTGGACCGGGACCATGCTGCCGCGGCCGCTACGTCCTCTGGATACGTTGCTGCCATGAGGATCTGCGACAGCAAGGCATCCGGGTAAAGTGCAATCGGCGCCGTGAGCTGGTCCAGTTGTCCATGGTCCAGCCTGGCCTGCGCCAGCGACGGGCCGGCCGGCAATAGCATGACCAGCCCCAGCCACCAAGCGGCCAACACTCTTAATCGACGCATTTTTGCCTCTCCACGAAAAGACAGACACCGGCCTCAGCCCGCCCAACGGCACCCCGCGGCTTCTACGGGAACCCAGCCTGCCAGCACGATAAGCTGTCGCCCGCGCGCCTGGCAATTCAGTATCTCTGTGGTCCACCTTAAACAAATTGATGAAACACACAGAACGAATCTAGAACATCTTGCGGAGATTGCCCCACTTTTCCCGCTGCTTTCCCGCCGCCTTCCCGCCGCTTTAGCGCCTGCGCCACGCCCATGGATCGTGCGATCGAGAGAATTCATCTCGTCACAAAGGAAATTGAATGGCATGGCGGTGGCGCAACCGCACTGCAGGTTGACCACGCACGGCGAGCAGCAGGAGTAGGCACGGCACGATGCGCGCCACCCGCAGGCCGTAGAACGCCCGTGCATCGATGTTGCCCAACCTGCCCCAACGGCGCTAGGCATTCAACGTGATCAGGAAGCCCGAGACGACGAAGAACATCGTCACCCCATAGTTGCCATTGCGGGCAACGGCGCGTACAGCTTCCCAGCCAAACACGTTTGCCAGCGTGGTGTCATTCAGGCGGTACGCGATATTGAAGTGATGACAGAGATGAAATGCGATGACTGACACCAAGGTGTCGCGCGGATCGCTGCYGACCCGCGGGCCGGCACGCGGATCAGAGTGCTTGCGAAGCCAGGATGGCGGGCAGCTCTTTCAAGAACGCATCGCGCGCCCATATGCCGGCAGCACCTTTCTCCAGCTTCTCGTCCTGGATCAGGCGAGCAAACACAAGCTTTCTCGTCCCTTTCGTTGCCCACCCGACGAATCAGCCATAGGCATGCGCCGGATCGTACGATCCCTCACTGATCGGCCGGCGTCTGGCTAGTACATTGCGCAGCCGCTATTCGACCAATGAGAGAACGACTACAGCCACGATCACAAAGGCGATCCCTATCCATCCGATCGGCTTCAAGCGGTGCCCGAAAAGTAGCCGGCCGCAAATTGCGGTTCCCAGAATGCCGATGGCGCCCCACATTGCATAGGCGACGGCGATATCCATGCTCTTAATGGCCTGGCCCAGTAAGAGGAAAGCTGCCCAAAGGAGCAGGATTGCACCAACTCCCCACCAAGCCTTTCGAAATCCATCGGATTTCTCCAGCATCATATTTGCCACGATATCAATCGCAGCCGAACCGCCAATGTACAGTATCGGGAGAATTTTCACGATTAGTGTTCCTCTCCGAGTGCCACGCACGCGATACCAATCAGAACCATGCCAAGCCCAAACATTTCCATGCCTGAAATGCCTTCCTGGAACACAAACACGCTCACCAGTGTAAGTGCCGCAAGGCCAACGCCTTCCCAGACAGCATAAGCAATACCTACAGATATCTTCCGAATGGCATGTGAAAGCAGATAATATGAAACCGCCAATGCGACTGCCATCACCAGATAGCCGGTGTATCCACTTCCCCGGGCCGCATTTGCCATAAATGATGTGCCGGTGACCTCCGCCACAATGGCAGCCAAAAGAAGTGCCCAGGCAATTGCTATTTTTTTATTTTTACCCTCGGCCATGGCCGTTTCCTTTATTTTAATATCTTGTGTGGCTACGGATCGGGCGCGAGCCGGGGCATCGCCTCCTGGTGAGAAACCGCCCCCCAAATCGCGAAGGCGGTTGGCCAACGACGCGAAATATGCCAGACCGCGCCACTGCGGATGCCGAGCCAGACAGGTGCTCAACCGTCGCTGAGCTTGCGCGAGCGCCAGCGCCCGTCGCCCTGCTTGCAGAACCAGCCGGTCCAGTTGTCTTCCTGGTCGGCGCGTTTCAACTGAAGCTTCAGTTGGCGACAGGACTGGCCTTTATCGGTCTTGCCGTTCATCGGCGTTATATTTCCCTCGATCGGCTTGCGTTTCCCCGACGCCGGGTAGGTCCATGGCACCACCGCACCGTCGGCGCCATCGTCCAGCGTCTTGCTGACCGTCTTGTATAGTGCGGCCGCTTCCTTTTGGCTCATGCTCCCGATCACGGTGCCATGGATGAACGTGTCGAAATATGCGAGAGCCGGCGCGGCCGGAACAAGCGTGACGGCGCAGAGCAGCGCGCGTCGGAGAAACAGGCGAAGCGACATTAGAGATATCCTTAAGTGGAGCGCTGAAAGAGCGGGGTGCATGACCCGGCGAACGTCTGCCGGCAGGGACCCCAGCTCTTTGCAGAACATGAAAAAGCTGCCTATGGTAACGCAATAGCCATCCATGATACGAGGGCGTGTCGCAAGCGCTAGCCTGCATCCCCACAAGGGGGGATTTTGCCGCGGTTCCCGGCGCGCCGATTTACCGCGGCTACATTCGCACGCAACCGCGTTGACCAATCAACGGGAAACACCCTCGCCCTTGCCGGTGGGCGCACCATCAGCATTCAGAGCCAGCCTCGCACGGTAGAAACGAGCCAGGCAATCCCCGCGACGGCAACCAGAAGGAGATGGAAAAGATTGAACCAATGGGGGGCGGCATCCATGCCGCCAGCCGTCAGGCTCTTGACAAAAGCTCTCAGTAGTTTCTTCATGACACCTCTCATACGGCGGCATCCGGCCGCGCTAAGTGGTAATCGATCGACCAACTTCGCCCCGCGCGCTGGTACTGGCCGGGCTGCCTGAAGACACCACTTCCGGCGGTCAACGGAACTGCGCCCCAAGAGGGTCGGCCCCACAGCGGGTCGCCGGTTCGCAAAGCTGGCTGTGGCCGTGCTGGAAAAGGAACGCCCCCTGCCTCCCGGCGCGTCCCCTGACCATCCCCGCAAGGACTGAAAATATGGGAATCGCGCCTCCATTTGAGGCGACAACAAAGACTGCACGCGCCTGGGGTTCCAGTCGCGTGCAGCGATCGCAGGCTACGTAAGTGCCTCCGTTCTGAAGTGGCGCCTATTCGCCTCTCCCAACGCTATGGCCTCAGGCGCGCAAGGCAATGGCTTCCTCAATCCATGCCTCCAGGTTCTCCTTGATGTCGTTGTATGCGTTGTCAGCCTTAGGGTTCTTGCATGGAATGGTTTTCATTTTCCCGTCAGAATCTTTGAACTGGATTCCTTCGAACGGGCTCGAACCCTTTTTACCCTTGCCCTCGTTCGGGCACTTCAGATTATGAATATGGATACCAAGCAATCCACGCCCATCCTCCCATGCCTTCTTGATCTCATACTTGACCCATGGACGCGATGCCGTATGCTCCCCGATCAGTACGACCACGCACGAGCGGCCATCCATATTCTTGTTTATCCACTTCTTGATTTCCGCATCACCGCCCCTCTTCACCGTTTCCCAATCATTGACCGAGACCGGTTCGTTATCCTCAAGCGAGCCGATATTCCTGATCTGCTGGACCCGCATCACATCGGCGCCGAAATGAAAGCTGTAGAACGTTCTTCTTTTTGGCATGGTTTACCTGTTAAGTTTCTTGATAATATCGGTCATCTTGCTGACCAGCGTGTCGGCGGTAGCTTCCGCTTCCGCCAACTCCTTTACCGCGGGGAAAATCCAATCAACTTCCCCGTAGTAATGCTTTGGGTCGGCTTCAATCATCGCGTACAATTCGCGCGCGACGTACTCGGTGGCGCCAACGGGTATAGGGATCAGCCCTTCCTTGATAGCGATCTCGAATTCCCGCTTCACACCTCCAGCTGAAGCAACCTCCCCTGCCTCGCCCATCTTGTTGCCGAACACGAATATGGCAACTCCGGCCAGTGAAATCATGCGATGGCGATATTCATCCCATAGATCCGCCAGCTTCTTTTCACCGGTTTCGAACTGCGGGAAAGGCCTGATAATCAGCTGATCCTCGGAGTACCGTTCCGGATATTCATAGACGGCTTCCAACGCGCCATTGATCACCGCGCTGCCAACCCCCACCCGAAACCATTGACGACCCGAAATCCCGAAGTAACAAGGCCCTTGCTCAGGCGATGAACAAGTTTCTGGGCCTCGTTACGGTCCCACTTTCCATACACCTCCGCACTGCCGGAGACGAAAATCGTTTTCTTGCGGAACCTGTGCTCTATTTCCCTCAAGATATCGACGATGTCACTATAATCATCAATCAAAAGCACGCTGATCTTATAGCGTTTGAGGTCGGCGATCCGGAGTTCCTGCTTTCTCTGCTTGTAATGAAAGATGTCATCGTCTTCATCTTTCGACTTGGCCTCCCGCTTCATGAAGCAATAATGCTGCCGCTCACCGGGCTGAAGATTCAATCTACTCAGCACATAGTCGAGATTAGGATCGGTGAAACTAAACCCGATAAACAGGAACGTCCTGGAAACCAAGTCACCGCTAAGCGCCGTGATAAATCCAGCATGCGTTTGATGATAAGCCTCATACTGCTCTTTGATGATGACCGCATCCGCAGCGGAGTGAACATCGCCATGCATCTTGTAAACGACGACATCACGCTTTGGCCGCGTATTTGCAAGCTGCTTGGCATCCTTTTTGACATCCGCGATCTTTAATGCATCCTTGAGAGAATCCTCAATCAGCGTGTCGTAATTCGTGGTCCRGTAGATTGGAATAGGCAAACGCGTCAGGATCTTGTGCGTCTCCGACAGCTCGCCCTGATGTGAAAACTCTTCCAGTATTTTCTTTGTAATTCCGGATCGGTTGCCACGATGATTCACGTGATACTGGGCCAGCGATATCAGATCGTGCTCCTTATCCACGCTCAGTCCGAGCTCAGCCGCAATATCACTGAGGAGCGATGGCCAGTCCACATAACCCACGCTCTTCGACATGCCAGCGCCCGCAAAAATCGCGACGTTCTTGTTGGCCAGGTCCGTGACAAATTCCTTGATGAAGGCCTCGATGGCGCGATCAAATTTCATGTTCTTCTCGATTGACATTCTTTACATCTCGCTAAAGATGGCCCGGTCCCGCAGGTAGCCACCGCCCTCCCGCCGCGTGCTGGTCTGGCTCACGATCACCCAGTCGCGCAGGTCTCCGACATCCGCATCGGTCTGCACCGGGTAGACGGCACCAATCTCGGCCTTGCAAATCGCCCCCTGGCCAACCTCCGGCGATGTCATCCGGCGGTCGATCCAGGCTTGGTTTTCCTTGTAGATCTTCAGCTCGAACCCGCCGAGCGGCCGGTTGGCCACATGCTTGCGGCACACATTCTCGATGGCGGTGTTGCGATCGAGCTCGGTCACGGCCCCTGCCATGTAGAAGCCCGCCAGCGAGTCATGCATGTGGTCCTCGAACGACGCATGGGAGCCATCCGGCGGCGGCACAGGATCTTCAAAGTGCGACATCGCGGCGGTCTCGAACGGCGTCAACGCTTTGGCCATATTGGCGGCGAGTACCTGCATCAGGTTGGCCCCGGCACGCTCCTGGGGCGACAGCATGAGCGGGTTGCGATCCCCATAAGGGGAACGATGGGGCGCGGCCCGGTATCGCACCGGCACCAGATCGCCCTTGAGGCGGTCATTTGATTCCTGCAGGTCGGTCTGGTCCTGGGGATTGGACGCGAGGTAGAAAGGACGCTGTTCCAAACGCCGCAGCAGCCACGCACGCCACTGGAAAAAGCGCGCGTAGTGCTGGCCGAGCTGCTCGTTGCAGGGGCCGCCTTCGCAACGGCTCCACCGCATGTACTGGTTCCAGACCTGCACCATGTCGGGGTCCGCCTCCAGGTCGGCTCGCACCTTGTCTTCCATACCCCAAGTCTGGGTAAGCGGCACGCCAGCCAGCAAGGCCGCCTTGTACATATGCAGCAGCGGGATCTGCGACATCAGCGAGGGCAGGCCATCCCGGGCCTTGCCCTGGTCGCCCGCCCCATAGCCGCCCCCCACGTCCGAGTGCATGCCGGGGTACAGCACCTCCTCGACGTTTTGGCCGCCGACGATCCGCGTGACCGGGAAATTCATGCGCTGCTCGTGGGCGGCGATATAGTGAACCGTCTTCTTCACCAGCGCGGGCAGAGGCTTCAGTATCTCCGCGGCCCAGCCGGAGTGGCCGCTGGCCAGCCAGCGCGGCAGCCCGAGGGAGTGGTGCATGGAGTCGCTGGTGCCCACCGTGGCCACCGAGTCGAACAGCCCGAGGAAGCGGATATCCGTGTCAATGCCGGCGAACTTGCCGTCTTGCAGCGCATCCTGGAACCAGTAGCAAAAGGCACGCGCCTGGACCGCGCCGCGCGAGAAGCCGAACACCGACACGGACACGAACGGGATCCGTGGCAGCCGCTTGACATCGAGCCTGGCGCGCAGCTTCTTCGACAGTTCCTGCGTCAGCGGCACGAACCAGTCCTTGCGCTTGCGCGGCGGGACCTCCGGGTCGGGCCGCTGCAGGTGGTCGACGCGGCGCTCGTAGTCCTTGATCTTCGCGGCGATCTTGTCATCGTCCATCATGGACTCGCCGCCAAAGGCCGCCCGGTGCACGGCGTTGTGGATCTGCAGCAGACCCCACAGGATGCGGGCCTGCCCGCCGGCGGCGAATGCCCGCCCGTAGGTGCTTTCGCCCATCTCACCAATTTGCGGGAAGGGCGTGCCCACGCCTGGCAGGTAGACGCGATAAAAGTACTCGCCCTCCCCCGGCTTATTTCTCTCTTCAGCAGGATAGGCATTGTGCAGGCGAACGATATTGCTATGAAAGCGCTTGGCAGGTTCCGGCTTTTTGTAGTCCCGCTCCATATTGTTGTTGGTGCCATCGAAGAACAGCCCCACGTTGACCAGGATCTGGCAAACTGGCTGGCGCGCTAACGTGCAGGCGGGCTTGGTCCCCAACACGCGGAGAACCTCGCGCGGCGTCAGGCTGCAGCATTCGGCCGGATCCGGCGAGAGCGCGCGGTCGGGGGCAGCGATATAGCGCTTCATCGTTGGGGCTCCTTCACTTCGTTTGGGTCAACCGGATAGGGAATGGGGTGATTGAGGCTATGTGAGTCGTAGCGCGCCGACACGACCACGCGGACCACGTCGTTCGGGAAGATGTGGGCATAGATGGTGCCTGCCTTGGTGTAGGGCTCGACCTCGGCCACCTTGGTCTTGATGACATCGGTCCTTCCCTCCGGCGCGTTCCAGCTCACCTTGACCTGCATGCCGGGACGGTAGACCCGCGGCACGCCCACGCAACACGTTCCCGACGTACTGCCGTAGGCATCCATGTTGCCGCCCCATTGCCCATCAATAGAGAACGAATGGATGTACTTGGCGGTGTGATTGACCCCGCCTAGCGAGGCATAGACAAACTTGTCGGAGTGGTCAGTCGAGATGCCGCTGCCGCCGGTACAGCCGGCCAGCAGCCAGGCCAGGAGGGCCGCCACCCGGCCTACGTTGCATCGGGTCATCGCCTGCCGGGTGCGGCCCCACTGGGCCAGATCATTCTGCGGGGTCTTCTGTCGCATCTCTTCTCCTGACGCGGGAGGGCATGTGTTGCCTGAGTGGAATCGTCCGGGGTACGCCGCCGCGCCGCCGCTATCGGGCCCGGCGGCGCACTGCGGCTAACAAAGCCCGCCCGTGCGGGCCGCTTTGCCGCAGACCTGCGGCACCGTGATCAGCCCGACCTCCCGGGGCATTGGAAGCCTTGCAGCAGGCCGGTGGTCCATGGATTGGCGAGACTTCCGGTATTGATGTCGAGCTTGGCCTTGCGGCCATCGAAGTCATACTCCGCCAGGAAGTGGCTGGCGGTGGCAGAGCCAGCAAGCTTGCCCTTGGCGATGACACGCATCAGTGCCCACGGGCCGTTGGCCGTCAAGGTCGAGGTATCCGGGCGAATTCGCGGACTGGCGATGATCTCGGCCGCCTGCCCGCCGCGCGGGCCAGGCCAGGTCACCTTGAGCGGAATCACCGGGCCGTGCACGTAGCGCTGGCTCTGGCCATCGAAATCCATGTTGAGCTCGACGATCTGCGGATCGAGCTCAACCACCTTCAGATCCACCTTCCACGCCATTTTCCTGGCGCCCGGTTCGCGGAAGAACACCTCGCGGATCTCCTTGGCGCGCTGGAACGGGACCAGGCTCGGGCCGGCGACCGGCGGCACGTCCGGCGCGGTCAGCCTGTAGCGCCAAGGCGAGATGGTGGTGTCCACGTGCGGGGCCAGCACCTTCTGGAAGAAGTCATCCAGCACGCCGCCGGTGGCGAAGACGCGGGCGAAGTCCTCCGGGTCGACGTCCTGCGCCGAGGTTAGCGTGAACGGATACTTGCCGTCGATGGCGCCGCGGCAGGTCTCGCCGATGACTGCGTCCATCTGGGCGATCAGGATGTCGCCCACGCCCTTGTTGACGTCCCGGGTGCCCTGCACCACCAGGTCCGCCAGCACCGCCTTGAACGGCGCCGGCAGCTTGGCGGCTTCCATGCGCAGTTGCTCTCCGGCATCGGCCGGGGGTGGCAGGTTGCGGGTATTCAGCGCGTTGTTGGCCACCACCAGGCTGGTGTAATAGGCGTTGACCATCCCGGCGATGGCATCCAGCTGCGGCTTGCCGCCGGCGGCCTGCGCGCCTGGGGCCGTCGCATCCGCCTGGCCGGTGACCACCTCGCGCAGCGCGGCGAAGCGGTTGTCGACCACCTCGCGTTCCTGGCGGGTTTCGGCACGCGCGGTCAGGGCGTTGCTCTTGTCGGGCGTCTTGTCCAGCATGGACAACGCCTTCTCCGCGAGAGACTTGTCCTCGGGGTCCAGCGGGCGGCTGAGCGTGGTTTCCTGCACCGCCACCCGGCCCAGCCGGGCCAGCGGCGAGTCCGGCGCGGCGAAGGTGCGCAGGATTTCCAGGTCGAAGGCCAGGTTGTTGCCGGTGACCGTACGGATATCGCCCAGGAATGCCTCCCAGTGCTGGGCATACTCGTTCAGGTACAGGCGCCGGATCTCGCGCGTCAGCGGATCGTCACCGGTCAGCTTACCCGCGGTGCTCTCAAGCGTTTTTTTTTGAGCGCCGGGCCCCGCCCCCCGCCCCATCACCCACGCATCGATCGCCTGGGCCTTGCCGACGAACTCCGGCAGCCGCGCATTGAACAGGTCGTGGTAGCCGGCGTAGGTGAAGATCCCGGGGATGCCCCGCTCCAGCGGCTCACCGCTCGCGCGGGTAAAGACCGTACCGGCCTGGGGCCCCACCGCGCGCACCAGCGTGAAATCCTGCGGCGCCTCCTCGATCATGGCCGCCTTGGCCCGATCGTACAGGCGTTCAATGGAAGTACTGCCGTCCAGAAAATCTCGCGCCGAGCGGATCAGCACCTCGTTCCTGGCGTAGGGCGACTGCACCGCCCGAGTACCGTCCAGCAGGCTGTCCAGGTGCTCGATCACCGCCACCCGGCCGCCGAAGGCGTCCGCCCCGTTGCCCGTCGCCCAGTCGCTTTGCACCCAGCTGCGCACGTCGGACGCGTTGAACTTGTCCTTGTCGTGGAACATCAGGTAGACCCGCAGCGTATCGTAGACCTGCTTGGTGTCACGCTGGCTGACGGCGGTAGACAGCACGGATTCGATGCGGCGTACCAGGTATGGCACCAGCAGGCTGTCCTCCAGCATGGTATGGGTCCGTGTGGCCGCACCCAGCAGGGGTGGCACACAATAGAGCCCGTAGCGCCAGTCCGTCGATGGATCGGCAAGATTCAGCCCGGTGTACGCGGGCAGGTCGCGGGCGGCGGCCAGCACCCCGGGCATCCCGTCCGGCTCGGCCTTCTTGTAGTACGCGGTCAGCGTGGCGGCCAGCGCCGTGGCCTTCTCCCCCTCCGCGCCCAGGTAACTCGAATTGTGGCCGAAGCTCTTGTACAGGGCGCCGACCAGCCACAGCAAGATCACCAGCGTCAGCGCATGGCCGAGCAGGCCCAGCACGCGGAAGTGAAACTCCCAGCGCAGGTTCGGCTTGACCAGGTACGCCTCGGGCACGAGGATGCGCCTGACTACTTCCTGGAGGAAATAGCTGCGATTGCCGATCGCCTTGTTCTTGTCCACGGTGATGCCATCGCCAATGCCTGGATGGTCACCCAGAACCTGAAACCCGCCCTCCCCTCGTTCCAGCCTGCGATAGACGCCGCTATAGTCACCGACCACCGCGTGCTCCGACTGCGTCGCACTGGTGAAATACACCCCGCGCAGCATATGACGCCGCTCGGTATCATCGAAGCGCGAATCCAGGAAGATCTGCTCCACCATCGCCACAAGCGGCTGCGTCAGGCTCGTGAACTCTGTGCGCAGCATCGACAAGCGTCGGCGCCGGGCCGCGTCGAACTCATCACACATCCGATTGTTGATCGCCTCCTGCAGGTGCCGGGCCAAGCCTTCGATCTCGTCGCGGCAGCGCTCCAGCAGGTCAACCGCAGGTTCGCCGCGCTTGCGGTTCTTGTCCCCGTAGGGGAGCGTGAAGCCCCAGGGCTGTGCGCGCCCCTCACTTGACAGGTCCTGGAAATACTCAGCAAAGCCCGCCAATTGATCGAGCTTGGTAATGAGCACATAAACCGGGAACCGGATGCCAAGATCTCGCCGCAGCTCCATCAGCCGCGCGCGCAGCATGGCTGACTGCGCCACGAGTTCGTCGGGCGAGCGCGTAAGCAGGTCGGTAATGCTGATGGTGAGCAGCACGCCATTGATGGGAGCCCGCGTACGGTACTTGCGCAATAGCCCCAGGAAACCCTGCCACTCGGCCGGATCGGTTGTGGGACTCACCTCATGCGTGGCATACCGGCCAGCCGTGTCAATCAGGACCGCATCGTTGGTGAACCACCAATCGACATGAACGGTAGCCTTGTGCGCACGTGCGGCCGCGCTCATCTGCTCCGCAATGGGAAATTGCAGGCCAGCATTGAGCAACGCCGTCGTCTTTCCCGCGCCCGGTGATCCGACCACCATGTACCACGGCAGTTCGTACAGGAAGCGCTTGCCCTCGAGCAAGCCGCGAAGTCCCCCCACGCCGCGCATCCCCTTCAGTTTCTGCACCGCGCTCTGCATGGCCTGATCGATGATAGCAATATCCTTCTTTGCTACCACCTCCTTGGGCTCTCCGCCAATCCTCAGAACCCGCTGGAGAAACAGGTTGTCAGTGCGGGCACGCCTGATCAGCAGATACAGCGCATAGGCGGCGAACAGGAAGACGATGACCGATATCAGCGCGATGCGCACCGAGGCCGGCGCCAGCGGCTTCCCGGCGCCAACAGCCAGCAGCGGCCCCGCGTGCCAGATCAGCAGGCATAGCGCTGCGGCGCCAACGGCAGAAATCGGCAGGCCAACCAGCCAGAACAGTAGCAGCGTCATCAGCAGCACAATGACCGCGACGCGCATGCCGACACCGGCCAACGGGTGCATGCCGTTGAAGCCGAGGAGCGGACCGATGAACCAGATGGCCGCCGCCACGACCAGGACAGCCAGGAGCGCGAATGCCTGTCGGGAAAATAGCACCGCGCCAATACGTTTCAGAAATTCCATCCCTTGACCCCGGTTACTGCGTCACGACGATCTCAACCCGGCGATTCTTCGCCCGGTCGGCTGGCGTCTTGTTGCCCGTGAGCGGCTCGGTATCGCCCTTGCCGATCGCTTCGAGGCGCCCTTTGGCAACCCCCTTGCTCGCCAGATACTCCGTCACCGTGGCGGCGCGCTCCTCCGACAGCGCCTGGTTCGATGGATACCTGGACGTCCTGATGGGTATGTTGTCGCTATGGCCGATCACTGTCACCTTTCCGGTTACCTTGTTGATCTCCGCGGCCACCTTGTCTAGCAGTGGCAGGATCTTGCTACCGACCTCGGCCCGTCCGCCGCCGAACATGTCATCGCCGCGGAAGGTGACAGCACTGCGCGTCACATCCTCCGTCACGCTGACAACCCCGCGCGCAATTTCCTCCTTGAGCAGTTCAGCCAGGCGCAGTGCCCTCGGCGGCTCCGGCGGCGCCATCTTGCCGATGGCAAGGATCTGCTGTTCGACTTCGTGCGTACGGACCAGCAGTTGGTACTTGAACCAGGCGAACAGCCCAAACAACACCAGCGCCGACACGGAAACCGTCACCCACACGGGCAACGATCGCAGCGGCCTCAGCCGGCCCGCGGGCTCGCCACGCCAGTGCGGGGAAAGTTCCCGCGGTACTTCCCCCCGCTTGCTGGAGACGAGACTGAACAACCGTTTCCGAATGGCATCCAGCTGCTGGGGCCCATCGGTCTGGCTGACGTAACGGCCGATAAACCCCAGCGACAGGACCTGGTAGAACATCTCGATCAGGTCCAGATGCTCATCGGGGCTGGCCAGCAACCGGCCAAGCAGCAGGAAGCACTTGTTTCCGCCTTCGGTATCCTGATGCAAGCTGACGAGCAAGCTGTGTTGCGGCCAGCCGTCTCCCCCCCATGCTTTGCTGTGCGCGGCCTCGTCCAGGGCTGTGCAAAGCAGGTAGTGCGCACCCACGACGTGCTCACGCCGAATGTTGGCGCGCTCGCAAAGTTGCTGAAATCCCTGCAGTTCTTCCACCAGGAGGAAGCGCAGCGCCAGCGCAGCATGCATGTCAGGCGTCGCTTCGCCAGACTTCGCATCGCCAGACTTCGCCTCGTCGGGTTTCGGTTTGTCAGGCGTCGCGTTGCCAGGCTTCGGCGCTTGCGTCACCGGCAGTTTGTCCGGCATGCCGGCCAGCGCCAGCATGAGCGGCTGCGCAGCTTCCAGCAGGGGATTCGGCGCCTTCCCGATGCGCGCGAGTTTCTGCTCAGGGGTCTCTGGCACTCGCCATTCCCACGGCCTGCGTGGCGGGGAGGCCGGGTCGGCCGCGGCAGGCCCGGGGCTGGGCGTGCGCTTTTCCTCGGCCGGCGGTTGCTGGCCGTCCTGTGCAGAAGGCTGGATCTTGCTATCTGGCGCCAGTGATGGCGGATCGATTGGCTTGTTCATCGCACCCCCCAAAGTTCAAGCCGCAGCCCGGGAAAGTGGCCCGCGACGTGCATGGCAAGGCCGCCGAAATGCGCGACCTGCTCCCACAGCGGATGGCTCTGCGCCAACTCGAAATAGACCTGGCCGGCATTGAACGGGATCTGACGCGGTGGCACAGGCAAGCCCTGCAGCGGAATCCCTGGCAGGTGCGAACGGATCAGCTCCGGCACCCGCTCGGCTGGGCCCACCTTGACCTGTGCCGGAAACTGCTGGTTCAGCACATCGGCGGGCATCTGAGCGAAGACGGCAAGGACAAAGGTCGAGAAGCGCTGAATCTCCGCAGGCTCCAGCACCGCAAGCCGGAAGCCGTGCGGCTGGTCGCGCAACGCGATACGCTGCGCCCCACGTTCCAGCACCACGTTGAGCAGATAGCGCAGATCGTCGACCAACGGCTTGATGCAGGTATGCGGCTCGCCGTGCAGGTACGGCTGGTACTTCCGCGGGCGGCGTGTGTCGGTTCGCACAAAGGTCGAGARCTCTCCCGCCAACGCGCAAAGGTGTAGATAGAGCGTTTCCGGTGACGCCGCCTTGGCGTCCAGCAAATGCGTCAGTACCGGCTCATAGCGATTGAGCAGCTGCAGGATGAGGTATTCCGATATTTCCGCGGCATCCCCGCCTCGGGTGCTCCCCGCGGTGAGATTCCCTGCCATCGAATTGGCGCGCAGATGCAGCAAGCCGTGGATTTCCGTCAGCCACGTCATCAGCTGGCCGCTCGCCGGGTACACGTTGACGGGCGGTATCAAGCCCGGGTCCAGCTTGGCACTGCCGTCAGCCCGGATCTCCGTGACCCTCGCCAGCGGCAACCCGATCCACGACTTCGTCAGTTCCTTGCCTGGAAGCAAGCGCAACCGCAGGTCCGAAAGCTGGACCAGCTTGGGGCCCTGCGCAATCGAGTTCGCATCCAGCAGCTCTTCCTCGAATGCGCGGTATCGCGCCAGCGAGTCCACGGCTTCGCCGAAGCTTGTCTCCTCCGCATTCGGTGTGCGAATCGGCACAGCCAGATAGATGACCTCGTTCAGGTGCTCATGCACAAGCGCCAGCGGCGCGGGGAGCATGGTGTGCGCGGGCGCATCAAAGGGCGTGCCATCCTGAAACACACCCGCCGCGCCGGACACCACCAGTTTTCCCAGCGTGAGCGCTTCCGCATCGATCCCATAGTGATGGAAGCCCCAGAAAAACGGGCTCAAGGCAGCAGCGCGCTTGTGAGCGTAGAGCTCAAGATAGCGCTCCTGCTGTTGAAATAGCTGTGGGCGCAGGAAGAGCCCTTCGCTCCAGACGACTTTGTTGTACCAGCTCATGAAATCAGTCAGGTTTAGTAATTGTGATGGTCTGCTGGTCCAATGCGACTTGCAGCTTGATCTTGCGCGCCGGAACGACGGCCCGGTACCAGGCGATCTCCGGTGCCGGCGGCAACTTGAAGATGGAGCGCCAGGTGGCCTGGCCAAGGTCCCGGTAGCCGACCAGAAAACCGATTGCCTTGGTGTGCGGATTCAGCTTGCGCTCGATATCGCGCGATTCTCCCGGGCGGAGAATGAATTCATCCCGCACCAGCAGGTCCTGCGTCAGCAGCGTCTTGTCTGACTTATCCAGGGAGAAATAATCGGCATTCTCGAAGGCGGTCTCGGTCTTGAGTTCATAAACGCGCACCAGCACAGGAGACGCCCGCCCCTTGTCGTCGGGATTGACCGTCGACTTCGCCTCGATGGCGAGATCGAGCTTCATCTGCTCGTTTTGGGCCGGAGCGCTCGCGCACCCCGAAAGCAGCGCGAGTGCAAGCCCACCTGACGCCAATAGCGCGCGCCGGTATCCGCTAAGCAACGGCCGCTCCATGATTTGCGCCATGCCTTACCCTCCGACGACGCCCGGCAGGCTGCCGATCAACTGGCAACCGCATTCCGTGCGATGACTGTCCAGCGCCGCGGGCCATCCGCCGATCAGGAATTTTTCGTCACCTTCCACAATCTTGTTGATTCCGTGCGGCCGACCGTCCGGATACCGCTGCGGGCAATCCACCAGATCCCCCTTGCGGGCGACCGGCCGTCCCCGCAAGAGATGTTTCTCCGAACCGGAGATCACCTTGCCACCGTGTGTCGTCGTGTCTCCGACGGTAATGAGTTTTTTTCCCATCATGCTTTCCAAAGTAAGAGAATTCCAATTCGCCGAAAGGCATCCACAAACACGCAGAGTCCTTGAATGAACGCCCGGCTGTGGATCTGCAGGATGTGCGTCAAGTCGCATCCGGGGATGCCGGGCGGCAGATGCGAGCCCGCCATAGAACAAAGATGTCGCTCGCCGCATCGCACCAAGCGACTTCTACGATCCCAGGCAAACTCCGAAGCACAGTTACCCGTTTTTGTCGAAAACCTTTCGGAATTTCATTAGCCCCATCCGATTCGCTTTGTACTCATTGACCCCCATGCCGATGAAGCCCGCCATCGAGTCATGCACGTAACGATCGAACAAGCGTTCCACCGGGGCCGACAGCTGGCTAAGATCGATGTTGTCGATGATCTTGTAGAGGTGCTGCAGGCGAATGTCGTTCGTCGCCGGTGACCACGGGAGAGCACTGTTTTTGGCCGCCTTGGGATCGTAGGACGGATCTGACGGAAGGACGCGATACAGCAACTCACCCAGTCGCACCAGCACCGTCGTAGAGGTGACATCCAGATATTCCTTGTGTGTGTCGCTTGCAGCCAGATACCAGGGCAAATTGCGATAGCTAGTCCGGTACTTGAAGCGGTAACTGAAATACAGCCCCATGTGCCGGATGTGCATGTCCTCCACCTGGCCGTCGCCGATCGCGCTGGCTTGCACGTAGTTGTTGAAGTCCGCGATCACCCCTTGCGCTGGCGTCAGGTCAGCCTGCGTGTTCTGCGGAAGTTCATCCCACAGCAGGAGCGGCACGCCGGCCCTGCAGGCTTTCTGGTACATGTTCGCACCGGGGATCGTGCTCATGAAGCTGTCCGGCGTGGGCGAAATGCCAAGCGCGCCCGGGGCATACCCACCCCCGACGTCGGAATGGGCACCGGGATACATCACCTCCTCGGCGTTGGCGGGATAAGTCGCGTGTACCCGTACTGAATCCAGCGGGAAACAAGCTCGCACCTCGTGACCCGCGACGTAGTGCACACATCGTTCTATGGCAGGGTGGATTTCCATCGTGTTGTCCGCCCAGTCCTGATGGCCTTCGAAAATGCCATTGCCGGTCAGGTCGGCCAGCCCCACCGATGCCACCGTGTCGAAGATGCCGAGAAAGCGCAGATGGATCGGGATGCCGGCAAACAGCCATCCGCCATCCTGTGGCTCGCACACCTCGAACAGCCAGTTTGCGAAGGTACGTGCTTGCGCCGCGCCACGTGAAAATCCAAACACCGACAGGTTGATTCTCTCGATCTTTGGCTTCTTTCCCCGCAGGGCGGCCTTGAGTTTTTCTTGCCATTGGCGCAGCTCGTTCTGACGCTGCCAGTTCGTGCTGAATTTTCCGGTTAGCTTGTCGATGATGGCTTTGCCTTGGTCATCAGGTATCAGACTTCCCTTGCAAAGGTAGTCGTATGGACTATTGAGGAGTTTGATGAAGCCCCACAGGATGCGTGCCTTACCCCCCGCAGCAGCGGCGCTACCGAGCATGCCGCCGGCGTCGCCGACCTCAGCGAAGGGCGTGCCCACGCCGGGAATGTAGTAGCGATAGAAACCCTCATCCGCATCGTTCTTGTGAGTATGGAAGAGCCTCACCACATTGCTGTGCTTGCGTAGTTCGGGCGGGAAGGACTCCGGCCGCTCGGGCGGCGTGCCGGCCTTCATGGCCTTCACCTGCTCCTCAGCCGGAATGCCTTCATAGTCTTCCAGGCGGTTGTTGCCGGTCCCGTCAAAGAAGATGCCCACATTGACTTGGCCGGTGCAGGCAGGTTTTTTGTCCATGGGCAAGGTGCGGGCCAGCGCCGCTGCCCGCTGCATCGCCTCGCGCGACGAAAGCGCGCGCAGGCCGCCAGTTGGGAAGAGCTCCGGGGATTTCGTGCTCATTTTTCCCTCCCTTCTCGCGGCGACGGATAGGGATAATCGGGATGCCCGGGCCTTATGGTCGTAACCAGTACCTTCACCTCATCGTTGGGGAAGAAGTGCACCGCGAAGCGGCCCATGTTCGCAGGCTTGTAGGGGGGCACCTCCACCACGCGCGTTCGCCAAGAGATCGGGCTGGCGTTACGGTCTTCCGTCCACTTCACAGTGACCGTCATGCCCGGCTGCCATTCCCTCGGCACGGAAATGCAGCAGACGAAGCTGCCGCCGCCCGCATGCGGGAGGATATCGTCGCCCGGGTACCCGTTCACGACGTACATGGCCACATACTGGTTCGTGTGGTTGTATCCCACCAGGTCCATCGCGGTAGCAGGGCTGCTGACAGCACAGGCTGTGCCCAGCATCGCCAAGGACACAGCAAGGCGGCAGAGAACAGACTGCACTCGAGTTCCCATCGACACGCTCCTGTGTTGGGTTGAGCTTGACTTCGGAAGCTTAGGGCGCACCCTGCCCCGCACCACCTTGACCTGTCCGCTGGCGCCAATAGCTTCGTAGTTCTCCTGCCGATGGTCGCCAGCGCCGTCGAAGACGACGCCCACATTTGCCTGTCCGGGACACGCGGCTGCTTTGTCATTGAGCAATGTGCAGGACGGCACCGCGATGCACTGCATCGCCTCGCGTGGCGGCAGCGCGCGCAGGCCGCCAGTTGGGAATATCTCAGGGGATTGCGCGGTCATTTCCGGACACCTTCGCTAGGATAGAAATGGTAGGGATAATCAGGGTGCCCGGGTGCTTTCGTTTTAACCAGCACCGTGACCTCATCGTTGGCAAAGAAGTGCACCGCGAAATGACCCCGATCCTTAGCCGTATAGGGAGGCACCTCCACCACCCGCGTCTTCCACGGGACCGGGTTGGCGTTTCGGTCTTCCGTCCACTTCACCGTGACCGTCATGCCCGGCTGCCATTCCCTAGGTACGGAAATGCAGCAAACGAAGCCGCCGCCGCCCGCATGTGGGTAGATGTTGGCGCCTGGATAGCCATTGACGCTATAGGCTGCGACATACTGATCCGTGTAGTTGTAGCCCACCAAGTCCATGGCGGCAGCCCGATTTGCCATGGAACACGCGGCGCACAGCACGACAGCTAGCTGTGATAGACGAACGGAAATCTGTTTCCATCTAATGTTCATGCGAGCTCCGATCTCGGGCGTAACTGGCAACGTACGTTGCTACGATTCCAGCACCTTCAGGCACCGCATTGGCATGCGTGCGCCAGTAAGGGCCATCCCCGTGTGACGGCTTGGCGACCGTCGAGAACAACTTCGTACCTATCGGTCATTCCCTGGGTTTTCCTCCGGGAGCCGCACCAGATCGCTCTCGATGACGTGCGGCATGGCCGCCTGGATGTCGCGCGTGTTCTTCTGCACGGCAATCGCCCCGAAGAGCGCCAGGGCGAACGACATGCCATAGAAGCCCTTTTCGCTCAACGCCAAATTGGCGTTGAATAGCCCGACACACAGCAAGAGGACAGCCAACAGCACTGACACCCAGCTCAGGCCGTAGTAGATCGCCGTTACGGGAATGCCCTCAAGCTTGTCTCGCACGCTCTTTTGAACCGAGACAGCGGCAAACAATCCATAGACAAGCACCGTAAAGTAGTAGCCGCGCTCATTCAGCTGCATTTCCGCGTTGAACAATCCAACAAGGAATGCGAGAAATCCTGCTAGCAAGGCGGCCCATGAGGACGCAACGAAGGCAAACGAAGGCTGTTGGGTAGTGTTTTTCATTTCACGTGTGTAAATGGGTTGGCGATACCGATGGATGCCGCACAGGCAAGTGCTACAACGTAACGGGGTGCCTTGGCTAGCTTGAACAGCTTCACTGATTGACCGCATTGACACCATTGACCGCCTCGATGGCTGCGGCGAGTTCCCCACGCACCCAGCCCCGCTCCGCGATGAGTCGGAGGAGCTTCGGGTTCGTCAAGCCCTTGTGGTCGGTCCTTGTGTCAAAAATCCCCAGCGCAAGGATGTCCGGGAACGCGTCAATCTCCTGGGCGCGTGCAAACTCGCACACCGCCTTGATCTTCTCGAAGAATCCCGCCTTCGCCGTTGCCGGCAAGATCCCCGGCAACCTGCCGGAACATGGCGTCGATGACCGAATCAGGCTCGCCTCGCTCTAGCAGCTTGTTAAACTCCCGCCGCCCGAGCGCGAGCGGAAAGACAGGCGCGGCAATGGCCTCCACGACGGGGACCTGATCAAGCTGTCCTGCGCGATCGACGTACCACCATTCGCTTAGTTCATGGGTCAACGCCGCCCAGGATTCCTGACGGAGGACTTCCGGAAGCATCGGCAGCACCCGCGTGTCGGCAAAGCGCAGCAACAGCTTCTGCCCATCCTCGGTCGAGACGCGCGCGCACTTCTGCCAATTTGGCTTGAGTTCGGCGGCATTCCTGGATGAGGCCACAATGCTGAACATTGGCCGCCCGGCGCAATGCCGTGCGAGGCCAAGAATCTGCTCCCTCAACACCTCGGCGCGCTCCACGATCAGCGGGATAAGAAGTGGGGAAACCTCGAGCATGGCGTCCAGCTCGTCGCAGGCATACAGCGCTTCTGGCGAGCCGGGGTAATCGCGCCGGCCGCCATCGTGATCGAACGCACCATCCACGACCGCAGTCCAGTTTGCCTTGGGATTTGCCGAAACCAGCTCGATCAGCCTGGTGGAGACCTCGGCGAGGTTCAGTGGATCAACTGCGAAATACATGTATCCATCCCTCCTTAGACCGCGGCGAGCGCACTGCCCGACTTCAGTGCCTTGATGAAGCACTTGATGCAGAACGGCTCCGGTGTAACCGGCATCTGGATCGGCAAGCTCTGCTCTTCCGGCCAGGAGTGGTGCGCGGCGTGCGCGACGTATTTCCCCTCGGTCAGGTGCGTGATGCCGGCGGCCTCGTACTGGGTAAAGCTGCCGCCGCCCCCGATCAGCAACTGCTTCTTTGCAATGACGCGAATGCTGTCTTCAGTGCTGATGATGCTGATGCCAAGCTTCGCAAGCAGTCCCATCGTGTCGTTCTGGGCCTGAATTTCAATCGGGCCACGGCTCGCGAACAGCTTGATGCCGAACTTGTGGGCACAGATGGAGACCAGCTCCCTGACGCTGGCGAGAAAGCTCTTCCCGACATTGAGGGATAAGTGCTCGCCCGTTGTCAGCGATGTGTGGTGCTTGCTGTGCAAATGCGTGCTTTCTTCAGCGGTGGCCGCGATGCCGGCGGCGCTCGACACCACGACATGGGGAGACGTCAGTTCTCCGAGTGCCTCCCCGGATCCCTTGATGGCATCGTTCTGCTGCTCGATCGTCCTGGCGACGTCCTTCTGCTCATCGTGCTGCGCCTGGGAGTTGGCCGAAGCTTCCTCGAGGGCCTGGGCGATCTCCAGCGCGCCTTTGAGGCGGGTTATCGTCTCGCGCATATCCATGGCGTGGCCGCGGGCACTCATGCGTGCTTCGGTGCTGAGCAAGGCGCCCTTGGCCGAACGCAAGGCCATGTGGCCGTCGGTGCGAAGCTCGGCGCCCTCGCCGCGCTTGTCTTTTCTGCCTCCCGCATCGGGAATGCGGGCAATGTGGCCAACATTGAGCTGCGACAGCAAGTGGTCCGACGACAGCTGCGATTGGATTTCGCCCTGCGTGTCGTCCATTACCAGATGGTTGTGCCGGCCGCCGCCGATTTCCTTGGAGCGGAATCCAGATAGCGCATGCTGGCCCGGCAAGTTCCAGGGCGGCATGTTGAGCTGGTTCGGAACCCGCCCCACAATGATCGGCAGATCCGGATCGCCGTGCAGGAAGTCGACAATGACCTCCTGTCCAATACGGGGAATCTGGATGGCGCCGTACTGATCGCCGTGCCATGGCGACGCGACGCGCACCCAGCAGGAGCTGTGCTCGTCGCGTTTGCCGTACATATCCCAATGCAGCTGGATTCTCACGCGACCGTACTGGTCCGTCCACACTTCCTGAGACTCGGGCCCGACAACGGTTGCCGTTTGAGGTCCCGTTGTGCGGGGCCTTGGCTGCGTGCGGTCCGGGCGGAATGTTTCCGTGGTCGGCTGCACCTCGAATTCCACCGCGCAGCGCCAGCGCTGGCCCTGGCCGCTCTCCTCAGCGACTTCCTCGAGCAACAGCTTTGCCGCCTTGACCAGGTATTCGCAGTTTGCGTCCTGCTCGGGATAGCGGGCCAGCGTGAACGTACAGCCCGTAACGACGCCACGCAAGCTGCCCCTTCCATAGGCACGACGGCCGTGCTGCCGCAATTCCTCCATGCGGATGCGGGCGATCATCTCCCCTTCCTGCCACGGGTCGTTGCCGGTGGCGCGCTGTGCATGATTGCCAGGCCATTCGTAGATCTCCTGATCGCGATGGCCTGTCTCGCGAGGCTGGTGGGTCTTTACGGTGAGATCGRCTCGTGGCTTGACGAAGTCATAGTCGTTGGAGCGCCATTTGCCAGACACCAGCTGGTCGACGACGGTGAAATCCGAGATATGCTCTTCATCCACCCGGGCCGCGGCCGGATACCATTTGATCGTGTGATAGGCGCTGCTCGTGAATTTCCTGAACGCCCCATTGCCGTCGGTCAGGATCAGACGGTGATGCCCCTCGCTATGTTCGAAGAACCACGCAATCCCCCACTCCTGCGTGATGCGCTGGAAGAACTGGAAATCGGTCTCGCCATACTGGGTCCGGTACTCGCGTCGAGGATACTGGACCAGGCTGAGCCGCTTTTCGACCGGGAAGTTGTAGTCCGCAAGCAGTTCATCGACCACTTCGATGACGGTTTTCTGCTGGTAGGTCTTGTAGTCCATGGTCAACGTGGCAAGCCAGAGCCATGGCCGCAGCACGAAGCGATAGACAAGGTGGCGGCCCTCCGGCGTCGGGCCGGACACCCGCGTCACCAGGCCGGTGATCTCACGCTTGCCGGCACCCAGCCGCCCCTCCAGACCGGTGCCAGCGCCATCCAGCTCGATCTCGATTGTCAGCTCACGGCCTTCAAGGGCCTGCTTGTCGAGATTGGCGCCCGGCCCAAAGTCGAAGTTCCGATCATCCGCCGTCTTGAGTTCCAGTTCGTATTCAAAAAGGTCGCAAAGCGGATCCCTGCCACTGACGCGCACCACTGTCAGCGCCGGCTGCCCCAGCACCTCGGGAAGGCCAGGTCCTTTGACCGTGACGGTACGATGACTGCCGAATCCGGGGATGCTCCGGGACGAACCCATCTTCATTCTCCTGTTTGGCGCGGACACAACCGCTTTGAATACGAATCGCCTGCGGCAACAATCGCCTGTGGCAAACGAAAATTGCCGTCCATCCGTCAGTGCCATGAGCGGATGGACGGAGTCCGTCAGGCTTCCTTGTTGCCCTTGATGTCATAGCCCGCGGTCACGGCACCGCCGCTGCCGCCCTGGGCGTTCTGCACCACATACTCCTGCTTCACTTTGGAGAACGACAACGACACCTTCTCGCGCATGCGCACTTCGTCGTCCACCGAACCCCTGGGGCTCACCAAGGTGACGATCACATCGGTCATGGTGAGCTTCAGGTACTCAAGCGGATTTCCACCGGCCTTGCGCACCACCAGAACGGCCTCGTTGATGTGCTTGCCCGTCAGGCAGTACTTCATCAGGTTGGGCGAGGCGCGATCGATGAAGTGCTCGAAGGTCATATCTGACACGGTCGCCTTGCCGGCACCGCCGCCGCTGCCTGCGTGCATGGTGGACTGCTGCTCGATGCTCCATTCCCAAGCCAGCACTTCGACTTCGTTCTTGTGCGACGTGTCCTGCGACTCGCCGTCGATGCCATTGATCTTCAGGAAAATGTCCTGTGCCATTGCAAAGCTCCTTCACGTTAAGACAGGTACTTCAGACAAAAACCACAGCTGCTCCCCCGAGCCTGCCTGTCGCAGGCCCGTTCGGTAGAGTCCGTGGGGATTCGGTTTGGATTCGGCCGGTAAGCCTTATGCCGCGTCCTTGACCGATGGCAGGCGGGCCACCAGGCGCAGCGACACCGTCAGGCCTTCGAGCTGGAAGTGCGGACGCAGGAAGAACTTGGCGCTGTAGTAGCCCGGGTTGCCTTCCATTTCCTCGACCACCACCTCAGCGGCTGCCAGCGGACGGCGGGCCTTGGTCTCCTGCGAGGAGTTGGCCGGATCCGCGTCCACGTAGTTCATGATCCATTCGTTGAGCCAGCGCTGCATGTCCTCGCGCTCCTTGAAGGCACCGATCTTGTCGCGCACGATGCACTTCAGGTAATGCGCGAAGCGCGAGCAGGCAAACAGGTACGGCAGGCGAGCCGACAGGTTGGCATTGGCGGTTGCGTCAGCGTCGTAGTATTCGGCCGGCTTCTGCATCGACTGCGCGCCGATGAAGGCGGCATAGTCGGTATTCTTGCGGTGCACCAGGGAGATGAAACCATTCTTCGACAGCTCAGCCTCGCGACGATCCGAGATCGCGATCTCCGTCGGGCACTTCATGTCGAGGCCGCCATCGTCGGTCGGGAAGGTGTGGCACGGCAGGTTCTCCACGACACCGCCGCTTTCCACGCCGCGGATCAGCGTGCACCAGCCATAGAGCTTGAACGAGCGGTTGATGTTGACCGCCATCGCATAGGCCGCGTTGCTCCACACGTACTTGCGGTGATCGGCGCCATCCGTATCTTCCTCGAAATCGAATTCATCGACCGGGTTGGTCTTGATGCCATAGGGCAGGCGCGACAGGATGCGCGGCATGGCCAGGCCCACATAGCGCGCATCTTCCGAGTTGCGCAGGCTGTTCCACGGCGCATACTCCAGGTTCTGGAAGATCTTGGACAGATCTCGCGGGTTGGCCAGTTCCTGCCAGGAATCCATCTGCAGCACGGATGGCGAGGCGCCCGCGATGAACGGCGCATGGGCGGCCGCCGAGATCTTGGCCAAGGACCCCAGCAGTTCCACGTCGGGCGGAGTGTGGTCGAAGTAATAGTCGGCGACCAGGCAGCCGTACGGCTCGCCACCGAGCTGGCCGTATTCCTCTTCATAGACGCGCTTGAAGAATGGGCTCTGATCCCAGCCGATACCCTTGTAGCGGCGCAGGGTGCGGCGCAGCTCTTCCTTCGACACATCCATCACGCGGATGCGCAGCTTGTCGTCGGTCTCGGTGTTTGACACCAGATGGTGCAAGCCGCGCCAGGCGGACTCCAGCTTCTGGAAGCTCTCGTGGTGCAAAATCAGATTGATTTGCTCCGAGAGTTTTTTGTCGATGGCGCCGATGATGGCCTCGATGCTCTTGTAAGCATCGTCGCTCATCGTGAATGCGCTGGCCAGCGCCTGTTCGGCCAGGGTCTTGACGGCCAGGTCGACGGCTTCGCGTGCCTGGTCGGTCTTGGGAGAGAACTCGCGGCTAATCAGTGCCGCAAAATCCGAATGCTCAGCCGTCACGACGGCCGGTTGTTGTTTTTGTTGGGCGGAAGCCATGGAATCCTTGCTTAATGAGGTTGTTCAGGTAGGCAAGCAGCCGATCCAGTCAGGACTGCGGCGTCAGGGTTTCGTCGTCATTCGCCTTCGGCTTGGGTGCCTTGGCGAGCGACTGCAGCAGAGCCGGGTCTTGCAGCAGTTGATTGATCAGCGATTCCGCCCCCGACTTGCCGTCCATGTAGGTCTGCAGGTTGGCGAGCTGCGTGCGGGCTTCCAGCAGTTTCCGGAGCGCGTCGACCTTGCCGGCCACGGCCGCCGGCGAGAAGTCCTCGATGCTCTCGAACGTCATGTCGACCATGAGTTGCCCTTCGCCGGAAAGCGTATTGGGCACGGCAAAGGCCACGCGAGGCTTCATGGCCTTCATCCGCTCATCGAAGTTGTCGATATCGATCTCGAGGAACTTGCGATCGGCCACTGGCGGCAGCGGCTCGGCCGGCTTGCCCGACAGGTCAGCCAACACGCCCATCACGAAGGGCAACTCGATGCGCTTCTCCGAGCCGTAGACTTCGACGTCGTACTCGATCTGCACACGCGGCGCGCGGTTGCGTGCGATGAATTTCTGCGAACTGTTCACAACAGACATGGTTCTCCCCAGCGGGTTACAAGGACGTGCCGCACAGCTCTAGGCCGCATCGGCTTTGGGATACGCCGGCCCAACAGGGTCGTGGCCGGGACGGTATTCGGCGTGATAGGTCAGCTCGGGCGAGCCGCTGCCGGGCGGGCGGATGTCAATGGCGGCCAACGCACGTTTCTCTGACAGCGCCGACAGCCACAGCCGCGCAAGTTGCGGCTGGATGACCTGCTCGATGAAGCTGATCAGTTGCCGGGCGCCGGTCTCGGCAACCGGACATCGTTCGACAATGGCATCGACCACGGCGCTGCCATAGGTGAGCGCAATGCCATGCTGGTTGTGCATGCGCGCCACCACGCGATCCAGATGCACCCGCACAATCCGGCCGAGGTTGCCGGCCGCGAGCGGGAGGTAGGGCACCACCACCAGCCGGCCCAGGAATGCCGCAGGAAATACCTTGCGAAGCTCCGGCATCAGGGCATCCCGCAGGGCGGCCGGCTCTGGCATCAGCGCAGGGTCTTCGCAGAGGTTCGCCAGCAGATCGGAGCCCGCATTGCTGGTCAGCAGCAGGATGGTGTTCTTGAAGTCGATATGGCGCCCTTCGCCGTCTTCCATGTAGCCCTTGTCGAAGACCTGGTAGAAGACTTCGTGCACATCGGCGTGGGCCTTCTCGACCTCGTCGAGCAGCACCACGCTGTGAGGCCGCCGGCGCACCGCTTCGGTCAGTACGCCCCCCTCGCCATAGCCGACGTAGCCCGGCGGCGCGCCCTTGAGGGTTGATACGGTGTGCGCCTCCTGGAACTCGGAGAGGTTGATCGTGATGAGGTTCTGCTCGCCGCCATAAAGGGCGTCTGCCAGCGCCAGCGCGGTCTCTGTCTTGCCAACGCCAGAAGGGCCGACCAGCAGGAACACGCCCACCGGCTTGTTGGGATCGGTGAGTTGCGCACGAGCGGTCTGCACGCGCTCGCCGAGCTGCTCCAGCGCATGGTCCTGGCCAATGACGCGGGCGCCGAGCGTGCATGGCAACTGCATCACGGCAGCAACCTCATCGGAGACCATGCGTCCCACGGGAATGCCCGTCCAATCCGCCACGATCGCGGCTACCACGGCCTCATCCACCTCGGTGTGGACGAGAGGCGGCCCTGCCTGCGCGGCACGCAGGGCCGCCTCTGCCTCCGACAACGGCAGCGCCTCGCCGGGTTGCCCGCCATCTGCGCCCGGCCGGCCTTGCGCGATGGCCTGCAGCCGTGCCTGCCTGCGCGTCACCAGCTCGACGGCCAGGGCCCTCTCCTTTTCCCAGCGCGCCTCAGCCGCCGCCAGATCGGCCTTGACCTGGCTGTGCCGGACTTGCGCGGCAGTCGTCGCGCGCGGGTCCGGCTTGCCGAAGCCGCCGTCCTTGGCAAGCAGCGCGCACTCGGTCTCGGCCGCGGCCAATTGCTGGCGCAGGTTGTCCACGACCGCCGGTGGCGCATGCAGTGACAAGGCAACGCGCGCGCAGGCCGTATCGAGCAAGCTGATTGCCTTGTCGGGCAACTGCCTGGACGGAATGTAGCGGTGCGACAATTTGACAGCGGCACGCACGGCCTCGTCGCGGATCCATACCTGGTGGTGCGCCTCGAACGTGTCGACCAGCCCCCGCACCATCGCGACGGCCTTGGCCTCTTCCGGCTCCATGACCTGCAGAACCTGGAAGCGGCGCGTGAGCGCAGGGTCCTTCTCGATATGGCGCTTGTACTCGCTCCAGGTGGTGGCACCGATCGTGCGCAATGCCCCGCGGGCCAGCGCAGGCTTGAGCAGGTTGGCGGCGTCCCCCGTACCGGCCTGCCCGCCAGCGCCAACCAGCGTGTGGACTTCGTCGACAAACAGAATCACTGGCTTGGCAGACTTGGCCGCTTCCTCAAGCACCCCTTTCAGGCGCGCCTCGAACTCGCCTTTCATGCTGGCACCGGCCAGCAGCGCCCCGACATCGAGATTGAGCAGCCGGATGTCTTTCAGGCTCGGCGGCACCTCGCCAGCGGCGATCGCCTGCGCCAACCCCTCGATGACCGCGGTCTTGCCAACTCCGGCCTCCCCGGTCAGCAACGGATTGTTCTGGCGGCGGCGCAGCAGGATGTCCGTCATGGTCCGAATCTCGTGCTCGCGCCCGATCACGGGGTCAAGCCGCCCAGCACGCGCCTCCTCGGTCAAGTCCCGGCAGTAATGGCCCAATGCGGACCTGCCCGAGCCAGCGGGCGCCATCGCGCCACTGGCCTCGCCCGGCGTGGCGGGGGCCAGCCCGCTGCCGTCGTAGGCAGCTTCGCTGCTCTCCGGCGACTGTGCGACCAGAGCCGGGACCGACTCGACCAGGTCGTCAGCGCGCACGCGTGCGAACTGGCTGGATATCCCCAGTACCGTGCGGCGCAACTCGGGCGTCTTGAGCAGCGCTGTCAGCAAGTAGCCGCCACGCACCCGGTCGTCGGCAAATGCGAGCGTCGCGTACACCCAGGCTCGCTCGACGGCCGCTTCGATCTGGAACGCAAAGTCGCTGATCGACGTGGCGCCGGCCGGCAGCGCCGCCAACGCGCGGGCCAGGTCGGCTTCCAGCGCAGGCAAGTCCGTGCCTGCATGCCGCAAGATCCGTTGAAGGTCGCCATCGGGAGCCTGCAGCAACTGATGCAGCCAGTGCGCGAGTTCCACGTATGGGTTGCCGCGCAGCTTGCAAAAGGCGGTAGCGCTTTCGATGGCTCGGAACAGGGTGGGATTGAGTCGGCCAAACAGCGCCTGACGCGAGATATCCATTTGATGCCTTGTTCTGCTCTCTTCTGCATGGGATGGGCCGGCATGGAGTGGCTACGCACCGCCCGAAGAGAATGTGAATTGAATTCTTTTTTTAGGATATGAGCAAATCTCGTCACTCGTAAACACCTATTTTTCACGAACGATAGGTTCTAGTTCCCCACAATCAGTCAATAGGACAAGTATTAATTTGCATTTCAAAATTCTTAACTCTCATCTGAATTCATTGGGAAAATTCCTAAAAATTGATTTACATTTTATCCAGTGATGATTTGCGACTATCATTCTTATTTTTTCGATGAGGCCCCGGCCCGCACACTACCGAGGAGATGCCATGGACGAGCTGGAGAAGCTCTTGAACCTGTCGCCGTCGAGAGCGTTCCGGTCGGGCATCGGTGACGCCACGGGCGAAACGCGGTCTCCGCAGGCCGCTGAGCAGACACCTTCGACCTCGGCACCAGACCCGTTCGCCATGCTTGGACCCGCCCGCAGCGAGCCCAAGCCCGCGCAGGCAACGGACGCGGAGCGCGATGATGTGCTCGACGCCTTGATTCAAGAAAGTGAGGCAGCCCTGCGCGATCCGAATTATGTGAGTCCGTTCAGCCAGCCCCTCACGGGCAGGTCCGCGCCTGCCATTGCAGCTGAGCCGCAGTTCGATGCCCTGGCCGCCGACTTCGGGGCAGGCTCGTCGCTCCTGCAAGCGCTTGCCGGCCGGCTGCCGATAAACACGCTCATCGGCCCGCTTGGCGACCTGGAGGCACTGGAGCTCCCCGCGGCATCCGCATCGGATGACGTGCTGTGGCTGTTCGCGGGAGATATCGTGCCGACGCGGCGCCGCGACGTCACCGCCGAGTTGACCCGGCGCGAACACCACCTTGTTTCGATGGATAGCGCCTACCGTCCGGCGCTTGCGTCGCCCCACACTTCACCAACCGGAGAGCATGGTCATGACGGACAGTAGCCCGACGCGTGCCATCGGTGCCGTTCTTGGCAAGGCCGGATCCATCGCGGGCGCGCTGGCCGCAACAGAGGCTGATGTGCGCCGGCAGCCCGGCAGCTTCGGCGCGAGGTGGAGCCTTTTCCAATGGCTGTGCGTTGCCGGCGACTGGCAGCGCGCGCTCCGGCAGTTGCAGCTTGCCGCCCAGTTGGCGCCGGACTTCGCACAAACCGCACACGCCTATCGCGAGCTGGTCCGGATGGAAACGTTCCGCAAGGCAGTCTTTGCGGGAGAGTGCGAACCGGCTTACTTGTTGCCGGCGCCCGGGTGGCTCGAGCGGCTACACGCGGCGCTTGCGCTGGCTGAGGCCTGCGATGTTTCCGGCGCGGACCGCAACCGGCATATTGCGTTGTCCGATGCCTCGGACACGCCTGGGTGCCATGACGGTCAAGCTTTCGCGTGGATCACCGATACCGACACGCGCTTAGGGCCCACTTGCGAACTAGTCGTCGCCGGCCGCTATACCTGGCTGCCGTTTGCGCAGATGCGGACGTTGCACATGCGCCCCCCAGCGGGGCTGCTGGACCTGCTATGGCGACCGGCCACCGTGACCCTCGTCGACGGGTTCATGGCGCGCGGCTTCATCCCTGTCCGGTATCCGGGTTCGGAGCTCGGCAGCGACGCCATTCGCATGGCGCGAGAAACCACCTGGAGCGAAACCGGCGAGACCGGAGTGATTGGCCTTGGCCAAAAGACCTGGATGACCGACGCCGGCGACGTCTCCCTCCTGGAGATTGCCATATTGACGCTTGGTGGCATCCATGACTGACCGCCGCGCACCGCGCCGCCCACATGCGCACCTGTTGCCGACTTTGTTTGATCGCCTGCATGACGAAGCGCCGCATCGGCAAGCGGAACGCGCCGACGAATACACCTTCACGCGCGCGCAGATGCGCGAGATCATCCAGCGCGACCTGACCTATCTGCTCAATACAACCAATCGCGAAGATGAGATGGATCGCAATCGCTATCGAGCCGTGGCAAGTTCCACGCTCAACTATGGGGTTCCTGCCGTCGCGGGCACTTACCTGTCCGAGCACAAGTGGAGCGACATCGTCAACATCATCAAGCGCGCCATCCTGGATTTCGAACCACGGCTCATTCCAGGCAGCCTGGCCGTAGCGCCGTTGGAGAAAGAGCATGCGCCACACCGCTACAACGTCCTGCTCTTCGAAATCCACGGGCTGATCCACATGGATCCCTATCCCATGGCGTTCACCGCGCAGAGCTCACTCGATCTGGAAACCAGCCGGATCAGCGTTAAATCCATCCACGCCACCTGACACCATGGATCCGCAACTTCTTGAGTACTACAACCAGGAGCTCGTCTACATGCGCGAGCTGGCTGGTGAATTCGCCAGCCAGCACCCCAAGGTTGCGAAGCGGCTGGGCATGCACGGACACGAGGTAGCCGATCCCTATGTCGAGCGTTTGATCGAAGCCTTCTGCTTCTTGACCGCGCGAACCCAGATCAAACTGGATGCGGAGTTTCCCCGTTTCACGCAACGCCTGCTGGAAGTGGTCTATCCCAACTATGTGGCGCCCACGCCGGCAATCGCGGTCGCCCAGTTCCACCCCAGTGAGAAAGAAGGAGACCTTGCCCGTGGCGTCGTGGTTCCCCGCGGCACAGCCCTCAAGGCAGGCATTCCCGATGGCGAGTCGACGGCATGCGAGTTCCGCACCACGCAGGATGTGCAACTCTGGCCATTCGAGATAGTCGAGGCAAGGCTCACCGGCATCCCACCCGACATCCCGGGCCTGGAGCGCTACGTGCCTGCGCACGTCACCGTGCTGGGGGCCCTGCGCCTGCGGCTGCGCATTAACCGCGACACCACCTTTGCCCAGCTCCCGGCGGTCGACTCGCTAGCCGTCTACCTTCGTGGCGATGAGCACATCGCCAGCCATCTGCTGGAACTCGTGCATAGCGCGGGCATCGTCTCCCTGATCGGTCAACCCGGGGATATGGGCAACAAGCCCTCCGCAGTCAGCAAGGACGCTGTTTCCCTGCTCGGGTTCGCTCCCGGAGAAAGTGCCCTGCCGCTTGCGTGGAACAAGTTCCATGGGCACAACCTCGTGCATGAGTACTTCGCGTGTCCTCAGCGTTTCTACTTCTTCAGGCTCAACGGCCTGGCGCCCGGACTCGCCAGGATCAATGCCTCGGAGGCTGAAATCGTCCTGCTGCTCTCGAAGCCGGGCAATCCGGCTGCCCACGTCGATGCGAGCCAGTTTGCACTGTACTGTGCGCCCGTGGTGAACCTCTTCCCCAAGCGGACCGACCGCATCGAGATCCACCCGGGACGAACCGAGTTTCACATGGTGCCGGACCGCACATCGCCCCTGGACTTCGAAATCTACTCGGTCCAGAAGATCTTCGGTCAGAAGGCGGAACACAGCGAGGCCATCGACTTTCGCCCCCTCTTCGCCACCCTCAACGGCGATGAAGGGAATCACGGCCGCTATTTCTCCATGCGGCGGGAGCGGCGCGTGCTGTCCACCCATGCGCGCAAGTACGGCACCCGCACCGCCTACACCGGTAGCGAAGTGTTCCTTTCACTGGTGGATCAGAACGAAGCTCCCTATCCCGACACCCTGCGGCATCTGTCAGTCGAAGCACTGGTCACTAACCGCGACCTTTCCAGCCTGGTGCCCCGTAATGGCCGCAATGACCTGCGCGCGCCTGATTCCGTGCCCGTCGCCAGCGTCGGCCTCATCCGCCCGCCTTCCGCTCCGCGTGCGCCGTTCGCCGAGGGAGAGACCACCTGGCACCTGATCCGGCAACTCGGGTTCAACTATCTGTCGTTGACCGATCTTGACCATCGCCAAGGCGGCCAGGGCCTGCGAGACATGTTGCGTCTGTTCGTGGCAAGCGAGAACAAAGCACAACAACGTCAGGTTGAAAGCCTGATCGGCTCAAAAGTCAAGCCGGTCACGCGCCGGCTGCCGGACAACGGGCCGATCATCTACGGACGCGGCATTCAATGCCAGTTGACGGTTGACGAAACCGGCTTCTCGGGCATCAGCCCCTACCTGTTCGGTGTTGTCCTGGAGCATTTTCTTGCTCGTCACGTGTCGGTGAATTCGTTCACTGAAACCGAGATGACGTCAATCCAGCGTGGTCTGATCCATCGCTGGCCGGCCCGCATGGGCACCCGTAGCGCGGCATAACCATGTATCGGGGATTCGACGACAACGCGCCGCCGCCAGCCAGCGCACAGGCGCCGGCCGTGCAATATGCCGGCCAAGCGCCGTGGAAGCTGAGCTTCTTTGGACTGCTGAGGCAACTGGCCGCCCACCGCCCGGAATTGCCCCCGGTCGGGCAGGCGCGCCGGCCAAGCGACGAGCATTTCCGGATCGGCCAGCAAGCCTCCCTCACCTTTGCCCCGCGCGAGATCGCCCAACTCCAGCAAACGCGAAGCGGGCTCAAGATTCAGCTGTTCGGCCTTGGGATGCTGGGCCCGAACGGGGCGCTGCCGATCCACTTCACGGAAATCGTTCGCGAGCGCAGCGAGGCAAACCGTGACAGGACCACCGCCGATTTCATTGACCTGTTCCACCATCGCGCACTCACCCAGTTCTACCAGGCATGGGCACGCGGGCAATCGGCTGCGGGCCTGGATCGCCGGGATGGCGAGGTGTTCTCCCGCTATATCGGATGGCTCGCAGGCAGCGAAGCCGACGAAATCACCGGCCCCCTTCCCTCGCATGCCCGTCTGGCGGCCAGCGCTCACCATGTGCGCGAAGCCCGCAACCCGGATGGCATCGCCAGCACACTGGCGCACTTCTTCGGCGTGCCGGTCAGGCTTGAAGAGTTCGTGCTGCACTGGATCGCCATCGACACGGCAGAGCGCTCTCACCTCAGTTGTCCAGGCGCGCCCAGCGTGATGGGACAGGGTGCCATGCTCGGCGAGATGGTGCCCGACCGCCAGCACAAGTTCCGACTGGTGATCGGGCCGCTAAGCCTGCAGCGGTATCTGAATTTCACGCCCAACGGGAGGGATCTGCCGTTGTTGATCGAATGGGTGCGCTCGTTCGTCGGCTACGAGTTCGTCTGGGAGGTCGAACTCCAGGTGATTCCGGACTCCGCGCCGCCGGCTGTTCTTGGCGCGGCGGAGGGCCTGGGCTGGTCCACCTGGCTGGGTGAGCCGGACCGCAGCCGCGCCATCACCGGCATGGTCTTCGAGCCTGAGCAGTATGCAAGGCACTGATCATGTCTTCTGCCAGCAGCATGTCTTCCTCGCGAATCCTGACCTGACACGTGGGCGGGCATTGTCAGACCGGGAGCCGCTGCGGCGAAGCCATGCCATGTGCAGAGCCATCGGAGATCCAAGGACGCCCTCCTGCACTGGCAACCTATTCGTCGGGATGTTCTTCGATGGCACCGACAACAACGAGGATGAAGACTACTGGAAGCACGAAAACGACCCACGCCACCATCCACCCACTGCACTGAGATGACTGCCAAATCCAAGATCACGCCTTCGGCCAACACGTCCATCCCCTTTCCGGAGCTGATGGAAGCCATCACCAAAGAGAAACCTTGCGGGGACGATCTGGAGTACGACCCTGAGTTCGTTTTGCTCCTGGCCAAGGCGGCGCCGAAACCGGACGCCCAATACGGGGACTTCGTCAGTGCGCCGGAGGCGGTTAGCTGGGCGGAGCTGGAGCGCGACTGCCGGCGACTGCTGCTGCGCACGCGCGATATTCGCATCCTGGTGCTGTTGCTGCGCTGCCGGGTCCGGATGGATCACGCGGCAGGCCTGCGCAATGGCCTGGCACTATTGGCGCAACTGTTGACGAAATGGCCTGACGCCATCCATCCACAACGCGTGGTCGACGGTGAGGCCGATCTCGCCTTGCGCGCCAATGCGCTAGCTGCGCTCGCCGATCCGGCGGGGTTAATGCAAGACGTGCGGGATTTGCCGATCATGGCCAACGGCGCGCTGCGGCTACAGATTCGGGACGTGGAGCGTTCGCTCGGCATGCCGCGGCCGGCGGATGCCATGGCACCGGAATCGGTACGCCAGCAGTTGCAGGCTGTGCGCCTGGAGCACAGCCTGACTCTGGCGGCACTGGACGAAGCCGCAGGCATCGCATCGGCCATTGACGACTGGGCCGGCAGCAACCTCCCCGATGTCCGGCCCGATCTGGGGCCGTTGTTGAAACTGCTGGGCATGGTGACCAGCACAGCCCACCCCGCGCCTGCCCGGGCGGTGGCCGAACGCAATGCCATGCCGCCCGCTGAACCGGACCCGGCAAGCGCCGCCGGCTCGTGGAGCCGCATCGCCGCTGCCAATACCGCGCAGGCGACCGCAGCCGCCCCCGGGTCGGCCGAGTTGCCAATGGATCGCGGCGCCGTCCTCTGCGATATTCGTGCGGCGCGACGATGGTTTGAGACGCATGAACCGAGCAGCCCCGTGGCGCTGCTGCTCAAGCAGGCCGAACGCCTGGCAGGCAAGCGCTTCGATGAAGTATTTCAGGCGCTTCCTGCCGATCTGGTGGAGCGCTGGGTGCAGGACGCTCCTTGAGCCAGCGCCTGTACCCGTTCCGCCGCGTGGCCGGACGGCGACGAAACCGCCGCGATGACCGCCTTCAGGCCTTCAACTCCCCCAGCGCATCCTCAATTTCCTGCTGGAACGCTGGCCATAGCCCCTGGAAGCTCTCGAGCCCCTCGCTCCTGACCAACTGCTGCAGGCCGATGCATAGTTCCGCCAGGGTCGCATTTCCCACCAGTGCGAAGCCTCCGCTCAGCGAGTGCAGTGCATTGAGGACTGCGTCGGCGTTGCCCGCCCTCAAGGCATCTGTCATGGCCGCCGTTGTCTCCCGCGTGGCAGCGTGCATTGCCTCGCAGACCTGAGGAGTGATCGGCAATTCGGGCGATTCCGAGCATTCCGGCAATGCCTTGTCACTGGCGGATTCTCCCGGCGCGCTTCGGCCAGCATGCGAGCGCAGAACACGCCCCAGCACCGCGAGCGGCAGGGGCTTGACCAGCAGCGTGGAAATGGACGATTCCAGGCTGCGATGCGCCTGTTCGGGTGTGCTATGCGCGCTCATTGCCACGACAGGCAAACCGGGATATTGCTGCCGGATGGCCGATGCCAGGGCATAGCCATCCATCACCGGCATGCCGATGTCCGTCAACACGACGTCATACTGCCTTTGCGCAAGCGCCTCCAGTGCCTTCGCGCCATCCTCGACAATCGTCGCGTCAAAGCCGAGTTGCTCGAGCTGGTCGGCCAGCATGGCACGGGTTGCGGGGTGGTCTTCCGCGACAAGCACCTGGATGGGCGGCTCGCCGTCACTGGACGCCAGCGCGCTTGCGGCGTCCGATGCCTTGGCTGCCGCTGCTCCGCCGGCCTGCGCTACTTGGGGAGGCTCCTCCGTGCGTTGCAATGGCCACCTGACCGTGAAGGTGCTGCCCTGCCCCGGCGTGGAGTTGACCGAGATATGGCCTTGCGCGGCTTCCACAATGCGCTGGCACAGCGGCAGCCCGAGGCCAGTGCCTCCGTAACGTCGATGGATGGAACTGTCAGCCTGCGTGTAGAGCGCGAACAGGGTTGGCACGACGGACGGATCCATCCCGATGCCGGTATCCGCAATATCGAACTGCACGACAGATCTTTCGTTGTCTTGCAGAAAGGCGGCGCGAACGGCCACATGGCCGGATTCCGTAAACTTGATCGCGTTGCTGACCAGGTTGGCGATCACCTGCCGGATCCGGGTCGGATCGCCAAGGAAGTAACCGGCGACACCGGGCGAGATTTCACAAGTCAGCGCCAGGCCTTTGGCCTCCGCAAGCGGCGCGAACGTGTCGCGCACATTCTGCAGCAGCTGGTCGCAACGGAAAGGAATGGATTCGAACGTCAGCTGCCCCGCTTCCACCTTGGACACGTCCAGCACGTCATTGATGATGCGAAGCAGCGAAGCGGACGACGACTCGACGATCTCCAGCCTTCGCCGCTGACTGGCAGACAATGGCGAGCGCCCCATTAGCTCCAGGCAGCCGATCATCGCATTCAGCGGCGTACGGATCTCGTGGCTCATGGTGGCAAGGAACGTGGACTTGGCCTTGTTGGCCTGGTCCGCCGCCTGGCGCGCCTCCCTGAGCTTCTGCTCCGTCTTCTTCTGCGCGCTGATGTCGAGCAGCGCGCAAAGCAGAGYCGCTTCCCCGCGATACTTGACATGCGTGAAGTTCACCAGCAGATGCGTCAAGGCCTGCGTGCCCGCCCCGATGGTCAGCTCCTGGCCGACCAACGGCCGGTTCCTGTTCGGCCGGTCCGGACGCGCTTCCGACGCGCGGCGATAGAGTTCCCACATGCGCCGGTTCAGCGGCGGCTCGCCAACCTGCTCGGCATACCGGGCCATCACGTTGTTGTCCACGATCACACTGCCATCGGCCTGCGCAAGCAGGCTAAGGCCCACCGGCGCGGTATGGATCAGCGCACGGTTGAGCTTCTGGCTCTCCTTCAGGCGCACTGCGCGTTCATACGACGGTAGAAGGATCTTGCGGCGATAGATGACAATGCGGATCCACAGCAACAACCATCCCACCAGGGCAAGGGCGCTGATCGTCAGCAGCCGATACTTCAGGCCGGCCAGGATCGTGTACGGCGTATAAGCATAAACGAGCGTCCAGTCCGTCCCCGGAAGGCGGTCACTGATTTTGAAGATGCCATCCCTGAAGGTTTGTTGCACGCCCGGCCGCGCCGCAACAGTATGCGTGGCAGCCACATGGTTGATGAAGTCGCTGCGCTCGGCGTCAGGCGTCAACAGCACCTTGCCGTGCCCGTCGAGAATGGCGAACTCGCCCCCCTCCTCCGGATTCTCCAGGCCATTCAGGAACCGGCCCGGACGCCTGTTGGCAACGAGGATGGCCAGCGGCTTGTTATCGTTGTCAAACAAGAACTGTGCGAAGCGGACCACCAGCTCGCCCGAGAGCGGATCAAATTGCGGCGCCAGCCAGATCACGTCCGCCGGCGTGGCTTCGGGATGCGCTAGCGCGGCCTGCGTGAGGCTGACGATGTCCGGCCAGGCCTCCTTGAACAATCCGAGCGCATCGGGCAGGCGGGACAGTGGTGCAGCGTAGCCGCTTCCCGACCGGAGCAGCGTAGCCAGGAAATCCCCTCGCACGGAAAAGAAATAGGTGTTCGCGGAAAGCTCGGGCGTGCGCGTCAGCACGACACTGGATTTGATCTGCTTCTCCACCAATGCCAGAAGCGGCAAGAAGCTCGCAGCGGGCCGGGCATCGCTGACCTCGGTGGCCACGGCATAGACCCGGCGGCCCGAATCCTGAATGATCCGCAACTGGCCATTATTGGAAAGGTACTGTTCACGCAAGGCTATCGACGGCAGCGCCTGGCGGTCCCACACGCCTTCCGCATAGCCCGTGCCCCGCTTCAAGATCGCGCCGGCCCCTGTCATGCTGACCAGGAGCCTGGATTCCTGCGTCAGGAAGCCAGCGCGCGCCGCCGCATTGTAGTCACTGGCCGCCATCCACAAGGCCAACACCGAGCACAGCAGGATGAAAGCCGATAGTGCGGCACCACCGCCGTACAGCAGGGTGAGCTGATACCGCTTCATCAACTCAGGATTGAAATCGCGGCGGCCGAGGGAAATGCGGTGCCTGACAAGGGGCTTCAGTTTCACGGCGAAGTTGACATTATTCTGCTTCTGTTGGATCTATCAGGCGCACAGCCCGGCAGCACGCGACCCAAGGCGCGCCGGCGTCACGCTTCCTCTTGGCCGTCTTCCGGCTCCGGCTGCGTCTCGTTGCCGCTGTAGCGGATCAGATCCGCATCGCGCGTGACCCCGAGCTTTTTCATTGCCGCAACCTTTTGCGCGCTGATGGTCTGCTTGCTACGATGCAGCTGGGCAGCAATCTCGCCCACCTTGTAGCCCGCCCGGAACAATCTCACGATTTCCGCCTCCCGGGCACTCAGCTTGCGCGTGGCGCCAGGGTCCTCCTGGTCTTCGAGCAAGGACGCAACGGTGGGCGACACGTATTGCCCACCGGTATAGGCGGCATGCACAGCGGTGACGATATGCGCCATGGCATCGGACTTGCTCAGTATGCAGGTCACGCCAAGCGTCTGGATGGCGCGCAGCACTGAGGGATCGTCCACCATGGTGATGGTCACGATGTGTACCTCGGGGAAGCGCCGCAAGATCGTCGAGATGAGTGCCTGTCCGTCGCCGTACTTGCCGTCCGGCATGACATAGTCGAGCACCAGCACGTCACACGGCTGCTTGCCGAGCGCATCGACCAGTTCCGTGGAATTCGAGGCTGTGCCGGTTACCTCGATGCCGCCGGCCCCCTGCAGAGAATGTGCAATGCCAAGCAACGTGACTGGGTGATCGTCCGCCACCATGACACGCAAATGAAAGTCATCCATCAAGCCCCACGCTTGTAGAAAGTTGCACAAGACCCCAAGGTGCCAATGGCAAATAGCGCAACGTCACCACGAACAGTGCTTGGTCCACACGGCGCCAGGAGTTTTAGCCTCGGTCGCAATGATACTCTTCGATCACTTTTCCGCCTATAAGTGCGAAGTAGACCATATCAATGGTATACGATCCGTGCCGATGCCCCCCTCTCTTGCCAGCCGCGCATGGCTGGTGCGTCGATTTCTTTCACGCCAAGCCCCAGATTCAGACTCGTCCTATTCAGTAATGCCTGCCATCCTTTTATCCTGTCGGCATGAAAGGATCTCTCAGCACCCTCGCTCCGCATCAAGCCCAACTCCATGGCACGCCACTGCATGGTTGCGGCGCGCGCACCCACGATAAGCCAGCAGGCCCGGGCTGCGCGAGCCGTCATCGCATCCTGGTCGTGGAAGAGAATCCGCTGCACCTCTCCACCACGATGCAGATGTTCGCCTGTCAGGGCGACCATCATGTGGAAGGCTACACCGACGGAGCCAAAGCCTTGCAGCGCCTGGGCGAATGCCCTTTTGACCTGGTTGTCACCGGCCTCAATGTCGCCGGCGTTGACGGCATCCAGATCATCCAGAGCCTGCCTACGTCCGCGATCGCACCGGCGCTGGTCATCACAAGCACCGCGCCGCGGCCGATACTGGTCGGCGCCCGCAAGGTCGCCGAGTCACGGGGCATCGCGGTGATGGCTACGTTGCCGAAGCCGCTCACCAAGCAAGGCGTGCACGCCGCGCTTGGCGCATATGGCGAGAGCGTGAAGCGTGTACGTCCCGCCCGTCCCGGCAACACCCCGGACTTTCACCGCGACGTCCTGATCGCCGCCATGGAAAACGGCGAAATGCAAGCCTGGTTCCAGCCGAAGTACGCGCTGGTCGACGACCTGGGCCATGCAGCGGAGGCGCTGGTACGTTGGGAACACCCGAAATTCGGCTTGCTGCTGCCTGGTGCCTTCCTGCCCGCCATCGAGCGCGAGGGGCTTGAGGACCGCTTGCTGCAGACCATGCTGGCACAGACACTCGCCGYGCAGCAAGATTGGAAGGCCTGCGGCCACGATATTGCCGTCTCCGTGAACCTGACGACCAGGCTGCTGGATGACCCGGATCTTCCCGATCGGTTGCATGCGCAGGTAAAAGCGGCCAACGGCGATCCACTGCGTATCTGTTTCGAGTTGACCGAAGACTCCATGGAGGCGCAGGAAAGCAACTACTACGCGGGGGCATGCCGGTTGCGCATGCACGGCTTTGGCCTGGCCCAGGATGACTTCAGCAGCGGCTTCAGTTCGTTCTACAGACTGGTGGCGACGCCTTTCACGGAGCTGAAGCTGGACCGGTCCATGGTCCAGGACGCCATCATGATCGATGCCTTCCGTGCCGCGCTTTCGAGCGTGGTGCAGCTTGGGCGCAAGATGGGCCTGACCGTTGTGGCAGAAGGCGTGGAGACCGAAGCCCAACTGCGGCTTCTCCAGGAGTTTGGCTGCCACAGAGCGCAAGGCTTCCTGATATCGCCCGCCATCCAGCGCGACGCCATCGTCCGATTCTTCTCCGCAAGCTGATATGGCGCATGGCGCCGCCGCCTACCGTCACTTACGCGGTCACTTACGGTCACTTAGTGTCATTAGGGTCATTAGGGTCACCTACGGTCGCCTGTCGCCGTTTTGACCTTTGAACGCAAGCGGATCGTAGTGATTTGTGGCGATCCGTGGCGTGGCCTCACGCTTGGCGCTGTCGCTCTCTCGCTGTCGCTCTCATTTTTGCTGCCGTTTTCGCGGTGGCCTCTGCCTAAGCGCCCGCGCCCCCTGCCTTTCGTGACCTCCTCCCGGCTCTCATCAGCCACAACAAGGCCTTGCTCATGAACCGTCGTGAACGCTCTTCCGCGGCCGCCCTGCCAGCCATCCTTGCGCCTCGCTCAAGCGCCAGCCCCACGCGCATAGCCAAACGCAAGCCCGGCAAGACGGCCACCTGCGCGCTGTTATGTAGCGCCCGCAACACTGGCTGCCGCCCCGAAATCCGCGCCACAGCGCGCCCTGACATCGCCGGAGATGCCGGGCCGCAGACGAAGATCTGATGGAATTCCCGCCTGTGACCCTGGGGATGGAAAGTGTCAACAAATGTAAAAATTAGGACTTGTCCTATTAAGTCCTGAAAATTTCGTACATGTCCTATGTATCTGGGACGAAGAATCGTAGAAGATACCGATATTGCAACTCCACACGCCACCATCGCTATAGGGGATAACCAGACAATCAGCAAACAAAGGGGCCATGGTTAATATGCGTAGATTAAATATAAACGTGGTGATAGCCGACGACACTCCATTGATACTGGATGGCTTGAAATGCGCACTAAATTCAATTTCGACGATAAACGTCCTGGCGTCATGTGAATCGTCAGCTGAACTCTTCAGCACTTTGTCCGACATCAGCTGTGATGTTGTTGTAACCAACTATTCCATTCGTGGGGGAGAATCTGGCGATGGGCTGTCTTATATATCCCGCCTTCGCCGTCTTCACCCAAACGTAAAAATTGTTGTACTGACCAGATACAAGCAGCCAGCAATCATCAAGTCCGTTTTAGCCCTTGGCGTCTCTGCCATCGTGGGTCGGCATGATGATGCAACTGAGGTAATCACTGCCATTCATGTTAGCGCTTCTGGCGGGGAATATATTTCTCCACGGGTCCGCCTGGCGCTAGCCTGCTTGCAGTCCAGCATCGATCGGTCACAACCGCTCTCGGCCCGCGAAACCGAGGTAATGCGCCTCTATATATCGGGCTTGACCGTCGGTGAAATCGCAGTCCTTCTCAAGAAGGGCAAGCAGACAATCAGCTGCCAAAAGATGAGCGCCATGCGAAAGCTCGGAATAAAGAGCAATGTTGATCTCATCAAGTATGGCAACGACATTAGTCATAGCCAGCATTGATGAACCGCATTCGCAGCGGCACCCCGCCATCTTCTGGCTGGCTTCCCTGATACCGGGTCGCCCACAGTACCGGCTGTGAGCCACTCAGTACCGAGGTAATCACTCATGAACGAGTGTGCAGCCTCGACCCTTGCATGAATGCAAAGCCGTTCGCTCGCGATATTGCTGAGTGGCCACGCATATCAAGCAACCCTTGCAACTTACTTTTAACAACCTCCGAGAGGAAACTGAAAAATGAAAACGAAAATCCTGGCAATCACCCTGGCAACGGCTGGCCTGATGACCGCAGCTGGCTCGGCTCAAGCTGCTGACGGCACGATCAACTTCACCGGCAGCGTGATCGCCTCCACCTGCAAGATCAACGCCGGCACCAACGACCTGGCCGTTGTTCTGCCGCGCGTGGGTACCAACTCGCTGGCCAAGGCGGGCGCCACCGCAGGCCGCACGCCGTTCGTCCTCGCGCTGACGGGCTGCAGCGTCTCCAAGGATGCCCCCACCAAGGTCGCAGTTTCCTTCGAACCCGGCACCAGCGTCAACGCCGACACCGGCCGTCTGAAGCTGCAAGGCGCCGACGCCGCCAGCAACGTGGAAATCGGCATCCTGAACGATCAGTCCGCGCCGATCAAGGTGGGTGCAGCCAGCGCCGACCAGAACTCGCAGATCGTCGCCATCGATGGCACGACCGGTGCCGCAAAGATGAGCTACGCCGCCGAATACACGGCAACTGGCGTGGCAACCGCGGGTACCGCGAACTCGTTCGTGCAATACACCTTGATGTACCCGTAAGCGCGAGGACGAATCTCTGGTCTCCGGGGATTGACGTACGAGCTTGCAAGCCGTCTGGCCGGCCCCGGCCAGCGGCTTGCGACAGGAGGTAACAACGCAAAGGATACTTATATGACACTCAGCATTCCGAAGTCGAAGTTATCAAGGGCGATGGCAATCGTTTCCGCATCGATTGTGTCCGCGTCGATCGYGACATCGGCCGCCGCAGCCGTCGTCGTGTCAGGCACGCGCGTCATCTTTCCCGCGGAAGAACGCGAGGTGACCCTCAAGGTCACCAATGATGGCCGCATCCCCTCCCTGGTCCAGACCTGGATCGATACCGGGAACGAAAACGATTCCCCGGACAAGATCGACGTGCCGTTCACGCTCACGCCGACCATGTTCCGCGTCGAGCCCGGCAAAGGCCAGACCCTGCGCATCATCTATACGAATGAGCCGTTGCCGACCGACAAGGAGTCGCTGTTCTGGCTCAACGTGTTGGACGTCCCCCCGAAGCCAGCCGCCGAAGACGAACGCAACCGTCTCCAGGTTGCCTTTCGCACACGGATCAAACTGATGTACCGGCCGGCCGGACTGCCGGGTAAAGCCGAGGAAGCCCCGGCACTGCTCAAGTGGCACATCGCCAGGGGCCCGGAAGCTAACCAGTATGTCCTGAAAACCGTCAACCCAAGCCCTTATGTCGTCAGCCTCGGCAGTGTCCAGCTGAAGATCGGTGGAAAGACGTTCGATGCAGGCATGGGCTATGTGCGCCCCGGCGCCTCGCAGACGTTTGCGATCAACGGGTTGGAGTCGGCTCCCGCCGCGGATGCGACGGTCGAGTTCAGCAGCATCGACGATTGGGGCGGCAACAAGAATACGCAAATGCCCGTCGCCATCGACCCACGGCACTAGCCTGGCCGGCTAGCACGGTTAGCGCCGTCAGCGCGGTTAGCGCGGTTAGCGCGTCCCGACCAGCTTCACCGCTGGCTCAACAGAAATCTCACACAAGTAAGCGTTGCGCATCCGTGCGCCACGTATCAATGTCGGGCGGCAAGGTCGGACCGTAGAGCCGATGGCGTGGTCCGATCCATGATCGCCTGATGATCTACTTCCGGTAGTGTTTTCCATGCCGCCGATTCAGCGTCCGAATTCCGATATTGGCCACACGCCGCAGTTACGGCCAATATGCGCTTTGCTGCTGACCAGCCTGGCCGGCTGGCAGAGCAATGCGAACGCGGATGGTGGCACACCGGAGCCGTTTCAAATCGCGCAGATCCAGTCCACGCCACTTGAGTTCGAGGGGGGTTTTCTCAACAACAGCGGCGGCACCGTGGATCTGTCGAAGTTCCAGCGCAGCGATATCGTCCCGCCTGGCACGTACAGTGTCGATGTCTACGTCGATCAGAACTGGGTGGGCCGCGCCAGCGTGCCGTTCAAGGCTGTGCCCGGCGCAGCGGATGCCCAGCCCTGCTTCAATGAAGCGCTGCTGAAGCAGGCCGGGGTCAATCTCGGCAAGCTGCCTCACCATGTGAAGGCCTCCTTCGCCGAGCCGGGTGGCTGCGTGCGCCTCGGGCAAGCCATTCCGGACGCCAGCTCCAGTTTCGACTTTGGCGAACAGCGCCTCACTCTCAGCATTCCGCAGATTTCGCTGGTTCGCAACGCCCGCGGATACGTGAGCCCCGACCAGTGGGATGCCGGCGTCCCCGTCGGCATGGTCGGCTACAACGCCAACGTCTACAGCACCAAGAGCCAGGGCGGCCACGCGCAGACTCAGGGGTACCTGGGCTTGAACGTGGGCGCCAACCTCGGGAGCCGGCATTTCCGTCACGACGGGTCGTACAGCCTGGATGACAAAGGACGCCAGAAGTACCAGAACGTTGCCACGTATTTGCAACGGAGCCTGCCGTCGCTGTCGTCGCAGCTCGTCATCGGCGAGTCCTATACCTCCGGCGATCTGTTCGATTCCACCCAGTTCCGCGGGGTGCGCATTTCCACGGACGACCGGATGCTGCCGGATTCGCTGCGCGGCTACGCGCCGGTCGTGCGCGGCGTAGCCAACAGCAACGCGAAAGTCTCGATTTCGCAGAACGGTGTCAAGCTCTACGAAACCACGGTTGCGCCGGGCGCGTTCGAAATCGACGACCTCTACCCTACCGGGTACGGCGGCGACCTGCGGGTTGCCATCACGGAAGCGGACGGTTCCGTGCATTCGTTCACCGTGCCGTACGCGGCCGTGCCGCTGTCGCTGCGTCCTGGCACCAGCCGCTACAGCGTGGTGGCGGGTGCGGTGCGCAATCAGCAGAGCTCGAAGAACCCGCTCTTCACCCAGGGCACCTGGCAGCGCGGCTTCACCAACCTGCTGACCGGCTACGGCGGTATCACCGTGGCCGAAGGCTACGTGTCCGTGATGGCCGGCGGCGTGCTCAATACCTCGTATGGCGCGCTCGGCGGCGACATTACGCAGGCCCGCACCTCGATCCCGGGCGTGAAGCGCTTCGACGGCTCCAGTGTGCGGGTGAGCTATGCGAAGAACGTGGTGGCGACCGGCACCAACGTCTCGATCGCGGCTTACCGCTATTCGACGGCCGGCTACTTCGGGCTCAACGACGCCATGCTCGCCCGCGAGCAGGCTGAGCGCGGCCTGTCCATCGACACGATCTACCGGCAACGCAATCGCGCATCGCTAACGCTCAACCAGCGGCTCGGCGAGCGCGGCGGCAACATCAATGCCACCGCGTCCACGGCGACGTACTGGAACCGCAGCGGCTCGGACGTCAGCTATTCGGTGGGCTACAGCAACGCCTACAAGAATCTTGGCTACAGCGTATCCGCCACCCGCCAGCGCAACTCTGGCGGGCAGATGAGCACGCTGTACTACGTCGGCCTGACGATTCCGCTGGGCGGCAAGACGCCGGTGACGATGACCGGGAACATGCTGCACGATACCGCCGGGCGCACCCAGCTGCAAACGTCGGTCTCCGGCGCGGCCGGGGTGGACAACAACTTCTCCTACGGGCTGAACGCCAATCACGCGAGCGGCAACGGCAACGGCAGTTCGACGACCAATGGCGGCGCCAACGTGATGTATCGCGCCCCGAATGCCGAACTCAGCGCCAGCGTCAGCGGCGGCGCGGATTACCAGCAGGCCTCCGTGTCCGCACGCGGCGCCATGGTGGCGCATCCGGGCGGCATCACGCTGTCGCAGCCGCTTTCCGAAACGTTTGCGATTGTCGAAGCACCGGGAGCGGAAGGCGCGCGGGTGACGAACGCGTCGGGTGTGCGGATCGATAGCCGAGGCTACGCGATCGTGCCGTACCTCACGCCGTTCAATATGAATATGGTCGAGCTGGACCCGAAGGGCTTGTCGACCGATGTGGAACTCAAGGAAACGAGCCAGCGCGTGGCGCCGCTGGCGGGATCCGTCCCGATGCTGAAATTTGCCACCGAGTCCGGGCGCTCCGCGCTGATCCAGCCCCGGCGGCCGAATGGCAAGCCGCTCCCGTTTGGCGCCACCGTGGTCAACGAGAAAGGCAAGGAAGTCGGCTCCGTCGGCCAGATGGGCAAGATCTTCGCGCGCGGCCTGGAGTCGCAGGGCGAACTGACCGTCAGGTGGGGCAAGGACGAATCCTCGGTTTGCCACGTCCCCTACACCCTGCCGGAGCGGAAGAAAAAAGCGGGGCTGCAGCCGCTGCAGCGCATCGACGCAGCCTGCGCGGATGGCGCGACTCGCCCGAACTATGCATCGAATCAGCCGCGTCGTTAAAAACGAGGCTTCGGACTTTCGTGTGGGTACTGCATGCGGGTGCGAACGGCTGGAAGCAGAACCCTGGTTTGCTCCCCTCTCCCATGAAATGGGAGAGGGGTCGGGGGAAAGGGCGGGCGCTCGCTCAAGGCGATGCACCTCGCTCTTGCGCAGTCCCGCCCTCTCCCCACCTCCCGCCATGCGATCGAACTACGGCAGCGCTGGATTTATCCCCGTGATGCATCGACCCACACGAAAGTCGGATGCACCTAAAAAAAGACCGGACGCGCGCGGCGCTTGAGCACCTCAGAATCTGCGAGAGACAACAGGAGCAAGCAAAGTGACAAACAAGGTGAATAACCCGGAAGAACCAAAACGCATCGCTGGATCACATGCGCATGCGCGCGCGATGAGACGGTTGAAATGGCTTCTGCCATTGGTGGCTATTTTGCCGGCGATAGCCAAGGCCGACGACTGTATTCGAAGCACCTTCGACGGGCTTAATATATTTTTACCAGCCAGCCTCAACGAATCGGCGGACAATCTCCTGCCAGGAAATCTCTTTCCATCGACGGCGCCTGCCACAGAAAATCTTGTCACGTACCTCTATAGTTCTCAATGCGCGGAGAAGTATCTCAAGAGCATAACTCTTCAGTCGACAGGGAAAGTGGTTAGCGGGGTGACTTATACGGATGGAGGCCAGACTTACCCCGTCTATGTAACAGAGGTACCTGGAGTCGGCTATTCATTTGCCTGGAGTTTATCAAGAAACGGCCCATGGACCCCGGTTAAGCCCGGGACAACGGAGATATTTTCCGGATCTTCTAATAATCTAACCGTTTTCCAACGGGTTTTCTTGGTTACAGCAGGACGCCTTGCCACGGGCAAGTACACCATTCCACAACAGTCGACATCCTTAATCAAGGCGACCTATGGAAATGGCTCCAGTTCTACCAGTTACGGCGTTTTTAGGAGCCTGGGAACGTTCAACATGACGGCGCGTGGGTGCAAGGTTACATCCGGAGCAACCAATGCCGTCGTGTTGCCGGCCTTGGTAACACATAGCCTGAAGGCGGTCGGCGCGGTGTCGAATGCATCGGCATCCTTCTCCATTGGAGTGAATTGCGACGCCAACGTGGAGCTGTACGCAACACTCACGGACGCCTCGAATCCGGCCAATACCAGCGACACGCTGACGTTATCCGGCGATTCCACCGCGACCGGCGTGGGCATTCAAATGTTCCGGTCTGGCCAAACGACAGCGCTGAGGCTCGGACCGGATTCGTCGGCGAAGGGAAACACCAACCAATGGTATGTCGGTGGCACATCGGCGTCGAGCGGCACCATCAGCGTTCCCCTGGTTGCAAAATATGTGAAGACCGAACCGACCATGAAGCCTGGCACGGTTAGCGCGCTCGGCACGATTACGTTTTCGTATCAGTAGCGCCAACCAGTTTTCGAAAGCAATGCGCGGGCTTTTCGACCGGCGCAGAAAACCCTGAGGAAATCGCAGTGCCACGAAAAACTTTCATTGATCGGAGAAGCCCCGTTTCCCGCCGCAAGGCCATGCTCGGTTTCGCAGCTGCCAGTTTTTTATCTTTTCATCTTTCGGCGGCACAGGCGGCCTGCACGATAACGTCCAGCGGTCAGTTAGTCGACTTTCTGAGGGTCACACTTCCCGCTTGGAACCCTTCCACGTTTGACCCTAACCTTCCCGACGGTACGGTTGTCTTTTCCGGTGATGGGACTGCAACGGGGGACGAGGGGAGGGTCGAATGCGGTGGGGTAACCTTAGGCAACGCCTCGTATGATGGGAAAGGATCCGTGGGGCGCTTTAACACTTATCCCACGTCGGTTTCCGGTATAGGTGTGCGCATCTTGGGCGCCGGGAGCAACCCCAAAGCCCCTTGGCCGCAAACCGTCTATGTGGGGCAGTCTTTCGCCGTTTTCCAAGGAGGCGGGTGGTTCACCGTCGAACTGGTCAAAACAGGTACGATCACGGCGGCGGGGTCACTGACTGGCGAAATCGGCACGACTACGCTGGTCGATCAGCAGAACCAGGTAATCCGGCGTGTCTTCATCAACGGCTCGCTCCCCATCAGGCCGCTGGTGCCGACATGCAAGGTGACCACGCCTTCCGTCGCATTGCCGCTTGGCACGATTCCGACCTACGCGCTCAAGGCCGTTGGCACGACGACAGAGATCCGGCCGTTCGAGATCCGGCTGCAGTGCTCGGGCGGCAACCAGGGCACGGCCACGCGCATGTATATGACGATGACGGACGCCAGCAACTCGTCGAATCGATCCGGCGTGCTGTCCCTGTCGTCGAACTCCAAGGCGAAGGGCGTCGGCATTCAGATTCTGCGCGGCACCAACGATAGCGTGGTCAGCTATGGCCCCGATTCTTCCCAGAGCAACAATCCGAATCAGTGGTTCATCGGCCAGTACGGCAATATCGCCGTAACGATCCCGTTCAAGGCACGGTACATCCAGACTGCAGCGCAGGTGACGCCGGGAGCGGCGAATGGTCTCGCTACGTTCACGATGAGTTACCAGTGATCACGGCAAGCGGCCGTTGACGGCGGCACGGCCAACGGTCTCGCTCTACCACTCTACCGCCCCGTCACCCTATCGCCCTCCCATCCCATCGCCCTACCGCTCGCAATGCCGTAACTGCCACTTGAGAACCCACCGATCGAGGGCGTCTTGCCCGCACGCAGCATCGACCTGCCCTCGATACGCCAACGACGAGTCGTAGCCTCGTCGACGGCACGCGTTTTCGTACTCGTCCTATTCTAAACGGCCTGCAATCTCGATATCCTTGTTGCTTCAGGACGCCTTGTCGCCGGCATTTTCACCATTCTGCTTCAGGCTATGGCCGTCGTGAGACCGCGGGATGCGGACGGCCAACAGCGCAGTGAAGAACCCATCCATCTTTCAGCCCCAGGGACGATCAAGGTGACGACGCGTGGATGCGTGTCGGCCGCGCATCGGCGTCGGGGGGCCTCGAAATCCGCGTCATCAATACATATCGGGAAGCTCGGACGCGCGGGACGCCGTGCAGCGCTTGAGCAACGAAAAATTTATGGCATGAAAGACATGCAGGGGAAACAGAATGCGTTATCCGGATACTGAGATGAGTGCCGCTGGATCGTACACAAAGAGACTGTTCAAATGGCTTCTGCCGCTGGCGCTTATCTTCCCGGCAGCGGTCCACGCGCAGGTGTCAGGATGCACTACGGGTGGTCCTAGTTCTATGACGCTAACGGTACCGAGCAGTCTTAACACTGCGGCAGACGCTTACCGACCAGGAACCATTCTGCCATCTTCGTCGCCCGTTACAGCACAGAGTGCCTATTACGCCTACGATTGGTGTGTTCCACCTAAAACAATTAAAACTGTAACAGTTGAACCGCTCGGAAAATTGGTCAGCGGGGTGAGCTATACGGAGAACGGCCGGACTTACCCCATCTTTGCAACAGGCGTACCGGGAATCGGTTATGTCCTTGGCGCGCGTGCATCCCGCGCCCGCCCCACCCCCCCTGCCTCTTCAGCCTGGGTTCCGGTTGGTCCCGGCTCAACGGTGGCATATGACGGGCCTGGGGATGTCATGGCGATGGAGCATCGGGTAATCCTGGTTATTTCAGGACGTCTTGTCGCTGGCAGTTACACCATTCCGGCTCAGAATATCGCCGTCGTGAGTCCGCGGGATGAAAACGGCAAGCCGCTCACTCAAGATACAATCTATTTTCAAGCCCCCGGGACAATCAAGGTGACGACACGGGGATGCAAGGTAACGTCCGGGGCGAACCAGGCCGTCACGTTGCCCACCCTGGTATCCCATAGCCTGAGGTCGGTCGGCGCGGTGTCGGATGCATCGGCATCCTTCTCCATCTCGGTGAATTGCGACGCCAACGTGGGGCTGTACGCGACACTCACGGACGCCTCGGATCCGACCAATACCAGCGACACGCTGAAGCTATCCGGCGATTCCACCGCAACCGGCGTGGGCATTCAAATGTTCCGCTCTGGCCAAACGACAGCGCTGGGGCTCGGACCGGATTCGTCGGCGAAGGGAAACACCAACCAATGGTATGTCGGTGGCACATCGGCGTCGAGCGGCACCATCAGCATTCCCATGGCGGCAAAGTACGTGAAGACCGAACCGACCATCAAGCCAGGCTCGGTGAGCGCGCGGGGCACGATCACGTTCTCGTATCAGTAGCATCAACCGGCCTCAACCGGCCTCAACCGGCCTCAACCAGCATCAACCGCTTTCGGCTCGGCCTGCCCTGCCGCCCCCCGCTGACAACGAATTGAAGACATAGGGACGCTCCAATGAAGATGAATATGAAGGTGAATTCCCCGAGAAAATGGCAGTTATGGCAGCTTGCCTCGAAGGGCAGCGGATACTGCGCGCTGGCTACCGCATCCCTGGCAAGCCTGCCCCCGCAAAAGCAAGACATGGCCCAGAACATCGCGGCCAGGCTCTTGCCACGCGACCGCTACTCAGACGTCAAGGCGGCGCTATTGGTCCTGGTCACGCTGGAGCTGGGCAACGAGTCGGGCGATAGCGTGCGCGATGAGGGCCGCCCGCAAGCCGCCGGCACCGCCGTGGGGCGAGCGCTGCACTACGTCTACGCGCCCTGGAGCCTGCAATTTGCCTATCGCCAGCTCAATCACACCGGCCCGCTGCCTTGCTGATGTAGTCGCTGCCGGTGCGGAAACGCACGGCGACGTACCCGCGGCCCCAGAGCCTCGAGCTGCCGTGCGTACGACTATGCGCAGACCATGCCGAGTCGTGCGGCTGCGCCGAGCGGGATCTGACACCAACGCGGGGCATCTAGCCCAGGCAAAGACGGGAACATGCACCCGATGATGCATTGCGGTGTTCGGATGGCATTGGGAACTTTGATGGATCCGACACGTATATGGTAAGTGGACTTCTTATGCTCTTTAAAATGACTTCGAGTGCTCTAATTCTGGGCGTCATGTTTCTGTCTGAATCAGCGTTTGCTGCTTGTACGGTAAATTCGCGTTCGACTCCGTATCCGGGGCTTCCGACCACGATCAGCACTATTCGAGATTCGTTAGCCCCAGGGATTCAGTTTCCGTCATCGACTGCCGGAGGCGCATATGTTGCATCAATCGACAGCGCCGGCTGCCAGATCGATGCAATCGTCGTAACGCCGCTCGGGAGAGTGGTTCCGGGTGTGATGTATCAGAGCGAAACCGGCCCCGCTGCTGTATTTGAAACCGGAATTCCCGGCATAGGTTACGCACTGGAAACAGGAAATCTCAACACCTCATTGGTGCCTAGTGGGGCTGAGCCAATTGTGTTTCCGGCCGGGCCATGGGGCTCTGGCGGTTGGGGTTACAACCAGCGGGCGACGCTCGTCGTAACGGGGCCTGTCCCAACGGGAAACTATCGTGTCGCGGCTCAAACCACCTCGACCCTGGCTGCCAGGCTGAATGAAACTGTCGTGTCGAATCGACTGTCGATAGGTATATATGCATTGAGCATCAATGTTACGGCAAAAGCATGCACGATCACGTCCGGCGCGACCAACACGGTGGTCATGCCGCAGTTGGTGACGTATAGCCTGAAAGCGGTAGGAGATGTCTCTGCCGCCAAGTCGGCGCCGTTTTCGTTGGGACTCAAATGCGATGCGGGCGTCAGTGTCTATGCAACCTTGACGGATGCGACCGATCCCGCGAATACCGGCAATATCCTTAGCCTGGCGAAGAATTCGACGGCAACTGGCTTGGGTATTCAAATCATGAAGAAAGGTACGACCATACCGTTGAATTTTGGGCCGGATTCATCGGCCAAGGGCAATAAGAATCAGTGGCTGGTCGGTAAATCGGCGGCATCTGGCAGTGTGATCTCGGTGCCCTTCGAAGCGCGCTATATCAAGACGGAGGAAACGATCAAGCCGGGTGCCATGAGCGCGCTCAGCACGATCACGTTCTCGTATCAGTAGCATCAACCGGCATCAACCGCTTTCGGCTCGATCTGCCCTGCCGCCCCCGCTGCCGCCGCCCTCATCCGGCGATGCGGCAGCACGCATCGCCGCCGCGCCGGGTTTTCTTGAAATTCCGCCGCATTTTCAAACTTGTCCGATTGTCTTCCCTGCCCAAGACACTCAGAATCTTGTTACTTCGCTAACGACAGCAGCGACGCGCGATGCACGACACGCACGCGCGACACAAGACACCAGACGCAACACACAGCGACTGCCACCCTGGCCCATCAAGCGGCTCAGGCATTGGCGGGCTAGCGTTTCCGCAACAAACCTGCGCCTGTGTTCCAGGCAACGCGCGCAGCATGGGCAGCATGAAATCCATCCGTATTATCGGCGGCGCCGTTGCGCTGCTCCTGCTTCGGGCCCCCGCGGCCACCGCACAGTCACTGACACCGCATGCGGCCGCCGAGACCACAGAAACGACACGCCGCCAGGCGCAGCAGGTCGACGAGGCGCTATCGCGCGCCTCGTCCGCGGCGCCGGTGCTGTCGGGCAGCGAAGCGTCCCCGCACGCGACACTCGTCTTTCCCGACGAGTCGCCGTGCTTCCCTATCTCGCGCCTTGAGTGGAAGAACGCCGAGGCGTTCGCATGGCTCACGCGCGCCGTCCAGGTGCAGGACGTGTGCATCGGGTCCGAGGGCATCACCCGCCTGCGCGACCATCTGCGCTACCTGCTCATCGAGCGCGGCTACGTCACCACGCAAGTGCTGATCGGCCAGCAAGACTTGCGCGCCGGCAAGCTGGAGATCGAGCTTGTGCCAGGGCGCATCGGCAGCATCGCCGAGACCGGCGATGCCCCGGGCCGCCGCCAGATGGCGATGCCGATGGCCGAAGGCGACGTGCTCAATCTCCGCGATCTCGACCAGACACTGGAGAACATCCGCACCGTGGCCGGCGACGCCTCGGTACGGATGGTGATGGAGCCGGGCAAGGAGTTTGGCCAGACCGATCTCGCCATTCACCATGCGCCCGAGGTGCGCCGCTGGCGGGCCATCGTCACCGCCGACAACTCCGGCATCGACGCCACCGGCAAGAACCAGCTTGGCGGCGTGCTGGTGGTCGACTCGCCCCTGCGGCTGTACGACCAGCTCATCGCCACCTACAACAACGACGCGCACTTCGGCAACCATACCGTCGGATCGCGCGCGATGGGCCTGCAATGGACGGTGCCGTATGGCTATGGCTCCTTCTGGCTGGGCGCGAACCAGTATGATTTCCTGCAGACGATCGCCACGACCGCCGGCAACCTGCCCTACACGGGCCGCACGCGCACGTTCGAGGTGGGCGCCAGCCACGTGGCTTACCGTACCGGCACCATGAAGGGCACGGTGCGCGCCAAGCTGTCGCGGCGCTCGGACGACGTCCGGCTTGGCGAATGGCCGATCGGCGTGCAGACGCGCGACATCACCAGCTACACACTCAGCTACTCCCACTATCAACGCGCGCGCCGCATGACGTTCACCGGCGGCCTCAGCCTGCGCGGGAGCATTCCCGCGTGGTCGGCCAACAGCGGCTATGTGAGCGGCAGGACGCAATGGAACGGCCGCTACAGCATCCTCAGCGCCAACGCGAGCGTCGACGTGCCCTTCTCTGTCGGCCGGCAACGCCTGGGCTATCGCGCCAGCATGAATGCGCAGGCTGCGCCGAACGCGATTCCCGCGACCGAAATGCTCTCGATCGGCAGCCGGTACAGCGTGCGCGGCTTCGATGGCTCGCGCACCCTGGTGGGACAAAGCGGATGGGTGCTGCGCAATGAAGTCRCGCTGGCGATCGGGAACACCGGACAAGAAGCCTATGCCGCGGCCGATGCGGGCGCCGTGGGGGGCAGCGTGACGCGCGAGCTTGCCGGGCGAACGCTCGTTGGCGCGGCGCTCGGGGTGCGGGGCGCGTACGGCAAGGTTGGCTACGACGTGTCGGTTGGCATGCCGGTGGCCAAGCCGTCCGGGTTCGAGGCCGCGCGGGTAACGGTGGCCGTGCAGCTATCCATGAAGCTTTGACATTGGGTTCGTCCGGGTGCCGGGTTTCGTGTGTTGTTAGTCGTGTGTCGTGTGAGGCGATTCACCGCTGGGCTGAATCCCGCGCCGCCGTAGCTCCCCTCTCCCGCCGTGCGGGAGAGGGGTTGGGGGAGAGGGCGGGCCTGCGCAGAAGCGAGGCATTTCACTTCGAGCGAGCTCCCGCCCTCTCCCCCGGCCCCTCTCCCATTTCATGGGAGAGGGGAGAAAACCTGCTGATTGATCCACAACCTGATTGATCCATAACCTGAAGGAGGAAGCCAACCACAACCATCACTGGATCTCCAACACCCTGACCCGGCATGCCCGCCCCCAATCGGCACGGATCTCCGTATGCCTGCGGCCTGCCGTCTTTCACTTTACTTACCATGGCCCAAATGATGAAAAAGACATCCATGATTGCCCGCCCGCCCAGCTGCAGCACCCTGTTGCGCGCACTGTTGCTGGCCGTCCCGGCGCTTCACGCCTCGATCGCTTCCGCACAGATCAGCGCGGCACCTGGCGGTCCGGCTATCGGCGCGACCGCCAATGGCGTGCCGCTCGTGCAGATCAACACGCCGAACGCCGCCGGCGTATCGCACAACCAGTTCCAGAACTACAACGTGGGCGCCAATGGCCTGGTGCTCAACAACAGCGCCAACGGTGCTGCCACGCAGATCGGCGGCAACGTCGCGGGCAATGCCGCGCTCGCCAATGGCGCTGCCAGCGTCATCCTGAACGAGGTGGTCGGCAGCTCCCGCACCATGCTGAACGGCGCCACGGAAATCGCCGGGCAACGCGCCGCGCTGATCGTCGCCAACCCGAACGGCATCTCCGTCGATGGCGGCAGCGTGCTGAACGCCTCGCGCGTCACGCTGACCACGGGCACCCCGACGCTCACCAGCGGCGGCTCGGTGGCCGGCTTCGTGGTGGAGGGCGGCGACATCGCCATCACCGGCAGGGGGTTCGATGCCAGCACGGTGGACAAGGTGGACCTGCTGTCGCGCTCCATGAAGATCGACGCGGCGGTCCGTGCCAAGGACCTGATCCGCGCCGTGGCGGGCCGCAACGATATCGCCTATGACGGCGAGCGTATCGACGCCATGGAAACCAAGGGAACCGATCACGTGCCCGTGCACGCGATCGACGTGGCCGCGCTCGGCGGCATGTACGCGAACGCCATTTCGCTGCGGAGCACCGAAGGTGGCGCCGGCGTGAACATCGCAGGCAAGGTGCAGGCGCTCACTGGCGACCTGAAGATCGAGAAGACCGGCCTGATCATCACGACGCCGGATCAGACCGGTGAGAAGGTCAGTGGCGAGACGGTCAGCGACGACAAGGCTGGCGGCGAAACGGTCAGCACCGAAGTTGCGCCTGGCTTCGTCGTAGCCGAGAAGGCCACCGAGGACAAGATCAGCGTACGGGCTGGCGCGCAACTGCTGGCGGCGGGCGCCACCGATATCCGTTCGAACAGCGTGGACAATGCCGGCGCCATCAGCGGCAAATCCGGCGTCTCGTTCAAGTCGGCGGTGCTGATCAATGACGGGACCATCGCGTCGGACGGTGACGTCACGCTGAACACGGCCACGCTCCAGAACAGGAAGACCATCAAGGCCGGCGGCGCTCTCACGGCCAATACTTCCACCATGGGCAATGGCGCTGACGGCACGATGGAATCGGAGCAGGACCTTTCGGTCAAGACCGCAACCCTGATCAACGATGGCGTGATCCGTTCCAACGCCGGGAACCTCAACGTAGATGGCACCGCCACCAATAACAAGGGTACGCTCGCTAGCGCGACTGGAACCACCAAGGTGAAGGCGACGACGTTCACGAACGCCGGCAAGATCACCGCGAGCCAGGACCTTTCGGTCAATACAACGACCGCCAGGAACGAAGGCACGCTGTCCAGCGAGCACGGCAACCTCGACTTCTCCAGCCTCACGTTCACCAACCTTGACCGCTTGTCCGCCAAAGAGGGCAAGGTGAAGGTGCAGTCGATGATCTACTCCAACGCTGGGACCATTGAGCAGGCCCAGGTGGTGGCGCAGGTCAAGCCTGTGGAGCCGGCGAAGCCCGTGGAGCAAGCGAAGCCTGTGGAGCAAGCCAAGCCCGTGGAGCAAGCCAAGCCTGTGGAGCAAGCCAAGCCCGTGGAACAAGCCAAGCCCGTGGAGCAAGCCAAGCCCGCGCAGGTCTTGCCGGCACAGGTCTGGCCGGGACAGCAGCAGTGGTCCGCTCAGCAGGTCTGGCCCGCACAGCAGTGGACCGTCCAGCAGGTCTGGCCTGCGCAGCAGTGGTCCGCGCCGGCACAGCAGTGGTCCGCGCCGGTGCCGGTCGCTCGCCCCTGGTGGCAAGCAACGCCCGTCAGCTGGAATACGCGCTGGTATTGAGGTGCTGAAGGCATCCGCCGCATAACGCGACGCGGATGAACCAAGGCAAGGCGGGCGCCGCCCCGGCGCCCGCCTTGCGGGGCAGATCGCATGTCAGCCTTGCTGCCCGTTCATTTGATCGCTGCGGCAACGAACAGGCGCGCTACAAGCGGCCTGCACAGTTTGTCTTCGTCGGATTTCGATCAGGAATTCAGGAATTCAGGAATGGCATGCACGCAGGCATCCGCTGCGTTGTGGCCGAGAGCCGAAGCACGTCAGCATGCTTCGATGCGATCCGCGCAGCCGACGCGTTGCGAACGCCGGATTGGTTGACTTAGCTGACTTGGCTGACCTTCGCGACGCCAGCAAAAAAACCCAGACTGTCACGGGGATAACAGCCTGGGGCGCGATTGCGGGTTGGAGGGGGTCACCCACTCTGCAAAGGTAGATCATCGACACATAGGGGTATGCCGACAAACAAAAGTCTAACGAGGTTTCACGGTGCAGGAAATCGGATAAGTCTGATTTTTATGGCACGCGTAATCGGATAAGTACGAATTGATCAAGCCAGTACAATTGCCTTTCTCCTCAGTCCGGGCGGGCATTGACGCCAAAAACAAGGAAATCGAGAGCCGATCCTGCCGTGTCGCAGAATCGGATTTGTCCGATTTTCATCTCATGTTAGCGATGCTAATATCGATAGGCTGATCAGCTTCGCCCGGATAGGCCGGCAGCGTTGCGTCGCTTTTGCGCTTCGGAGGTAAGCCTTGTCTGATTCCGTTATTCCTTCCCAACTCGATGTGCCGCCACCATGGGGCACGCGCTTCGATATACGCGATACGCTTGCTGCGTACCGTGCCGAGGCCGTCAAAGTGCATCTTGCGGCCACGGCCCCCACCCAGGCGCGGGCGTTGCGCCGCGCGCGGCTGCGCGGGCTGGCTGCCGGCACGGTGGGCTGCGGCATGGCCGCGGCGGCGGCGTGGCTGTTGGCGGCGTCGTTGACGGGCCCCGCGCCTGCGCCCTTGCCTGCACCCTTGCCCGCATTCAAGCCTGTGTCCATGCCCGTGTCCTCGCCTGCGCGATCGCCAGCAGCAGATGCCGGGCTGCAAGCCGCTGTGGCCGAGCAGCCGGAAGCCGTGACCGCTGTGGCTACCGTGGCTGCCGCGGTTGACTCGCCCGCGCCTGCGGGGCCTCTACCCGCCCCTTTGCTGGCTGAAAACGCAACCACCAGCACCGCCAACAGCGCAACCAACGGCACGGTCACCCGCGCCGCCACCAGCCCCATCGCCGCGCCGGTCGAGCACGCCGTAGCCCGCAGCCATTCGTATGCCGAGCCGGTTCCTGCCAGGCAAACAGCCGCGCGCAGCGCCAGGGCGCCGGTAGCCTATGACGCGGGCGCTAGCGCGGACGATAACGCGAGCTATAGCGCGGGCTATAGCGCCGGCTACAGGTTGGCTGTGCCGGCGTACGATGCCAGCTTGCGCCCGAGCGCCGTGGCCTATCTGCCGCCCGACTCGCATATCACGTTGCATGACCACTCCCGGCTGATCGACGAGTAAGGCTGCCGCCCTCCACGCGGGCCGATTTCATCGGCTCGATCCCGGTCGCCGTGGCAGAGAGACTGGCCGCGCGCCAAGCGAAACGCGCGTCGGTCCCGGCCAGCATCCCGACATCGGATTTTCCAAGCGTCCGCTTCGATTTCGCTTTCGATTTCGATTTCGATTAGCTTAAGCAATGCCCCGTGCCTGGAGACCACGCTGTGTCGTTGAGCACCATGCTTTTCGTACTTGTCCGATTCAAATCTGGCGAATGCGTATCTAGAATGGACCGGCCAATCAAACTCTCTCAACGCTCCCCTTCAACGCTTCCATACGCGCGTAGTTATTTTCATTAGCCGATTCAGGTCTGGTGCATTTGGTATTGGGGTGGAGCAAGCCGGACACTCCTCCATGAAACTGCAACCAACTCGAATTTCCGTCGCCATCCTGACAGTGCTGTTCCCGGGCATTCAGCTGGCCACGGCAGCAACGGCTTACCCCAACATCGATCTTTCCACACCCGATGGGGAAACCCGGGTGCTTGTCCCCGGTGACACGGTCACGCATGCTGACGCCGGCACGGCGGTCAATATCAGCGGCGCCAACAACGCCCTCTCGGGCAACGGCGTGAGCATCCAGTCCGGCATCGCAGGCACGAGCGTCAGCACGCAGGGCGTCACCGTCAGCGCCGGCGGCACACTGGCACTGTCCGACAGCAACATCACCGCACAGGGCAGCCTCAATGCCAGCGCCTTGGCCGTGCGCGATGCGGGCAGCAAGGCAACCCTGAACGACACGCGGATCAAGACCGAGGGTCGATACTCCCACGGCGTGCAAGCCATTGACGGCGGGCGCGTTGAGATGACGGGGGGCTCGGTTTCCACCCAGGGTGACGAAGCCCATGGCCTGAACGCAGCGGGCACGGACGCCATGATTACCGCCCGCAAAACGCAAATCACCGTCCTTGGCGAGGGCGCCTCGGCAGTCCACGCGGCGGATGGTGCGAGCGTCGTCCTGGATCAGGCAAAGCTCAATGCCACTGCCACCACGAATCGGGGCGGCAAAGGCATCAGTGTCGACCGCGGTACCGTGACCGCAACCAACACCGACATCGTCTCGGTCCGCGGCACTGGCATTCACGCGTCCGGTGGCAGCGTCTCGTTCTCCAATGGCACCATCGACGCGTATCTCGACGGCGTGTACCTCACCAGGGCCGGCGGAGCGGAATTCACCCCGTCCGAAGCCGTCTTGCGCGATGTGGCGGTGCATGCCGAGACGGGTTCCGGCATTGACGCAAACGCTGATGGCGTCCATGCCAGCCTGGAACGCGTGCAGATCAGCAGCAATGGTTCGAACGTCGCTGGCATCCGGGTTCCGAGCGAGAGCGTTGTGGTGGCCAAGGACGTCTCCATCAAGATGACCGGGGAAAAAGGCGTGGGCGTGGAAAACCGGGCGGGCACAGTCACCATGGACGGCGGCTCGATCACGACGCGTGGCACCAGCGGGCACGGTATCTACGTCTCCGAACTCTATAGCGGCAGCGGCAGCGGCGCGACGACCACCGCGCGCGGCGTCGCTGTCGAGACCTTCGGCAACGCTGCCATCGGTGTGGTCTCGCGCCTGTCCGGGTCCAACGTCGTGCTGGAAGGTGGCTCGGTCACCACCCACGGCCACACTGCCTACGGCATGCTCGCCAACGGCGCGCGCCTGGACGCAACAGGTACCATCGTGCGCACCGCTGGCGACGGCTCCCACGGGCTGATGATGGGCAATCAGGGCGCGCAGGCCAGCCTGGACGGCGTCGACATACGCACCGGCGGCACAGGCGCCAATGGCATCCTGGCCTACTCGTACACGCCCGGCGTCGACAACGCGATATCGATCCGCAACAGCCATATCGAGACCGCAAACGGCAATGGCATCACGGTCGAAGGCAGCGGCCTCGTCGCGAACCTGGCCGACACCACGATCATCGGCAGATCCAGCAGCGGCGATGGCGCTTTGTTGCACGTGGACGAACAGCGCCTCTCCTCGCCAAACGGCAGCACTACGATCGCCGCGCGCGATGTGCAGCTCAACGCGCAGCGCAGCCACCTGGAGGGTGACGTGGTGCTCGACAGCGGGTCGGCCAGCGTGAGCCTGCGCGACCACTCCGTGCTGACCGGCGCCCTGCGCAACAACGCCGGGCGGACGGTGGACACGATGAGCATCGACGACAGCAGCACCTGGCGCGTGCGCGGCAACTCGGCGGTGGCGCGCCTGGACAATGCGGGCACGGTGTCATTTGCCACCCCGGGCAGCGGCTTCAAGGTGCTGGACGTGACCGGCAACCTCAGCGGCGGCGGCCTGTTCGAAATGCGCACCGACCTGGGCGCCGGCCAGGGCGACCTGCTGCGCGTCGCCGGCACCGTCTCGGGCAATCACCGCGTGCTGGTCGCCAACAGCGGCGCCGAGCCGCAGGCCGGTGGCGGCTCCCTGAGGATCATCCAGAGCGAAGGCGGCCCGGGATCGTTCGCGCTCGCCAATCGCGATCAATTGGTGGACGCCGGCACCTATCGCTACGCACTGAAAAGCAGCGACACGGTTGGCGGGCGCGCCACCGACTGGAGCCTCGTCAACACCAGCGAGCTATCGCCGGAAGCGGTGCCGGAGCCAGGGCAGTCCCAGATTGCGCCCCCTGGTCCCGACGACCTGTCCACGGCCGCCAACGCCGCGATCAATACGTCCAGCGCAGGCACCGCGCACGCGATCTGGTATGCCGAAAAAGGCACGCTGGCCAGGCGGATGGGTGAGTTGCGCCAGGACAAGAACGAAGGTGGCGTCTGGGTGCGGGGTTTCGGCGAACGCCAGAAGCTCGACAACCGCGGCGGCCGCTCGTTCGAGCAGACCGTGGGCGGCCTGGAGGTCGGCGTCGACAGGTCCCTGCCGCGCGAAGGCGGGCGTTGGTACGTCGGCGGCATGACCGGGTACAGTTCGACCGACCGCCGTTTTCGTGGCGAAGGCACGGGCGGCGCCGATAGCTACCACGTCGGCGGCTATGCCACCTGGCTGGCCGATACGGGCTGGTACGTCGACGGCGTGTTCAAGGCTAACAAAATCCAGCAGAACTTCGCGGTGGTGGCGACCGACGGCCAATCGGTGAAGGCCGATTCCCACCAGAACGCCATCGGCGTGTCGGTGGAAGCCGGCCGCCAGGTGCCGTTCGGCTTCGGCTGGTTCGTCGAGCCGCAGGTGGCGCTGTCGATGCTCCGCGCCAGCGGCGCCAGCTACCGCGCCAGCAACGGTCTGCAGGTCGATGCCGACAGCGGCAATTCGATGCGCTTGCGCGTTGGTTCCCTGCTCGGCCGCCGCATTGCGTTTGCCAATGGCAACACCGTGCAGCCCTACGTCAAGCTGAGCCTGTCGCAGGAGCTTGACGGCAAGAGCACGGTACGCACTAACGGCGTGGCTACCCGGACCGACCTGTCCGGCGGCCTTGCCGAGCTGGGCGTTGGCGTTGCCGCGTCACTGGGCACGAACCACCGCCTGTACGCCGACTACGAATACGCAAGCGGCTCCAGGCTGGACAAACCGTGGATGGTCAGCATGGGCTACAGGTACAGCTGGTGATCTCGGCCCGAAACAAACCCAAAGCCAAAGCCAAAGCCAAACCCTAGCTCATATCGAGCCATTACGCCGACGGTGGCGGCACCTGGCCGCGCAAGGTTACGTGGACCTGACGCTGACACACGCCGACAAGGAAGAAAGGAAACGCCCAAGTGCAAGAAAAACTGCGAAGAAAAATACGGGAAAAACGCGCGTTGGCTCGCCGTGCGGCGGCCGCCGCCATGCTGCTTGCCGCAGTCAATGCCGGTGCCGAAACGTTGGCACAACCCAGCGAGCTTGACGACGGGCGAACCAGCCAGCTGAGCGGCCTGGTCACAACCATGTATCCCGAACTGGACGCCTTGTACAAGGATCTGCACGCGCACCCCGAGCTTGCATTCGCTGAGACCCGCACCGCATCGCGGCTCGCCGGGGAGATGCGCGGGCTCGGATTCGAGGTGACCGAGAACGTGGGAAAGACTGGCGTGGTGGCCCTGTACCGCAACGGCCCGGGCCCGACCATCATGGTGCGCACCGACATGGATGGCCTCCCCATGGAGGAGAAAACCTCTCTGCCCTATGCCAGCAAGGCAGTCACCACGTGGAACGGGCGCGAGAGCTTCGTTGCGCATAGTTGCGGCCACGACTTGCACATGGCGACCTGGGTAGGCACCGCGCGTGCCCTGGTCGCCATGAAAGGCCAGTGGCGCGGCACGTTGATGTTCGTGGCGCAGCCGGCTGAAGAGATCGGCGCCGGCGCCAGGGCCATGCTGGCCGACGGGCTGTTCAAGCGCTTTCCCAAGCCTGACACGGCGCTTGCCTTGCACACGGATCCCCGGCCTTACGGCACGGTCAGTTACAGCGTGGGCCCGATGACGTCTGCCGCCAGCGCGTTCGAGATCGTCTTCAAAGGCCGTGGCGGACACGGCTCCGCACCCAACAAGGCGCTGGACCCGATCATCATTGCCGCGCGATTCGTCACGGATGTGCAGGCCGTGACGAGCCGGGAAAAGGATCCGATGGCATTCGGCGTGATCACCGTCGGCGCGCTCCAGGCAGGAAGCTCGGGCAACATCATTCCCGACAGCGCGGTCTTGCGCGGCACAATCCGTGCTTACGATTCCGGGGTCCGGGCACTGCTTGTCGACGGGGTGCGGCGCGTTGCGCGGGCATCGGCAAGCGCGGCCGCCGCCCCCGAGCCAGAGATCACGATTACCGACAATGGCCCCGGCGTGGTGAACAGCGAGACGGTGGTTGCACGCGTTGAGGCCGCGTTGCAGGCGGGCCTGGGCAAGGACAAGGTGGCCCGTACGCTGCCGCTCACCACCAGCGAGGATTTCGCGGAATACGGCGGCGAGGGCGTGCCTTCGATGTTCTTCCTTGTGGGTGTGCTTGACCCTGAAGACGTCTCAGCCGCAAACAAGCGCGGCGGCAAGCCCCTGGTGTTCAATCACTCGCCCTACTTCGCCCCGGTGCCCGAGCCGTCGATCAAGACCGGTGTCACCGCCATGAGCCTGGCCGTGCTTAGCCTGCTCGCGGCACCTTGAACGCGCTTCACCGTGCGATGCTCCTGTCGGCCTCCTATCTGCCTGAGGATCATCGCCCTTGCGCCGGCTTGCCCAGGTGCTCGGCGAACCAGCTTGCAGCCGCGCGGCTGGTCTGGTCGAAATGCTCCGTGTAGACCGAATAGTGTCCGCCGCCGAGCAGCAGCAGTTGCTTGGGCTGGTGTGCCTGGTTAAAAGCCTCTTGCTGCAGGTCGGCTGGCGTCAGCCCGTCTTCGGTCGCGACGATCATCAGCAGCGGCGTTGGCGCGATACGCCGGATATAGGCACCCGGCTCATAGGCGCGCGCCAGCTCCAGCGAGCGCAGCGTGACCTCGTTGACCCAGGACGGGCAGCGCTGCGCCTCGCCATGCATGTAGTCATACGAATCGCGGCCGGGATAGGCGACCGGCGCCTCGGGCTCGGCATCGATCATGCGTAACGTCGCCGGCGCCGCACCGGCAAAGCGGGCCTCGCGGTCCGCCTCGAACGCGGCCTGCAGTGTGCGCGCCTTGTCGTAGCGCATGCGCCGCTGTGCGGCGGCAAAGCCGCTGATGGTCGGGACCTGGCTGACCACGCACCTGACCCGTTTGTCGATGGCGGCCACGACCAGGGCATGCCCGCCGCTGTAGCTCGATCCCCAGATGCCAATGCGCTCGCGGTCGACCTCGGGCCGGCCGCGCACGTAGGAGATCGCCGCGCGGAAATCCTCGATCTGCCAGGCGGGATCGATCTCCTGCCGGGGCTGCCCGCCGCTGCGGCCCAGCCGCCGGAAATCGAAGGTCAGGGCCGCGATGCCCTCATTGACAACCGCCGCCGCGTAGTCCTCCAGGTCCCCGCCCGCCACCATCGACCACCCGTGCGCCAGCACCACGGCCGGCACCTGCCCCGTGGCGCCCGCAGGCAGGTAGAACGTACCGCGGATCACGTCGCCATCCAGCGTGAATTCGATCGGTTCTGCCGATCCATTCACGCTCGCCTTGTTTTGCGGAGTCTTGCTCAACGCCCCTTCTTCTTTGCTCATATCGCCAGATAATTCGAGTCGTAACCGCGTCATTCTGCCGATACGCCGTTTTGGGAACAAGTGTTAATATTCCGCCGATCAATCGTTGTTTCCGATTGATTGATCAATGCGTTTCTGGAGGCATGGATGGACCTGAAGCAACTGGAGTGCTTTCTGGCGGTCGCGCGCGAGCTGCACTTCGGCCGGGCCGCCGAGAAGCTCAACGTGAGCCAGTCATCGGTATCCGAGGCGGTCAAGGCGCTGGAACACGCGCTGGGCGGGCTGCTGTTCGATCGCACCAGCCGGCGTGTCGCGCTGACGCCGCTGGGCGAGACACTGCGCAACGGCGCTGCGCCAGCAATCATTCAGCTCAAGGCATCGATCGAGGACTGCAAGCAGCAGGCGGCGGGCAAGCCGCGTTTGTTGAAGATCGGTTTTCTCGGTGGCGGTTTTTATGAGCTGCACCAGCCGTTCGTGACCGAAGCCAAGGCCGCGCACCCCGAGATCGAGCTGGAATTCGTGGAACTGACCTATGTGACGCACTACGCCGCGGTCAGCGACGGCACGGTGGATGCGGCCTTCTGCCGGCTGCCGCTGGGGGCCGACGGCCTGCGCCATGGGCCCGTGATCATGCGGGACCAGCGCATGCTGTGCGTGCCGCAGGACCACCCTCTGGCCGCCACCGGATTGGTGGACCCTGAGCTGCTGGCGCAGGAGCGCCTGGTGCGCATGGTGCCGGGCTCGGTCAACCAGGAATGGCAGGACTATCACTTCCCGCGCCACACACCGCAGGGCAAGCCGATCGGCGAAGGGCCCGTGATACGCACCATCCGTGAAGCCATTGCTGCCGTTGGCACCAGACAGGCCCTGCTTATGCTGACCAAGCGCGCCGCCAGCTACTACGCGACGCCGCAGATCGCGTTCGTCGAGATCGACCTGCCGGCCATGCCATCGGCACTGGTGTGGCGGGCCGACGACCAGAGGCCGATCCTTCAGGAACTCGACGCGCTGTTGCTGCGCATTGGCCGCCGCTACGGCATCGCTCCCGCCTGAGCCTGGGCGCAGACCTTTTAGATCGAGCCTACTATCAAGCGGCGCACCGGGACGCGCGAAGTTGCTCTCAGGGCTGGAATCGGAGGAAGCCATCGAGCCGATGGCCCCTCGCTTGACAGTTGCCGCATGTGAATGCCCGAAGGTATTCCGCATAGCAGCGGCGCGAAGCATCAGCGCGCCGAGTCCAGCATCTCGCTGTCCTTCACCACGTTCTGGGCCTTGGTGTAGCTCTCGATCAGCAACTGGTACGCCGGGAAGATCTTGGTGTAGATGTCGGCCCACTGCATGGCATCATCCCTGTGCCAGGTCTTCTGCAGTTCCGAAGCGACCGCGGCAGTGTCCATCGGTACCACCCCAGCCTGTACAACACGGGCAAGCGTGATCTCTTGAGCCATCTTCGAGTATGTGCCAGACGCATCGACGACGGTGAAAACCCTGTAGCCATCCGCGACAGCGCTAATCGAGGGAAAGGCCATGCACACGCTCGTAATGGTGCCCGCGATGATCAGCGTCCTGCGGCCAGTGGCCTTCACCGCCGCCACGAAATCCGGATTGTCCCAAGCATTGATTTCGCCTTTGCGGGCGACATACCGGGCGTGCGGCGCGTTCTCGTGAATCTCCGGGATCAGCGGACCATTGGGCCCTTGCGGCACGGAGGCCGTGGTGATGACCGGCAGCTTGGAAAGCGTCGCCATCCTTGCCAAGGCTGCGGCACGGGCGCGCAGTTCAGGCATGGGCATATCGCCCACAGTCTGGAACAAGCCGCTCTGATGGTCGATCAGCAGCATGGCCGAATCGCTGGGGTCAATCATCGGGCGCTGGCCATTGAAGTTGGCAGGTGTGCTCATCGTGCGTCTCCTTGGGGGGTGAAGGTGAAGGTGCATCTGCACCGAGTTTTGAATGCTCTGCCGCCCTGTGGCGGCAGAACAGGAACGACTTGACCATCTGACCAAAGCGCCCACTGCTGAAGTCGGCATAGGCCTGGACGATGTCTTCCTGGCTGTTCATCACGAAGGGACCGTAACCCACGATAGGCTCATCAATGGGCTCGCCGCTCAAGAGAATGATTGGATTCCATCGTGTCGTCGCTGCTAGAGCATAGGTGTGAGGCGGCATGGCCGGTAGACTGCCAAAGTGGGCGACAGAGTCCTATTTAGAGAACGATGGGGCCGCTCTTCTCGTGCAAGCGCTGACAGCGCCTCTCTACCCGGTTCACGTCGTGAACCACCGCGGCTTTTCCTCGGCTGGCCGGTGTTTGGGGCGTGATAGAGTGCGCAACGTGCCGGCGGATGGCGAGTAGGAACAAATGAAGACGCTGCTGATCGTCTACCACACGATGACCGGGGGAACAAAGCAGATGGCCGAGGCGGCAGCCGACGCGGCGCGTATGCAACCTGACATCGCGGTCAGGCTGCAGCGAGCGGCCGAGACCGGTCCGGACGATGTGCTGGCGGCCGACGGCTATCTGTTCGCGACGCCGGAGAACCTGGCTGCGATGTCCGGACTGATGAAGGACTTCTTTGATCGCTGCTACTACGCGGCGCTTGATCGTGTGAACGGCCGCCCGTACGCGGCCATGATCTGTGCCGGCAGCGACGGGCAGAACGCGCTGCGTCAGGTCGAACGCATTGCTACCGGCTGGCGGCTCAAGTGTGTGGCGCCGGGCCTGATCGTCTGCACCCATGCACAGACACCCGAACGCATTCTGGCACACAAGGAGATCGGCGCCGAGGACCTGGCGCACTGTGCCGAACTGGGCGCTGGCCTGGCGGCAGGTCTTGCGCTTGGCGTTTTCTGACGTCGAAACCCGTCACGTTCGGGCTAGGCGCGATAAGCCTCCCGCCACCACGCGCCAGCGGCTGATAGTCAACTTTCGTCCTCCGCCCCGCCCGTTGCGCCGCAACACGGCCTTAATGCTGCCTTAATCCCGCGCGAACTAGTATCTGGCAATCCTTGCGGCGCCAGGAGTCCGCCGCGCCAAGCCTAACGTCGAAGGAGTTCAACATGACAGCACGCCCCGGCTACGAGGCCAGCGCCGCGGCKGCCAGCAAAGTGCCGGAAGTCACACTGGCATTCTGGCTGATCAAGATCGCCGCGACCACGCTCGGAGAGACCGGCGGCGATGCGCTGTCGATGACGATGGGACTGGGCTACCTGGTCAGCACGGCGATCTTTGCGGCGGTGTTCCTGGTGGCGGTCTGCGCCCAGGTGCGCGCGAGGCGCTTCCAGCCGCTGCTGTACTGGGCCACCATCGTGGCCACCACCACGGTCGGCACGACCCTGGCGGACTTCGCGGACCGCTCGCTCGGCATCGGCTACGCCGGGGGGTCCACGTTGCTGGCGCTGCTGTTGCTGCTGTCGCTGGCGTTGTGGTATCGCTGGCTTGGCACGGTCTCGGTCGACAGCGTGCATTCGCCGCGCGCCGAGCTGTGCTACTGGGTCACCATCATGTTCTCGCAGACGCTTGGCACAGCGCTGGGAGACTGGACCGCCGACACGGCCGGAATGGGTTACGTCGGCGGCATGGCGATCTTCGGCTCGCTGCTGGCATTGCTAGCCCTGGCCTACTACCGCACGCGGATCTCACGCACGTTGCTGTTCTGGGCGGCCTTCATCCTGACGCGCCCGCTCGGCGCGGTGCTGGGCGACTTCCTCGACAAGCCCTTGCAATCGGGCGGGCTGGCACTGGGCCGCTTCAGTGCTTCGGCAGCGCTGCTGGGCTTCATGGCGCTTTGCCTGCTGCTGATGCCACAGAGGGCCGCGGCCCGGGCCCGGCACTAGCGGCCGGACCCCGCATCCGCTTGCTTGCTGCCGGCTTGACGTCGGCTTGATGTCGGCTTGATGTCGATCAACCGCCGGGCCGGCGCCGAACCTATAGTGGTGTGTGGCTTAGCTTCATCCCGCCGCACCTTCATCGTTTCCACCCGCCAGGAGTGCGCCATGAACGACGTCAGATCCGTATTTTCCGTACACCGCGCCGCGCTACAGCGCGATGTCAACGTCCTGCTGGCCGATGTGCAGGCATTGCTGCGCGACGCCGCCGCCTTGACCGGCGAGCAAGCCGGCCAGGCCCGCGAACAGTTCAACGTGCGGCTGGAGGCGCTGCAGCTGCGCCTGCGCGAGCTGCAGGCGCAAGGCCGCGACCAGGTGCGCGATCTGGCCAATGCGGGAGAAGCGTACGTGCAGGCGCACCCATGGCGTGCGCTGGGCGCGGCCGCGGCGGTTGCCGCCGTGTGCGGGGTGCTTGTCGCCATGTCGGTCTCGCGCCGCGATTGATGGCCGATCGATAGCGGATCGAAGGCAATATGGCGCCTGCGCAGACTCGCTACCACCGCTGGCTCAACCTCGGGCTTCTGGCGACCTGCGCGCTCACGCTGAGCGCGGGATCGCTGCTGTACTGGTTCGAATCGGCGGCGCTCGCGCGCACTGCGTGGTTGATCGGTGTCCTGCCGGTGCTGATTGCCCTGGCCGCCAGCACCGTGCTCGCGGCGTGGCACCGCAAGGCCGGCGTGGATGTCCTGGCTCTGCTGGCCATCGGCTTCGCATGGTGGCTGGGCGAGCACTTTACCGCCGCCGTGATTGCCCTGATGCTGGCCAGCGGACGCGCGCTGGAGAGCTATGCGCAAGCGCGCGCCGCCAGCGAGATGAGCGCGCTGCTGCGCCACGCGCCGCGCGAAGCCAGCCGCTTCGAAGGCGGCGAATGGCGCCCGGTACCGCTGGAGCTTGTGCGCCCCGGCGACCGGCTGCTGATACGCGCGGGCGAAGTGGTGCCCGCCGATGGGACCCTGCTCCAGGCTGCCGAACTGGATGAATCCACCCTGACCGGCGAGGCCATGCCGCAGCGCCGCGCGCCGGGCGAGCCACTGCGCAGCGGCGTGGTCAATGCCGGCGCGCCGTTCGAGATGCTCGCCGGCGCCACGGCGGCACAGAGTACCTATTCGGGCATCGTCCGCCTTGTGATGGAGGCGCAGCAAAGCCGTAGCCCGTCCATGCGCCTGGCCGACCGCTACGCCCTGCTGCTGGTGCCGCTGGCGCTGGCCGTGGCCGGCGCAGCCTGGATCATGACCGGCGATGCGCACCGGGCACTCGCGGTGCTGGTGGTCGCCACCCCCTGCCCGCTGATCCTGGCGGTGCCGGTGGCCATCGTCTGCGGCATGTCGCGCGCTGCCAGCCGGGGCATCCTGGTCAAGAGCGGCGGTGCGCTGGAGCGGCTGGCGCAGTGCCGCGTGCTGTTTTTCGACAAGACCGGAACCCTGACCACGGGCCAGGCCCGCGTCTCGGCCATCGAGGCGGCGCCGGGACACGCGCAGGACGAGGTGCTTCGCCTGGCAGCTTCGCTGGCACAGACCTCGGTGCATGCCAGCTCCCGCGCGCTGGTCGCCACGGCGCGCGAGCGCGGCCTGGCACTGGCGTTGCCGGGCGAGGTCGCCGAGGATCCCGGTGCCGGCCTGCGCGGCACGATCGGCGGGCATGTGGTCACCATCGGCTCCCTGGCGCATGTGGCCAGCGCAACCGCATCAATGCCGTGGAGCACGGCATGGGTGCGGCGCATGGGCCATGAGGGCGCGGCGGCCGTCTTTCTTGGCGTTGATGGCGCCATGCGTGGCGCGCTGCAGCTTGCGGACCAGATCCGGCTTGACACGCCCCGCGCGCTCAGGCTTCTCAGGCAGGCCGGCATCCAGCGCATGGTGATGCTGACCGGCGACCGCGACGACGTGGCGCAGATGACAGGCGCGATGCTGGGCGTGACGCAAGTGCGCGCCCAGCAGACGCCCGCGCAAAAGCTCGCGGCAATCCGCGAGGCGCAGCGCGACGACAAGGTCATCATGGTTGGCGACGGCGTCAACGACGCGCCCGCGCTGGCCGCCGCCGACGTCGGCGTGGCAATGGGCGCGGCAGGCGCTGCCGCGTCGGCGCAGGCGGCGGACGTGGTACTGCTGGTCGACCGCCTGGACCGCCTGGCCGAGGCGATGCAGATCGCCAGGCGCACGCGTCGCATCGCCGTGCAAAGCGTGGTGGCGGGCATGGCGCTGTCGCTGGCGGCCATGATCGCGGCCGCATTCGGCTACCTGCCGCCAGTGGCGGGCGCGCTACTGCAAGAACTGATCGATGTCGTTGTGATTCTCAACGCGCTGCGGGCACGCAATCCGGGGCCCGAATGGCAGCCCGCACAAATCACGGCGGCCGAGGCCACCAGACTGAAGACCGAGCATAGCGAGCTGGGGCAGGTGCTCGACCAGGTGAGATCGATGGCGGATCGCGTAGCCAGCCTCCCCGGCCAAGCCGCCGCAGCCGAACTGGCAGCGCTCAACCAGGCACTGCGCGAGCAATTGCTCGCGCACGAGATCCACGACGACGCCAACCTCTATCCGGAACTCGCGCGGCGCCTTGGCGGCCAGGACCCGCTGGCCGCGCTCAGCGGCGGGCATCGCGAGATCTTCCACCTGGTCGGCATGCTGGAGCGCATCGCCGCGGACCAGCCCGCGGACGGCATCGAGCTGGAAAGCGCACAGGAAGTCCGGCGCCTGCTCTATGAGCTCAATGCGATCCTGCGCCTGCATTTCGCGCAGGAAGACGAGCTGTATCACGCGCTGGGGGACGCCTGACGATCTGCCCGCAGCGCAGCGTGCCCGGGCCGGCATCAGCGCAACGACACCAGCGCGAGCGCCGTGGCCCAGGTCACTGCGGCAGCCAGCACAAGCCCCGCACCGACACGCAACGCAAAGGCGCGCCCGCCCGCGGCAGCCAGCACGATCTTGGTAGCGGTATTGGTGGAAAAGGCCGCCAGCACCGGCCACACCGCCGCCTCTGCCGACAGGCGTCCCGCCGCGACCTGCGCGGCAACCGACACGGTTGCGGCATGCGCATCGGCAAACCCGCCGGCCACGGCCACCATCATCAGCATCCCGGGCCCGGACCATGCTCGCGTGGCGCCATTGGCCAGCAAGAGCAAGGCCATGAGCAGCACGAACCCTGCCGCCACGCGCCAGTCCAGCGAGCGGCCCGCCAGTTGTGCGCCGTCCTGCGCGGCTGGCCTGCGCGTTGCCAGCCAGAGCCAGAAGCCGGCATAGAGGCCCATTGCCGTCAGCCCGGCCGCGAGGGGCCATGCCAATGCCCGGAGCGCTGCCGCGCTGGTCGCGGCCAGCAACAGCAGCATCTGCACGAACGTGGCCACGCTGGAAAGCAGCGCGGCCGCCACGGCCGCATCGCGTATGTCCGGCGCCTTGCGCACCATGGCCGCCATCGAGCCGATGGTCGCCGCGCTGGAGACGAAGCCACCGAACAGGCCGGTCACCGGCAGGCCTACCCGCTCGCCGAACAGCCGCGTGGCAATATGCCCGGCTGCGCCCATCAGCATCACCAGCATCGCCACCAGCCAGAGCGTGCGCGGGTTCCAGGCGTCGAACGGGCCCATGTAGCGGTCGGGCAGCAAAGGCCAGATCACCAGCGCCGCCACCGCCAGCATCAAGGCATCGCTCAGCTCCTGCCGGCTCAGCGCGTTGCGCACCAGGCCGTGCAGGGTTGCCTTGCCGTGCAGCAGAATCGCAAGGACAGTGGCAATGCCGGCGGCAAGCGCGGGATGCGTGACAGCCAGCGCGCCGAGCAAGACCGTGCACAGCAACGCCATCTCCGTGGTCATGCCGGGATCCCTGGCCGCGGTGTGGCGGTAGCCCAGGGCTGCCAGGCCGGCAATCGCCAGCAGGACCGCCGGCAACAACCCGGCGTTGGGCAGGAACGCGCCCAGCGCGCCGCTGACGCTGGCAATGGCAAACGTGCGCAAGCCAGCCGGCGCCTCGGCACCTTCCGCCGCCTGGCTGCGCTCCCGCTCCAGCCCGATCGCAAGGCCGATCCCAAGCGCGACGCTAAATGCCACGACCGTGTGATCCATCCTATCCCCCCGGAAACGGTCAAGCTTACCGGCACCGTTGCATTCAGTCTGGACCATGCGTGCGCAACCGGCTTGATGTGCCGCAAGCTTGATGCGGATCAACAAGCGCCAGCGGCACGCTTCTAAAATCATCTGATGGGCGAAACCGTGATTTGCCGTGGTCGCGCGACTTGCGCGAGACATGCCCGGTAGAACAGGTCCGGTAAAGCAGGCCCGCCCTGACCGTTGACAATAGTTGGCGGCTGAGCAGCAATCCACGCGCGTTACCGCACTATCGCGTTACCGCGCGCCTCCAGGAGACTCACCATGACAGACCAGACCGACGTCCCCCTCGCATGCTTCACCGCCAATTGCGAGGCGGGCCTGCGCGCGCTGACCCTGATGCAGGAGAGCCGGCAGCGCTTTCTTGAACTCCAGCTCGATGCGGTACGCAAGGACATCAAGACCTTGCACGACGCAGGCGCGCAGCTGGCGAATGCCGGCGACTTCGCCACGCTCGCTACCCTGCCGGCCACCTTCCTGCGCAACCAGGCCGAGCATTACGCACAGCGGATGCAAGCCTGGATGAATCTCGCCATTCACAACCAGACCGCCATGGTGGAACAACTGCGGGAAGCCGGAGAAACCTGGCAGCGCTGCCAGGCCGCGGCGCTGCAGCAGGCCGGGAGCACCGCTTCGCTGCCCACGCAAGTGCAGGATATGTTCGAGAAATTCAGCCAGGCGGCGGCCACGCTGAACGGGACCGCCGCCAGCGCCGGCGCCGCTACGCAGAAGCGCGCCATCCATGCCGGCTGAAGTGCCGCTGAGATGCCGCTGAGATGCCGCTGAAGTGCCGCTGCTGAGACGCTGCTGAGACGCCGGCGGGGATGCCGCCGGCCACCGCTTGCCATGCCTGCCTAATCCAGCGCGTACGAACGAAGATACTCCGGCATCGTGACCGCCCAGCGCAGCTCCCGCTCGATCCGCTGGCGCAGGGCGTCGCTCGCGGACGGCTCGCCATGCACCACGAAGGTCTGCCGGGGCGGGCTGCCGAAGCCGCCAAGCCACGTCATCAGTTCATTGGCGTCAGCATGGGCCGAGAGCGAAGTGATCTGCTCCACCGAGGCCTGGATGGCAACCTGCTTGCCATGGATGCGTAGTTCACGCATGCCCGAGGCCAGCGCCGCGCCGCGGGTACCGGCGGCCTGGAAGCCCGAGAGCAATATCGTATTGCGCGCATCCTGGCCATAGGTCTCCAGGTGATGCACCACCCGCCCGCCGGTTGCCATGCCGCTGCCGGCCAGGATGATCTTGGGCGCGCGGTCGCGGTTCAGCCACATGGACTGCTGCATGCTCTGGATCAGGATGGCGATATGGCAGGCCGCCGCGCAGGCCCCGCGGTCGATCCGCAGTTCGTCCGGGTGCAGGGCGAAGATCGTGGTGGCGTCGATCGCCATCGGGCTGTTGAGGTAGACCGGCACCTGGGGAATGCGGTTTTGCTCGCGCAGCTTGTAGAGGCAGTACAGCAGCGCCTGGGTGCGCCCGACGGCAAACGCGGGAATCACCACGCTGCCGCCGCGGCCGATGGTGCGGCTGACGACCTCGCCCAGCGTGTCGAGCGGATCATCCGCGGGATGGGCGCGGTCGCCGTAAGTGGACTCGACCAGCAAGTGATCCGCTTCGCGAAGGACCTCCGGGGCGCGCATCACGATGTCCTGCTGGCGTCCCAGGTCGCCGGAAAACACGATCCGCTTGCCATCCACGTGCAGCGTCACGATGGCCGAGCCGATGATGTGTCCGGCGCGATGAAACTCCGCCTCCACGTCGGGCGTCACCCGCACCCGCGTGTCGTAGTGAAACGGGTCGAGCCGGCGCAAGGCGCGCACGGCGTCCGCGCCGTCGTAGAGCGGCAACGCCGGCTGATGCCGCGAGTAGCCCTTGCGGTTGGCGTAATGCGCGTCCTCCTGCGCCAGGTGGGCGCTGTCGGGCAGCAGCATCTGGCACAGCTGCGCGGTGCCCATGGTGCAGAACACCCGCCCCCGAAAGCCGTTGCGCACCAGCAGCGGCAGGTATCCGCTATGGTCGATATGCGCGTGCGTGAGCACCACCGCGTCCAGCGTGGACGGATCGACCGGCAAGCGGTCCCAGTTGCGCAGGCGCAGCGCCTTGTAGCCCTGGAACAGCCCGCAGTCCACCATCACGCGGCTGCGGCCGGTGTCGAGCACATACTTGGATCCCGTGACCGTGTCGGTCGCGCCGAGAAATTGCAGCTGCATGGCGCGCTCCGTCAATGCGACAACAGCAGTGGCACCGGCGCGTGATGCATCAACGTGCGCGTGGTGCCGCCCATGATCAGTTCGCGCATGCGCGCGTGCCCGTAGCCCCCGGCCACCAGCATGTCGGCCCCCAGCGCGCCAACCGCGTCGAGGAGACTGGCTGCGACGGGCCCCGCCTTCTGCACGTTGCGCACGCCGGCCACGATGCCATGGCGCTGCAGGTAATGCCGCAAGCCGGCCACCGGCTCCGAGTCTGCCCGCGGTTCGCCGCGATCATCCCAGACGCCGATGATGGTGACGCGGCTGGCGCGCAGCAGCAAAGGCATGGCGTCGGCCACGGCCCGGGCCGCTTCGCGCTGCCCGTCCCATGCGATCGCCACGTGCCCGCCATGCAGCCGGCGAAACGCCTGCGGCACCAGCAATACCGGGCGCCCGGCGTTGAGCAGCACGTACTCGGCCGCCCCGGCGCCCAGGGAAGGCACTTCCTGCGTTGCCACCGGCCGTGCCATCACGGCCAGATCGGCTACGCGGGCCTCCCGCGCCAGGACCCAGCCGGTCTCCTCTTCCACCACGCGGTGCGAGAACGGCACGCCCGGCGCATGCGCTGCCATGGTGCCGCTCAGTATCTCGCCCTGCAGCGTGGCCTGCGACAGCAGCCTGCTGCGCGACGCCGCCATATGCCGCGCAACGTCATCGCCCGCGCCCCGGACCGGGTCCAGGCGCAGGCCGGTGGCGCTGACGCCGGTGACATGCGCGCCAAAAGAGGCTGCCAGGTCGGCAGCCATCCTGACGCGAGATGCGCAGTCGGGGTCCGCTCCGAGCGCGACCAGCACGGTCCGGTAGTCCATGATGTGCTCCATGTATTGGCGAGCATGCCTGCTGGCAGACCCGGTCCAGTTCATGGTGGCACAGCGCGCCGGCCGCACTTTGTCCCAGATCAAGCGCAGCAAACGCGAGAAGCGCGGGAAGCGCGGGAAGCGCAGGGACTAGATATCGCCTTCGCCAAACAGGCGATGCTGGATCGCATAGCGCACCAGCGCCGCCTCGCTGGGCAACCGCAGCTTTTCCATCAGCCGCATCTTGTAGGTGCTCACGGTCTTGGCGCTGACGCACAAGGCGGCGGCGATCTCGGTCAGCGGCTCGCCCAGCACCAGGCGGCGGTAGACTTCCATCTCGCGGTCCGACAGGCGCAGGTGGGGATCCTCCCGGTGCTCGTCCTGCAGGCTGTTGGCCAGCTTCTCGCCCATCGCGGCGCTCACGTAGGTGCCGCCCGCGGCGACCTTGCCGATGGCGCTGACCAGCTCCGTGGCCGCGCTTTCCTTGGTCAGGTAGCCCGCCGCCCCGGCCCGGAACGCACGCACTACGTACTGCTCCTCGGCGTGCATGGTCAGCACCAGAATACGCAGTTCGGGCTGCTCTACGCGCAATTGCCTGATCAGCTCCAGCCCGCTGCGCCCGGGCATGGAGAGGTCCAGCAGGATGACCCGGGCCTTGCAGTCGCGCGCCATCTGCAGCACGGCCGCGCCGTCCACCGCCTCACCCACCACCTCGAAGCCGCCCGCGCGGCTCAGGATGTGGCGCAGCCCGTCGCGCATCACGGCGTGGTCGTCGGCAATCATCACGGGAATCACGGGCTTGCCTCCTCGCTCGCGGTTGTGGCCGTGGCTGTGGCCGTGGCCAACGGAAAGCGCACAGTCAGGCAGAAGCCCTCACCAGGCGCTTGCCTTGTCGCTACGGCGCCGCCAAGCAGCCGTGCGCGCTCCCGGATCCCCACCAGCCCCAGCGATACCCGCTCGCCACCGGCAGGCTGCGCAGCGGCATTGCCGCGGCCATTGTCCCGTACGGTCAGCTCAAAATGGTCGTCCTGGCGAACCAGCTCGATATCGACCCGGTCGGCCTGGGCATGCTGCACGACATTGCTGAGCGCCTCCTGCACGATACGGAATACCGCGGTGGCCGCGTGCTCGCCGACGTCTTCCTCCTCGGCAGCATGGATGATGACATTGACGCCATAGCGGGCGGAGAACTCCTTTGCCAGCCATTCGATCGCCGGGATCAGGCCGAGCTCGTCCAGCAAAGCCGGGCGCAGGTCGGCGGCGATGCGCCGCACCGAAGCCACGGTTTCGTCGATGACCAGGTGCATGGCGGCGGCCTGGTCCAGCAAGGCAGGCGCCGTTCCGGCGTCCTTGAGGTCGCTGGCGAGGATAGCCAGGTCCATTTTCAGCGCGCTCAGGCGCTGGCCCAGGTCGTCGTGCAACTCGCGGGCGATACGGCGGCGTTCCTCTTCCCGCGACGCCTGGACCCGGTCGGAGAGCTGCTGGAGCTCCTCGCGCGACTGCCGCAAGGCCGTCTCCACCCTCACCCGCTCCGTGGTGTCCCGCAGGATGACGGTAAACAGCTTGCCGGCGCCGTCCTGCGTCTGGGAGATAGAGGCCTCGATGGGGAACTCCGTGCCGTCCTGGCGCAGCGCATGCAGTACCCGCTGCTGGCCCATCTGCCGGTCCGTGACCCCGGTGACGCCGAACCGGCGAACGTGTGCCTCATGCGCCACACGAAAGCGCACCGGAATCAGGTCCGCCAGAGGGCGGCCGGTCACCTGGGCGGAGGTGTACCCAAAAAGACGCTCCGCCGTGGGATTGAACAACACGATGCACTGCGCCTCGTCTACCGTGATGATCGCTTCCATCGACGAGCGGATGATCCCTGCCAGGCGAGCCTCGCTGTCCTGGATGCGCGCCAGGTTGTCTTCCCCCGCGCGCCGCAGCCGCCGCAGACGCACCAGCAGCAGGGAGAGCATCACGGCCACCGCCAGGCCCCAGGCGCCAAGCATCGGCGCGGCCAGGCCGCCTGGCCGGGGCGCAAGCACGGTAATGAACCACAGTGCCAGCAGCAGGAGCAGCACGAGCACGGCGCCGCCTGCGGCCAGTTCGCCAAGCGTGGCGTGAAGCGATGTCTTCGACGCGGAAGGCAAATTCGGTGAAGGAGGCTCGTTGGTCGCCATGGCTGGTCGCGAAGTGTTCCCGGAGGGTGGCAAGTCCTGCGTGGATCCCGCGAGGATCGCCGGAGGCTCTCCTGTAAAGGTAGCCGATTTGAGCGAAATGCACACGCCCTCTGTGATGTGTTCGCAATATAGCGAGGTGGGCGCAGCAGGTGCCATCGTCTGAATAACCGATGGCCTTTGTCAGGATTGCCTGACAGGGGCCTTCTCTTTTCCGACACCACTCTCAGCCACCGCTTCTTTCTGCCTGCCACGGCGCAAGCCATACTCGATTGCATGGATTCCATGACGCTTCCTGAACGCCTGACCGTCCTGCTGCTCGAGGACTCCGCCCTGATCGGCGCGCGGCAGACCAGGATGCTGAGATCGATCAAGGAAGTGGAACTGCTCGCCCTGGCCCGCGAGCCAGGTGCCGCACTGCTGGCCGCGCAGATCCTGCTGCCCGACATTGTCATCCTCAGCCTGAGCAGGTATGGCCGATCGGGGCTGAGCGCACTGCAGGGCCTGCGAAGAATGCGCCGCCAGGCGATCGTGGTCGTCCTGAGCAACTGCCCGGCGCCGCCAATGCGCTGTGCTTGCCTGCGGGCCGGGGCGTCGTACTTCTTCGACAAGACCATGGAATTCGACGCGTTGCGCAGCACCCTGCTGCGCCTTGCGGCGCAGAAGATAACCGCTCGGGCGGCGGCACCGGAACACACCGCTGCATAGTGCGCGCAGCCCTTTGCCCGGCATCGGCGGCAAACACGCCCGACAGCAGTGGCCATTCCGAGCGGCCAGGGGCAAGAGATAAAAGACCAGAGACCAGAGACAAAGGAATCAGCCATGTCAGCGTACCTGCAACAGCAAGCGAAAGCGCCTGCGGCGATGCCCCAGGCCTTTCACAGCCCCCAATTGCTGGATTTCCTGCCCCTGGAACCCACCCCGCCGGCCACGGTGTCCCACAAGGCAAATTGCTCAAGCTGCGCCATGCGCGCCATCTGCATGGGTGGCAGCCTGAACGATGCGGATCGCTCCAGGCTCGATGCCGTGATCCACAACTGGCGCATGGTCCGGCGCGGCGAAGCGCTCTACCGCGCCGGCGACGCCTTTCAAAGCATCTACGCGCTGCGTTCCGGATCGTTCAAGACGGTGTTGGCGCACCAGAACGGCTGCGAGCAGGTCAGCGGCTTCTTCCTCACCGGCGAGACGCTCGGGCTGGATGGCATCTGCACGGAGCACCATGCCTGCGACGCCATCGCCCTGGAAGACAGCGCGGTGTGCGTCATTCCCTTCCATCTGCTAGAAGCGCTCTGCCGCGAAATGCGCTCGCTGCAGCAGCACGTACACCGCATGCTAAGCAGCGAGATCGTGCGCGAATCGGGCGTGATGCTGCTGCTCGCCAGCTTGTGCGCGGAGCAGCGCGTGGCGGCATTCCTGCTCAATATCTCGGCGCGCCAGCATGCGCGCGGCTACTCCCGGCGCGACCTCGCGCTGCGCATGACACGCGAAGAAATCGGCAGCTACCTGGGCATGAAGCTTGAGACCGTCAGCCGCACCTTGTCGCGCTTCCAGCGCGACGGCCTCATCGAGGTCAAGGGCAAACGCGTGACCCTGCTGGATCTTGACGCGCTGGACCGCATCTAGGCGGGCGCCGTTGCGCAAGCCGCCCCTGCCAGCCTTGCGGAAGCAGTGAGCGCGCGGCCCACCATCTTGCGCGCCTGATTGACGTTGGCTTGACGTTGATCAGGAAACGCGCACGGTTCGGCTTGCAGCTGCAACCGTAGTGCCTAGACTGGCAGAAAGCTGCCGCGGCGTGCCCGCGGCGCTCGCCTTTCCCGTGCTCCGCCTTGCACTTCATTGCGCCTGCCTGTTTGCGCCGTCCTCTTTGCACCTTCCTTGTTTCTCTTCCCGGGGGTCGATGCCATGACCATCAAGATCGTCTTTGCAAAAACCATCCCCTCGTATCGCCCGGCTGATCTCTGTCTCGAGTGCGCTGCCAGCGTCGACGGCATCCCGGCCAGCTACGCGATCACGGCGGAGGCACTGGAAGACCACTTCGGTGCGCGTTCGTACCGGCCGGACGACCTCATCCAAGCCTTCGAAGGGCACCGCGAGGATATCGAATGCGTGGCGCAGCAACTGTTTGAAATGACCGCGGCTCACCACATAGTGCTGCACAGCGGTCATTTCCGTTTCGCGCTCTAGACCTGGCTGTGCGCCGCCTGGCGCGGCGCCTCGATGGCAACGGCACCGGCTGCCAGCAACGGATCGAACGAATCGAACGAATCGAACGGATCGAACGGATCGGACAGGCACATGGCATTCCAGGCATGCATCGAGGCGGCGGGCGCGACCGTGTCGGCCTTGGGCCTGGGCGGCCGCCACCACTCGGGTCCCGGCGCGCAGCCAGCACAAAGCATGGCCGCCAGGCAAGCCGCAAGGCCGCGCCGGCGCACGCAGCCGCCCGTGGCACCTTGGTTGGAAACTGTCATCTTCATCGCCGCCTCCGGTTGCCGGCGCTTGCTGGCACCGGCTTGTCACGCCCGTGGCCTGCCGCGCCGAATCCTCGTTCCGCTTCAATATAGGCGCGTGGTTGCCGCTCGGCTTGATCCGCATCAAGCTAACTTCCGGGCACGCGCATAGCATGGGTACATGACCTGTCCGATCGGGGAGACAGGCACCTGGGAGAGCGCGGCATGGAACCAGCGGCACTCACGCAAGCGTTGATGCGACCCGCGGCTTACCCGCATCCGGTGGGCGAGGTCAGCCTCATCGAGACGCACATCTCGCAAGTCTTCCTTGCCGGGCCCTTTGCCTACAAGGTGCGCAAGCCCGTGCGCCTGGACTTCGTCGACTTCGGCACGCTGGCCGCCCGCGAGGCGGATTGCCAGGCCGAACTCGAACTGAATCGCAGGATGGCGGCGGCGCTCTACCTCGGCGTGGTGCCGATCGTGGCGGGACCCGGCCCCGGGGAGGTCCGGGTAGGCGGTACTGGCCAAGCGCTGGAGTACGCGGTAAAGATGCGCCGCTTCCGCCAGCAAGACCTGTTCTGCGCGATGGCGCAGACGAACCGGCTAACCGGCACCCATGTCGAGACGCTGGCCCGCCGGCTTGCCGCGATCCACCTGGCTGCGCCGGTTGCCAGCGGCGGCACGGGGCATGGCACGCCGGCACGGATCGCGGCGGTGGCGCAACAAGCCATGGCGGGCGTTGCCGCCCTTGCCTCGGGCACCGGCGCGGCGCAACGCATGGCGGCGCTGCTGCGCGAGCGGGCCCTGGCGCTGCAACCGGCATTTGCCAAGCGGCTGGCAAGCGGCCATGTCAGGGAGTGCCACGGCGACCTGCACCTTGGCAATATCGCCTTGATCGACGGCGAGCCCACGCCATTCGATTGCCTGGAGTTCGATGCCGGGCTACGCTGGATCGACACCATCAGCGATACCGCCTTTGTTTTCATGGATCTGCTCCATGCCAGCCGGCAAGACCTGGCCTACCGGCTGATCAATACCTATCTGGAGTGCAGCGGCGACTATGCCGGCCTGGCGATATTGCCGTTCTACACGGCGCTGCGCGCCGTGGTGCGCGCCCGCGTGCTGCTCGAGCGGGCCCGCCAGCGCAGCGCGGCGGGAACCGGCACCGCTGCGGAAATGGCGGCGGCGCAGATGCGCTGCAACGATCTGCTCGCGCTGGCCAGCGCCGCGCTGACGCGCAATCCGGGCGCGATCACCATCATGCATGGCCTCTCGGGCAGCGGCAAAAGCACCGTTGCCCACCAGCTGGCGCTGGCCGCGGCCATGGTGCGCGTGCGCGCCGATGTGGAGCGCAAACGCCTTGCGCTTGCACATGGCAAACAACATGGCAATCAACGTGGCAATCAACTGGGCGATCAACTTGCCGATACACCTGGCAATCCGGCCGCGCACGGCGACCTTTACACGGCGCAACGCACCGCCCGCGTCTACCGGCGGCTGCTGGCAATCTGCCGGCTAGGCAGTGGCGCCGGATTCCCCATGATTGCCGATGCGACCTTCCTCGCGCGCGCCGAGCGGCGGCGTTTCGCGTCGCTGGCCGCGCGCCGGGGCGCTGGCTTTTCCATCGTCGACTGCCATGCGGGCCTGGCCACCCTGCGCGAACGGATCGTCACGCGCGCGCGCCAGGGCGGCGATCCTTCAGAGGCGGATCTTCAGGTGCTGGAGTGGCAGCGGCGCGCGCAGGAGCCATTGGGCAGCGACGAATGGCGCCATGTGGTGCGCATAGGCGAGACCGTCCTGTCCGGCTGATGGCGGTGCGTGGAACCTTGCCCGCTCAGGCTTCCTTGGGCGATAGCCATGCTGGCCGCTGCGCGGCGCCGCTCTGGCCGTTGGCGGCTTCCACCTGCTCGGCAAAAGCGCGCAGGGCCTGCATTGCCGCCCCGCTGGCCACATCGGCCTGGCGCAGCGCCAGTACCGGCGACGGCGGCTCCGTGGCCAGGCGGGCGATCTCCTCTGCCGCCCGGAAAGCGCCTTGCCGGGCCATCACGCAGATCACCGACGTCTTGCAGGCCAGTGGCATGTGGTCGCGCAGGAAGCTGCGCATGGGCGCAGCCAGGTGGCCGACCCAGATGGGCGCGACGATGACGAGCCGCTGGCAATCGTCCAGCGCCGGGCCGGCGTAGCGGTAGCCTACATGCCTCTGCAACAAGATATCCAGCACGCAGCGCGCATCGCCCAGCAAGCCGGCGCGGCTGGCCTGGTCGCCGACTTCCGCCAGCGGCCAGCCGGATTGCGCCGCCAGTTCTTCCGCGGCCTGGCGCGCCGTGCCGGTGCGCGAGTAATAAACGATCAGGATCTTTTCCATCGATGGCTCCTCAGCTCTCGATCCGGGTTATCCGCGTGCCGACCAGCGACAGGCTGATCATGATGCCGCCGTTGGTCAGCACGAAGCCCACAATRTCGCCYCGCACGGTGTTGCTATCYACGCTGGCACCGATGCCCAGGCTCAGGACGGACACCGACCCGTCCACGCCCACGGTCCAGCCCTGGCTGGCACGGAAGCGTTCCAGCGCCTGCCCGGTCAGGAACACCAGCACCATGGCCCTGGATGCCATGCCCGCCTGCGCCCCGAGCGAGGCGCCAATCAGCCGGTAGTAGGCCTTGTCCCCGCCTGCGCCACGCATCATGCCGTCGCCCTGCTCCACGCCCGCCACCGCGCCGCCGGCGAGCACATCGGGAAAGACCAGCACGCCGCTGGCCTTGTCCACCAAGGCCCGCGCGCCGGGGTTGCGCGCAGTCAGGCGCGCCAGCACGGCTTCGCAGCGTGCATCGAGCTCGTCGGCATCCAGCACGCGCTTGTCGGCGGCTGAACCCGCCCACGCGGCCGCGTGCAGGCCTGCTGTGCAGCACAGCACGGCGGCCCCGGCGAGCGCCCGGCATGCCAGGCGCCGCCTGGCGGCAGCCGGCAACATGGAGGTCATGGCCTCACCGGCGCGCCTGATGCCGGCTTTGCGCCGGCGCTCGGCTCAGCCTGTGGCGCGTGCACCAGCAGTACCGGCTGGCGGCATTGCCGGACCAGCGCTTCGGCTACGCTGCCCATCAGCAGGCGCCGCACGCCGCGCCGACCGTGCGTGCCCAGCACCAGCAACTCCGCCCCGGTCTGCTGCGCCACCTGCTCGATCGCGTTCGCCACGTCGCCCAGCGCCAGTGCTTCATCCACCATCAGCGTCTTGCATGCCACCTGCGCAGCCGCCGCCTTGGCCTTGGCTTCGTCCAGCAGGATCTGCCCGCCTTCGAGCAGGCCGGCACGCAGGTCTGTCAGGTCGATGTAGCCGACCTCGTACCTGAGGTAGCTGTTATCGATCACATGCACCACGGTGAGTTCCGAGCGCATCGCGGCGGCCAGGCGCAGAGCCTCCTCCAGCGCCCGATCGGCGGACTCGCTGCCATCCACGGCAACCAGGATCTTGCTATACATCTTGTACCTCCCGCTAAAAAAAGACAGGCGCCGCAGCTTGCAGCCGACGCTTCCAGTTTGTACGCCCGGGCAAGCGTGGTGTTGATGCAGATCATGGCATTCGCTGCTTTCCCGGGCACCGCGCCGTTTGCGCGCGTTGCGTGCATCGTCCAGGTGGCTTGACGTGCATCAATACGCCCCGCGCCCAGCCCTCTAAGCTGCTGATGGAAGCCGCTCCCATGCGCGCTTTCCTATCGACATTGCAACATGGCGACATCCAGCCAGGAGGCACGGACCATGTACCAGAGAATATTGCTCGCGGTGGACGGCAGCCGCTCTTCGGAACTTGCCCTGAGCCAGGCCATCACGGTGGCCAAGGCGACCGGCAGCGAGGTAAAGGTGCTCTTCGTGGCGGACGACAACGATATCTTCTTCACGGCGGGCAGCTACGACCCCCACAAACTGATGGAAGGCATCCTGGCCGCGGGACGCGATGCGCTGGCAGCGGCCGCCACGCGCCTGGCGGATGCCGGCATCCCGCATTCGACGCTGATCCTCGAGAAGCCCGTTTCCCCCGGGCAGATCTCCGCCACGATCGTGGAGCAAGCCGACCACTGGAATGCGGACCTGATCGTGATCGGCACGCATGGCCGCCGCGGCTTCCGGCGCCTGGTCATGGGCAGCGTGTCCGAAGGCGTGGTGCACAAGAGCAACAAGCCGGTGCTGATGGTGCGCAGCGAGATCGAGGAATGAGGGCGCCCCGAGAACGACGCGTTGAACGACACGTTGAACGACGGGCTGAACGACGGGAATCATGCCGGCGGCGGGCGGGTTGATGCGAGGCGCTTCCCGGATCCGACGCAACGGCGTGGCCACGCCTCGGGTTCTCGCCGGCCTGCTGGCTGCATGGGCCTTGAGTTGCCATGGGCTCGCGCTGGCCGCGCTGGCCGCGCCAGCGGCGCTCTGGTTTTCGCAGGGCCATCCCAATGCCCAGGCCTGGCAGGCCGCCGGCATCCTCGACGGCGCCACGGCCGACGGGCTGGAACCCCGCGATTATGATGCCGACGGCCTGCGCCGCGCGCTGGGCCAGGCCGCGGAAGGGCCGCCGCTGGCGCCCGAAGCCGCCGCCTCGCTTGACGAGAGGCTGACAACGGCGATGCAGCGCTATCTCGCCGACCTGCACGGCGGCCGGGTCGATCCCGGCACGATCCACGAGAAATTTGCCCCGGCGCCGGACCGGCAGTTCGATCCGTCGCGCCTCCTGCGCGCAGCCATCGCCGGGCAGGACCTGCCCGAGGCAGTCCGGCAGGCGGCGCCTTCGTTCCCGCTCTACGCAAGCCTGCGCGCGGCGCTTTCACGCTACCGCGCGCTGGCGGGCCACCCGGCCTGGCAGGCACCGCTGCCGCCGCTGCCCGGCAGGAAGCTGGTGCCCGGGCAGGCCTACGCCGGGCTGCCGGTGCTGGCGCAGCGCCTGATCGCGCTAGGCGACCTGCCCGCCGCCACGCCAGTCCCGGAACGCTACCAAGGCGAACTGGTGGAGGGCATCAAGGCGTTCCAGGTCCGCCACGGGCTGGAGGCGGATGGCGCCATCGGCGCGGGCACGTTCGCGCAACTGAACGCGCCGCTCGCCGACCGCGTACGGCAGATCGAACTGACGCTGGAGCGCGTGCGCTGGACGCCCCTGCTGGAGGGCCCGCGCATGATCGTGGTCAACGTGCCGGAGTTCGTGTTGCGCGCCTACGAAATCCACGGCGGGGCCATCCAGGTCAAGGCGGAAATGAAAGTGATCGTGGGCAAGGCGCTCGATACGCGCACGCCGCTGTTCAAGGAGGACATGCGCTTCATCGAGTTCAGCCCTTACTGGAACGTGCCGCCGTCCATCGCGCGCGCGGAAACCGTGCCCCGGCTGCGCCGCGATCCCGGCTACTTCGAGCGGCAAGGCTTCGAGTTCGTCAGTGGCGAGGGCAAGGTGATCACTACCCTGTCGGCCGCCAGCCTGGATGCCGTCCAGCGCGGCCAGTTGCGCATACGGCAACGCCCGGGGCCGATGAATGCGCTTGGCGACATCAAGTTCGTCTTCCCCAACAACGAGAACATCTACCTGCATCACACGCCCACCCCGCAACTGTTCGCGCGGGACCGGCGCGACCTGAGCCATGGCTGCATCCGTGTCGAGGCGCCGGTGACGCTGGCTGGCTTCGTGCTGCAGGACACGCCCGGCTGGACGGAGGCGCGCATCCGCGAGGCCATGGAGAAGGGAGAATCCAGCACGCTGCGGCTGCGCCAGCCCTTGCCGGTGGTGCTTGCCTACGGCACGGCCATCGTCAAGGCTGACGCTCGCGTCTACTTCTTCCCGGATATCTATGGGCTGGACCGCGTGCTCGACGAGGCGCTGCGGCAACGGTCCGCCCGCCTGCGGGCTTCCGCCTTGGCCAGCACGCAGGCAAGATAGGGCAATTGCACCAAAGGGGAGTGCTTTCGATGACCAAACCGCCCAGCGATCCTCGCCGCCTGTTCCTGCGGCACACCGGCGGGCTTGTGCTGGCTGGCGCGCTGCTGCCGTTGCCGGCCCGGGCCGCGCTGGCCAGCTTGCCCGATGCCCGCAGCTTGTCCTTCGAGCACACCCACACCGGCGAGCGCATCGCCTTGGTCTACGCCGTCGGCGATCAGTTCGTGCCCGAGTCGCTGGCCGCGCTCAATCGCTTCCTGCGCGATCACTACTCGGGCCAGGTCGGCGTGATCGATCCGCAACTGTTCGCGCTGCTTTACCGCCTGAGGCAAACGCTGTGCTGCGAGGCCCCCTTCCAGGTCATCTCCGGCTATCGCAGCCCCGCCACCAATGCGCGGCTGCGCAAGACGCGCGGTGGCGGCGTGGCCAGCCATAGCCTGCATATGGACGGCAAGGCCATCGATATCCGCCTGCCCGGCGTTGCGCTGTCCGACCTGCGCGACGCCGCGCTCTCGCTGCGCGCCGGCGGCGTGGGCTTCTATCCGCAGGAGCAGTTCGTGCATGCGGATACGGGCCGGGTGCGGGATTGGTAGGCAAGGCGCCGTTGAAGACCATCGGCAGGCTCCGGCCAAGCTCCCGCATCCGGGTTTTCCCCATCGGCGGCCCCCCTAGCCTGGGCGGCCCGGACAAGTTATGCTCTTGGCCGCATATTAGCCCGCACGGGGTGGGCTAGCGCTCAATCGACAATCCCCCGGCACCGGGCGGGCATATCTGGAAGGAAATCAGCCATGCGCACCCCTGCACGAACAATCTCTTGCCCGCGCGCATGCCGCTAAGCCGGTTGTTGTTGCCTCCAGAGCCGCCCGCGCTAGCGCCCGGCATCGCGCACAGCAGTTTCAGCGTGCAAGGCGACGCCCGCCAGAGCTTGCTGGCCTGGCAGGAGCGGATGAGCCCGGTCTACGATATCCGGCCTGCCACGGCGCAAGGCGAGCAGACCTTCGAAGCCTCGCTGTCTCGCTACTCCATCGACGATCTGAGCTTCTTCGACATCCGCACCAGCCCCAATCTGGCCGAGCGCTCGTTGGGGCGCGTGTCGACAGAGAACATTCGCGACATTACCTTCAGCGTGTTCCTGGAAGGCGCGCCCGCCCAATTCCTGGGCGGCAAGCCAGGGATAAGCGCGCCGCAGTGGCACGGCGTGCCAAGCATCCTCGCGCTGGACATGGACCAGCCGTGCACCATCCGGAGTTTTCATGGCCGCATGCTGCTGTTTTTCGTGCCGCGCGCCTTGGTGGAAATGGCCTTCCCCGATGCCGCCTCGCTGCATGGCCGCCTGGTTGAGGCCACCACACCGCTGATGCGGGTGCTGATCTCGCATCTGGTGGCACTGAATCGACAAATCGTAGGCCTGTGCAAAGAGGAAGCCGACCGGGCATTTCGCACCGCGGTCGAACTGCTGGCCGCTGCGTTCAGCCGGCACGCGGGGCTCTCCGGCAACGCCCGCGCAGCGGTGCGGGCGGCGGTGTACGGACAGGTGCGGCGTTATGTCGAGGCCAATCTGCATGACCCCGACCTGACCCCAGACAGCGTGCTGCAATCGCTGCATCTGTCGCGCGCCAGCGTGTACCGCCTGTTCATGCATGAAGGTGGCCTGGCCGCCTATATCCGCAGCCGCAGGCTGCGGGCGGCGGCCGATGAACTGGTGCGCTTTCCCGACATGGCGGTGCAAGACATTGCCTCAGGGCTCGGTTTCAACAATGCATCGAGCTTTACGCGCGCCTTTCGCCGCGCCTACGACATCGCGCCGCAGGAATTGCACAGCTATGCCCCGCTGCTACAGCGCGAACAGGCAAGGCTACAGCGCCATGCACCCTGGCGCGCGGCGGGATTCAGGTAGGAATCCGTTCAAGGCACTGCCCCTCGCGCCTCGTCACTCCACCGGCGCCGCCGACATCCACCCGTTTGCGGCGTTCGCCGCCACGACCTGCTTCGCGATCGAATCGCCCAGGCGCCGGGCATCCGCGGAGATACTGTCGCGCTTGACCTCGGACACGCCATGCAAGCCCGCGCCGGCGGCTGCGGACATCGCGAGATGGCCGGCGGCGGCACCGACGCCGGCGGTTTCAGCCACGCCCGGCATGTGGCCGCTGTTGGCCTCGGCCGCGAAACGCTGCAGCGGCATGGGCGCGCCGTCCGCCGGCTTGTACAGGATCCGGACCGACGCGCCGACCTCGCTCTTGCCTGCGCCAAGGCCGATCAGCAAGCGGCGCCGACGCTTGCCCTCGTCAATCTTCTGGATGCTTCCCTCGACGATCAGCGCATTGCTGTGCGCGGGCGCGGGGCCGTCCGCGCGTACCGCGCGCAGTCCCTGGGACTGCAGCTGGCGCACGATTTCATCGGACACCTGCTCGCTCGCTTCGCGCGCCGCCTGGCTCTGCTCGCTGGCCGCGGACCCGCCGGCGACCATCGTCTTGAGCTTCTGAGCCATGCCGCTGTCCAGTTTCACCTGATCCGGGCTGGCATCGAAGGCTTGCACATAGATGATGTCCGCCTGCACCTGCACCTGTGCCTGAGGCATGGCGCTGGCCTGAGTCACGCCGGTGACGCCCCAGGCGCAGCCCGCCATCAAGAGCGATCCTGCCGCCAATGCCGTCATCGCCAGACGCGTGGCGTTGTGCTTTAGGAGTGGGTATGAAGTCCGCATGTTGTTCCTGTCATCGGCACCATCGCGCCGCCGATTGCCGCCGATTGCCGAATAATTGCCGAGAAGATGTCGCCGACAATCATTCGATCCACAGGATCAGAAACCATCGGAGATCACGCCTGCTTGCGTGCGGCTCATCTGCTATCGCTGTGAGCCGCAACCCGCAGACGCAAGTATGGGAGGAACCGGCTGCGCGCGCCATGCAGGAAATATGTCGCACGATGTCATGCTTGCGTCGCGCCCGGGCGTATGGAATGCGCGGCTTCGCCTGACGCCGATGGCCGGTGCAGCGGCAACGCCACCACCGCTTCCAGCCCCCCGCCCTCGCGGGCGCGGAACTGCAGGGAGCCGCCGTGCAGGCGCGCAATGCGCTCCACGATCGCCAGGCCCAGGCCGGTGCCGCCCGAATGGCCGCGCGCGTTGCTGCCGCGGCTAAAGGGCGCCTTGAGCTGCTCCAGCTCCTGCGCGCTGATGCCGCTGCCCCGGTCGCACACGGCAGCATAGGCCGTATCGCCCTCGGCCCAGGTGCGCACGAACAAGCCGGTTCGTCCGTAGACGACCGCGTTGTGCATCAGGTTCATCAGCAGCCGCATCAGGCTCACCGGCCGGAACGAAAGCGCCGGCACGCTGCCGAGCGAAAGCTCGAACTCATGCCCAAGCCCGGCATAATCCGCGGCAAGCTGGCTAACGAGCGCATTGAGGTCGCCAGGCTGGGGCACCTCGCGTTCGCCACTGCCCGCGTAGTCCATGAACTGCTGGAGGATCGTGTCGATCTGATCGAGATAGCCCTCCGCCGATGCCACGAACTGATCGGCGGCGCCGCGCGGCATTGCCATGGCCATCGCCAGACGCAGCTTGGTGAGCGGCGTGCGGATATCGTGCGACACGCCGGCCAGCATCAGCGCGCGCGTCGCCTCCGCCTGCTGCAATGCCTGCGTCATCTGGTTGAACGCGCTGCTCACCTGGGCGATTTCCGTCGGCCCGCTGGTGGGCAGAGGCACGGGGGCTTCGCCGGCGCTGACGTGGCGTGCCGCGCGCGCCAGATCCTGTAGCGGACGATTGATGTGCAGCTGGATCAGGTAGCCCGTGAGCGCCGCGAGCAACGCGAAGGCCGCCGACAGCGCCAGCGCGGTGGTGACGCCGCTCGCCTGCGCGTCTTCGGTCATCGGCAAGGCGATCCATTGGGGCACGCCATCCACGTGTACGCGAATCCATAGTTGCTCCCCTTCCCCCTCCCTCTCGCCGTTCCCCGTCTGCCATCGCACCGCCATGTCCGGCGGCAGATAGCGCTGCAATGCCTCCATGAAGACGTCGCGCTGGTAGGTACGAAAGAAGTGGAGCGGACTGGCATGCGGCGCCTCTACGCCTTGCTCCGGCGGCTGCGCCTGCGCCCCGAGCCGTGCCGCCGCCGCGCGGCCCTGCTCGGGCGGCATGGCGGCAAAGACGCGGTCGAGCGTCTTCACGTAGTCGGAAAAGATGATCGCCGCACGCTCGATGTGCGGGCGCTGCACGAAATGCAGCAACACGGTGAGCGCGCTGACCTGGGTCAGCGCCACGAGCGCCACCAGCAGGGCGATGTTGCGCGCGAGCAGCGAGCGGGGCAGCGCGAGCCGCATCACGGCCCGACGCCGGCGACCAGCATGTAGCCGACGCCCCACACGGTCTTGATGAAGCGCGGCTTGGACGGATCGTCTTCGACGATCTGGCGCAACCGCAGGATCTGTACGTCGATGCTGCGGTCAAGGGCGTCATGGTCGCGGCCCCGGGCGCGCGCCAGCAGGTTCTCGCGGCTCACCGGGCGGTTTGGCGATGACCCTAGCGCGTGCAGCAGCAGCATCTGCGCGGAGTGCACTTCGACCAGCTCACCGCCGCGCTCCAGCGTCTGCTTGCCGACATCGAATGCGAAATCGCCGAAGCGCAAGGTCTGCGAGGTCACGGTCGGATCTCCAGCCGCCATCTTCTGCCGGCGCAGCAGCGCGCGGATCCGTGCCACCAGTTCGTCCGGGAGGAATGGCTTGGCGAGATAGTCGTCGGCGCCGGTCTCAAGCCCGACCACCCTGTCGACCGGATCGCCTTTCGCGGTCAGCATCAGGATGGGCAGCGTCTGCCCTTCGGCGCGCAGCCGGCGGCAAATGGCCAGGCCATCTTCCGGTTCCATCATCAGGTCCAGCACGAGCAAGTCGTACGGCTCGCGCTGCAGGTAGCGGTCAAGCCGCTTGCCATCGGCGACCGCGCGCACCTGGAAGCCGTGCCCGGTCAGGAACCGTTGCAGCATGTTGCGCAGCTCGGCCTCATCATCGAGCACGATAATCCTGTTCACCTGCTCCATGGCGCGTCTCCGGCAAGGATCGCGAATCGCCTGAGATCAGCGGTGATCAGCGGGCCATTGCCTTCTGTCTCATGAACCCCTCGATCTGCGCCAACGTGATGTATCCGGCCTGCTGCGTGTCGATCTCGTCGAAGTGGCTGGCGACCATCGGCATGCCCGCCGCCGCTTGTTCCCGGGTCAGCTTGCCGTCACGCGTCGTGTTGGCATTGGCGAAGCGCATCTGCAATTGCTGCATCGCACGTTCCACCCGCGCGCTGCCGCCCGCTGGCGGCGCGACGCTCTGCGCGGATGCGCCTGCAGAAACAATACACAAAATCAAAACCGCGATCATCTGCTTCATGGTGTTCTCCGTGGTGTAGCCGACATTCGATGCCGGTGGGGGGTAATCGATCCGCATCGATCCGCATCGATCCGCATCAATCCGCATCAATCCGCATCGATCCGGAACAATCAGATAGGGCTGATGGCTGTCAGGCCCAGTGCGCAGGCACCCAGACGCGGCCGACCCAATGTCCGGGCACCATGACCGCCGCACGCGGCGCCCGTGCCACGTAGACGGCACGCGGCGCGACATACACAAGCCGCGGCGGCGGGGGCGGCGCAACCACCACCACCTTGGGCGCCGGCGGGGCGACGTAGACCGCCTTCGGGGGCTGCGCGGGCGGCAGGTAGACAGGCGTGGGCTGCACATAGGCCACCGGAGGCGGCGGCACATAAGCCACTGGCGCGGGCGTGACGACCACAGGCGCGGTGCCAACCGCCACGATGGCGCCCACGGTGGTCACCGTGCCGCCGGTCGTGACCGTGCCTGCGGTCGTCACCGTGCCGCCATGCACCACCGTCGTGCCGCCGCCCGTCGTCACGACACCCGGCGCCACGCGCGTCGCGGTGCCCGAGTGGGTGACGGTGCCGCCGTCCGCGCCGGTCACCGTCCCCGCACGGGCGCACGTCGCGCCAGCGCAAGTGGTCGCTGCCGCGTGGCTGACCGTGTTGCCGTTCGAGCCGGTGATCGTGCCCGACGATGAATACTGGCCCGGCGCGTCACGCGTCACGCTGCCCGCCGTGGAGGCAGTCTGGCCGTTTGGCCCGGTGAGGTTGCCCGTGTGCGAGCAGGTGCCGCCGGCGCAACTGGTGTCGCCAGCGTGCTGTACCGAGCGGCCGTTGGGCCCGGTCGCCGTGCCCGAGTTGGAGAACTGCCCCGGCGCGGTACGGGTCACCGTGCCGGTATTCGTCGCGATCCCGCCGTAGGGGCCGGCGACGCCACCGGCGTGCGAACAGCTTGCGCCTGCGCATGAACCGGCATGCGCGCCGTTGTAGACGCCGTGCGGCGTGTAGGCCGTGCCGTGGCCCGACCAGCCAGCGAAGGCCGGGGTGCTGGCGAGGAGGATCAGCGACGCAGCCGCTGTGACAACGTGATGGCGTTTCATGGGATGTCCTTCGGGTTCGGGTTCGGGTCAGGTCACGCACTGCGGCCTGGCAACGGGACGAACTATAGGACGAGGGTGCGAAACATTCGCCATGGAAAACATGTCGCGGTGTTACACCGGCCGGGCAGACGGATCGGCTGACATCGGGCGACATATTTTCCGTCTGGTTCTGCCGGCGGCCGCCCACTACAGTGGCCCAACCCGACGCGACGGCGGTCACTGCCGCAGACGACGCGTCCCACCTCAACCTGTTCCGCGCCCATCATGCACACCACTGGAAACATCGCGCTCTATGTCGCGTTAGCCACGTCGTTCATCGTCGCCGTCTCGCTGATCGAGGCGTTCGTGCTGACCCGAAAACTGCGCAACAGCGCCGCGCCGTTCGACTGGAATGAAACATGGCTGTCTCTGGCCGACCTGGCAGGCGGCAAGCTGTTCGCGCTGCTGCCGCTCTCGCTGGCAACGCCGATCCTTGCCTTCGCCTGGGATCATCGCCTCTTTACCGTCACGATCAACAGCGCGCTGATGGCGCTGCTGCTGTTTGCCGGCCAGGAGTTCTGCTATTACTGGTATCACCGCGCGTCGCATCGCATCCGCTTTTTCTGGGCCACGCATGCGGTCCATCACTCGCCGAACCAGTTGACGCTGTCGTCCGCCTACCGGCTTGGCTGGACCAGCAAGCTGAGCGGCTCGGCGATGTTCTTCGCGCCGCTCGTCTGGCTTGGCGTGCGCCCTGAGGTCGTGCTCGCCACGCTGATGTTCAACCTGCTGTATCAGTTCTGGCTACATAACACGTGGATGCCCAAGCTCGGCTGGCTCGAATACGTGTTCAACACGCCGTCGGCGCATCGCGTGCACCACGCGTCGAATGCCAATTACCTGGATGCCAACTACGGCGGCGTGCTGATCGTGTTCGATCGCCTGTTCGGCACCTACGTCGAGGAACGCGCCGACGAACCGTGCCGTTACGGCCTGGTGACGCCGACGCGCACGCGCAACCCGCTCGTCAATCAGTTCGAGCACTGGGTCAGCCTTGCGCGGGATATCGCGTCGGCGGGCAATGCATGGACCGCCATCCGTTACGTGATGCTGCCGCCCGGCTGGCGCGCGGACGGCACTGGTGAAACCACGGAGAACCTGCGCCAGCGCCACTACGCCGCGCCACGGCCTGCGTCTACTCGCTGACCCCGTGCGCTAGCCAACGAACCGCAGGGTGTTCACCGGGCAGCGCCGCGTGGGCGGCATCCTCCATCAGCCGCAAGCCGGTGTTGCTGTTGGTGAGCAGCACGACGCCCGCGCGCTGCTCGGTGCTGCCCATCACGAATGCCCTCACGCCTTGCATCTTGCCCCACTGGAAAAACGTGCCCCGGCTGGGCTCGACGCCCCACCCCAGCCCCCAGCCGATGTCCGGCTCCGTGGCAGCCGGTGCGCCATCGAGGTAGACGATTTCTCCTTTTGGCACCATGACGCTCGCCGTCAGCCATTGTTGCCAAGTCGATGCACTGAGCCTGTCGCCCCGGAGCACGGCGGCAACAAAGGCGCCGTAGTCGCCGGCCGTGGTTTGCAGCGAATAGGAGGCGCTCGCCGCGGGCGGGCGATGCACGTCGAGCCGCTGCGCCGCTTCATGCGGGTTGGCCGCATTCGCGAGGAACCGATCCTGCCACTCCAGGCTCGATGAGCGCATCCCGAGCGGCTCGAACACCAGGCGCCGCAGGATCGCTTCCAGGGTTTCCCCTGTTTTTGCCTCGACGGCGGACTGCAGAAAAATGAACCCCAGGCTGGAGTAGCTGAACCATGCGCCAGGAGGAAAGTGCAGCCGCAGCGGATTCTTGTCGCGCAGGTTCTGCAGGCCACAGGTATGCGTGAGCACGTGGCGCATGGTGATGCGCGCCGAGGCCGCATCGTCCGGCACGATCGGCTGGGCCGGGCGCGACAGCGGCTCGTCAAGATCCAGCACGCCGGCGTCGACAAGCTGCAGCAAGGCGTACGAGACGATCGGCTTGGTGAGCGATGCCGCGCCGAACACGGTGCTGGCATCCACCGGCTCGGCGGTGTCGTGGTTCCTCACGCCGGCGGCGGCCACCTCGATCGAGTCCTCGCGCACGTGCGCCAGGCAGGCGCCGGTGACGGATTTGTCCTTCAGGAGATGCGCAAGGCGCATGTCCAGCGACGGCGTTCCATAGCCCATGTTGCCTCACTCTGATAGCAAGGCCCACATTATCGCGCAGGTGCGGCCCGGGCCTCTTCCGCACAGCGCATGATCGCCTCGGCCAGCACCTCGCGCGGATACGCGTTCTGCGTGACGAACAGCGCGACGCAAACACGATTGGCATGCCCGTCACGACCCCGCGAATCTGCGCGAAGGCCGGCGTGCTGGCAAGACAGGTACGCACGATGCATAATCCTGAAACTGGTTTCACCGAGACCAACTTCCCATGCCACGCACTGTGACACAAGCCAAGTCCAACCTGAAGCCCGCAGAGAAACTCACCATCCAGGACGTTGCCAACCATGCGGGCGTCTCGAAAGCAACGGTATCGCGCTACCTGAACCGGGGCGGCGAGCAGTTGTCCGCCGACGTGGAGGCACGCGTGGCCGCGGCCGTGCGCGCGCTGGGCTATAGCCCGAGTCCCATGGCGCAGGCGCTCAAGCGCGGCAAGTCGCGCCTGATCGGGCTGGTGGTGGCGGACGTTTCCAACTCGTTCTCGGTGGCCGTGCTGCGTGGTGTGGAGAAGGCCTGCCGCGACGCTGGCTATATGGTGATGCTGTTCAACCTGGGCAATGACGAGCAACTGGAGCGCGAAGCCATTCGCTCACTGTCGGCCTACCGGGTCGAGGGCTTCATCCTGCATACGCTGGGCCACGACGCCGGCGCCCTTGCCGATGCCGCGCAACTGGGCAAGCCGGTCGTGCTGGTCGACCGCAAGGTCGGCGACGCGGAAGTCGACCTGGTGGCCCTGGATAACCTTTCCGCGGTCCACGAGGCTGCCGGCCACCTGCTCGAAGCCGGCTACCGGCGCCTGCTCTTCATCAGCGAGCCGATCAAGGCCATCAGCTCGCGCAACGAGCGGGCCCGGGCCTTCCAGAACTTCATCGCGGAACACGCCGACTCGCTTGGCGGCAGCGTGTTCGAAGCCCGTACCGGTGACGACGCCGCCCTGGACGAAGCGCTGCGCGCCCTGCGCCGCGACGCCGGCAAGGCGCCGGTAGCGGTGCTGGCGGCCAATGCGGTGATCTCGCTGCGCGTGGCCGCCGCCGCTGCCAGGCTGGGGTGGCAGTTGGGCACCGACCTCGGCCTGATCGGGTTCGATGATCCGGAATGGGCTGCCCTGATCGGCCCCGGCCTGAGCACCATTTCCCAGCCGACCGACGATATCGGACGCGCCGCCACCAACTGCCTGATCGAGCGCCTGCAAGGCGCGCAGCTTGCGCCGCGCCAGGTCCTGTTGCCAGGCACCCTGGTCAAGCGTGGGTCGACGCGCCGCGGCTGACAGGAACCCGACAGTGGTTCCTGGCGACGCGACGGCGTAACGAGCGCCACCCTCCCCCTCGCTCCATCCCCTGTTCCACCCGTAAGGGTTTCCACTGCTGGAGTTCTGAAACCGGTTTCCTATAATCCTGAAACCGGTTTCAGAACCGTACTTGCCGATCGCTGCGACGCCAGCGACGCTTTCCACAGAACGTGCAGGAGACATTGATGACTATCCAACGCTTGTTGCGCCAGATTGCGGCGCCCGTGCTCACGCTGCTGGTCCTGGCCAGTGCCTCGGCCGGCGTCCAGGCACAGACCGTCGCCGAGATCGTCAAGAGGGGCAAGGTCACCATCGGCGTGGTGACGGGCGCGCCGCCCTTCGGCACCACGGACGCCACCGGCAAGCCAGCCGGCTACGATGTCGACGTGGCCAACCTGTTGGGCAAGTACCTCGGCGTGCCGGTCGATATCGTGCCGCTCACCTCTCCCAGCCGCATTCCGGCGCTGGAAGCCGGCAAGGTCGATTTCCTGGTCGCCACCCTGGCGCCGACGCCCGAGCGGGCGCGGGCCATCATGTTCAGCTCGCCCTACAGCGCGTTCGAGCTGACCATCTTCGCGCCGGTCGCGGCCAAGTACGCCAAGCTGGCTGAGCTTGGGAAGAAGAAGGTTGGCGTGACGCGCGGCACCACGCAGGACACGGCACTGACCCGCCTGGCGGTGCCCGGCATGAGCATCGTCCGCTTCGAGGACGACGCCACCTGCGCGCAGGCGCTGATCAGCAACCAGGTCGAAGCCATTGCCCTGMCCAGCACCACCGGCAACGAGATCATGAAGGCACGCGGCGCCGGCAAGTTCGATGCCAAGTTCGCGTTCTCCGTGCAACCGAACTCGATGGCCGTGCGCAAGGACGCCTTCGAGCTGCGCCAGTGGCTCAACACCACCATCTCCTACGTCAAGCTCAATGGCGAACTCGACGCCATTGCGCAGAAGTGGACCGGCAAGGCGCTGCCCGCGCTGCAAACGTTCTGACCCCGGCACGTCCGACGTTGCGCGCGGGCGTCAGCCTGCGCGCCAGGAGACCCGCATGAACTATCAATTTGAATGGAGCCCGGTGCTGTCGCAGCTGGACCGCTTTGCGGACGGCGCAGCCATGACGCTGGCGCTCAGCTTTGGCTCGATCCTGCTTGGCACCCTGGTCGGTACCGCCGGCGCCATCGCGGCAGCGTTTGGCGGCCCCTGGCTCCAGCGCGCCGCCAGGGTATACGTCGAGGCGATCCGCAACACGCCCTTCCTGATCCAGCTCTTCATCATCTTCTTCGGCTTGCCTACCATCGGCCTGCAGATCGATGCCATCACCGCCGCGGTGATTGCCATGACGGTCAACCTCGGCGCCTACTCGACCGAGATCATCCGGGCCGGCTTGCAGGCGGTTCACCGTTCGCAGCTCGAAGCCGCCGCCGCGCTGGGCATGACGCGCTGGCAGTTGATCCGCCACGTCGCCCTGGTGCCGGCCTTCGAGAAAGTCTATCCGGCGCTGACCAGCCAGTTCACGCTGATGATGCTGACCTCGAGCGTGGTGTCGGCGATCTCGGTGGAAGAGCTCACGGCGGTCGCCAGCCAGATCGATTCGCAGACCTTCCGCACCTTCGAGAGCTACATCCTTGTCATGTTCATCTACATCGGGCTGGCACTGCTCTTGCGCGCCATGTTTGCCCTGATCGGCAATCTGGTGTTCAGGCGCCGCCGCGTGGTGGCGCGCGCCAGGAAGGCAGCGCGCACTGCCCGCGTTGCGCCCCTGGCGCAGGCGGCGCTGACGCCGGCTGTTGCAGGGAGCGCGAAATGATCACCGAGTTCTCCTGGAATCATCTTGAAATCCTGCTCCTGGCAGCACGCTGGACGCTGTGGGTGACCTTGCTGGCCTTCGTCGGCGGCACGCTGGCCGGCTTCCTGGTGGCGCTGGGGCGGACCTCCAGAAGCGCCCTGCTGCGCCTCGCCAGCACGGTCTATATCCAGATCGTGCAAGGCACGCCGGTGCTGATCGTGCTGTTCCTGAGCTACTACGGTCTCTCCGTGCTCGGGCTCAAGCTGTCGCCGATGGTCGCGGCCATGCTGGCGATGTCGATCTACGCCAGCGCTTACCTTGGCGAGATCTGGCGGGGCTGCATCGAGGCCGTACCGCAAGGGCAGTGGGAGGCCAGCGAGGCGCTCGCCCTCACCCGCTGGCAGCAACTGCGCCATGTCGTGCTGCCGCAGGCCGTGCGGCTGGCCCTGCCGCCCACGGTGGGCTTCTCGGTCCAGCTGGTCAAGAACACCTCGATCACTTCCATCATCGGCGTCATCGAACTCACGCGCGCCGGCCAGCTGATCAACAACGCGACCTTCCAGCCCTTCGCGGTCTTCGTCGTCGTCGCACTTATCTACTTCGCGCTTTGCTTCCCGCTTTCATCGGCAGCCAGGCGCATGGAAAGGAGGCTCCATGCCCATCGTTGAAGCACAAGGCGTGCACAAATCCTATGGCCCCGTCGAAGTCCTGAAGGGCGTATCGTTTGCCATCGAGCCGGGCCAGGTGGTCGCCATCATCGGCCGCAGCGGCTCCGGCAAGAGCACCATGCTGCGCTGCCTGAACGGCCTGGAAACCATCAACGCCGGCAATATCACGGTCGCCGGGCACAAGCTGGATCACGACAGGAAGCGGCTGCTCGACCTGCGCCGCGACGTAGGCATGGTGTTCCAGAGCTACAACCTCTTTCCTCACCTGACGGTGGGCGAGAACATTGCGCTGGCGCCTGCCATCGTCAAGAAGATGGCCACGGGCAAGATCGACGGCATCGTCGACCAGGTGCTGGCCCAGGTCGGCCTGCAGGACAAGAGGGACTGCTACCCCGAGCAGCTYTCSGGCGGMCARCAGCAGCGCGYGGCSATCGCSCGYTCGCTSGCMATGGAACCCAAGGTGATGCTGTTCGACGAAGTGACCTCCGCGCTCGATCCGGAGCTGACGGCGGAGGTGCTGCGCGTCATGGAAAACCTGGCCGCTTCCGGCATGACCATGGTGCTGGTGACGCATGAGATGGAGTTCGCGCGCCGCATGGCCCATACCACCATCTTCATGCACCAGGGCAAGGTGCACGAAGCGGGCCCGTCAAAGGCGCTGTTCGCGCAGCCACGCACACCGGAACTGCAGCAATTCCTCAGCGCGGGAGCCCTGAAATGAACCAGCGGCGACAAGATGGTTCTTTCCAGCCGCCGGTGCTGATCTCGCTCACGGCCTATGGCGCGGACCTGGCCCAACGCGACGGGCAGGCGGCGCTGGCGCGGATTGCCGCGGCGGCCGGGGCCGACGGCGTGGAATACCGCGGCGAACTCCAGCGCGGACACAAGGATGAAGTCAGAGAGCAGCGCGCGGTCGCTGAACAGCATGGGCTAAGCGTGGTCTGGTCTAGCCCCGAAGGCCTCTGGAGCGAAACCGGCAGCCTCGATCTCGCCGCGCTCGATCGCGCCTTCACGACCGCGCTGGCGCTCGGTGCCGGCCGCGTCAAGATGTCGCTGGGTGGCTATCGCCAAGGCACGGCACTTGAAGGATTGCTCCCGTGGCTGCGGCACGGCGGCATCGAGCTCGTCGTGGAAAACGACCAGACCGCCAGCGCCGGCACCGTACCGCCGCTGCGCGACTTCTTCGCGCGTGCCACGGCACTCGGCAAGACGGTGCCGATGACCTTCGATATGGGCAACTGGCACTGGACGGGCGAAGATCCGCTCGACGCCGCGCAGGTCTTCGCCGCCCAGGTGGGCTATGTGCACTGCAAAGGCGTGCTGCGCATGCCCGCCAAGTGGATCGCGGTGCCGCCAGACCAATCGGCCGCGCCATGGCGCAGCGTATTGCGCCGCCTGCCCGCCGGCGTTGCGCGCGCCATTGAGTTTCCGCTGCAAGGGGAAGACCTGGTACAGGTCACGCGCAACCATGTCGAACTACTGCGTTCAGTGGAGATTCCCGCATGAGCCCCGATCTGGATGTGGTGACACTGGGCGAGGCAATGCTGATGCTGGTGGCCGGTGAAGCCGGGCCGCTCGAAGGCGTGCAGACCTTCCACAAGCGCACTGCCGGCGCCGAGACCAATGTGGCCATCGGCCTGTCGCGCCTGGGCCTGAAGGTCGGATGGGCCAGCCGCCTGGGCGAGGATTCGATGGCGCGCTACCTGCTCGGTGAAATGCGGCGCGAAGGTGTGGATTGCAGCCAGGTGGTGTGCGAGCCCGGCGAGCGCACCGGATTTCAGTTCAAGGGACGGGTCGACGACGGCAGCGATCCACCCGTGGAATATCACCGCCGCGGCTCGGCCGCAAGCCGCATGAATCCGGGGCATCTGGACGACGAGTGGCTACGGCGCTCACGGCACCTGCACGTCACCGGCGTGTTTCCCGCACTGGCCGAAGGCACGCAGGCCGCCACGCGCCAGGCCATCGCCACCATGCGGGCTGCCGGCCGCACGATCTCGTTCGATCCCAATCTGCGCCCCGCGTTGTGGGCCACGCCCGAGTTGATGCGCGAGACGTTGAACGATCTGGCCCAACAGTGCGACTGGGTGCTGCCCGGCATCGAGGAAGGCCGCTTCCTGACCGGCCATGCCGAGCCCGAACGCATTGCCGCCTTTTACCGTGGGCGCGGCGCCAGGCTGGTAGTCGTGAAGCTGGGCGCGGAAGGCGCCTACTTCGATGGCGAAGCCGGCACCGGCCATGTCCCGGCGTTCAGCGTCGAGCGTGTCGTCGACACCGTCGGCGCCGGAGACGGCTTTGCCGTGGGCGTCATCAGCGCGCTGCTGGAAGGCCGGCCGGTGGCCGATGCCGTCCGGCGCGGCGCATGGATCGGCGCGCGGGCGGTGCAGGTGCGCGGCGATACCGAAGGCCTGCCGACCCATGCCCTGCTGGCGGCCAGCAACCTGTGAAGTCACAGCAAGGATTTGCGATGCGCAAGAATGTACTGGTGTTCCGTCCCATTCCGCCCGACCTGCTCGTCCGGATCGAATCGGAGCATGACGTGATCGTCGCCGACCCGCGCCAGCCGGCGCAACGGCCGGCCTTTCGCGCCGCGCTGGCAAACGCGCACGGCCTGATCGGCTCCAGCGTCAAGCTAGGCGCGGCCGAACTGGCAGAAGCCGGCCAGCTGGAAGTGATCTCGAGCATTTCGGTGGGGGTCGACAACTATGACCTCGCCTGCCTGCGCCGGCGTGGCATTGCGCTCTGCCATACGCCCGGCGTACTCACCGAAACCACCGCCGATACCGTCTTCGCACTCATCATGGCGGCCAGCCGCCGCCTGGTCGAGCTCGCCGCCCATGTGCGCGAAGGCCGCTGGGCCGCCAATATCGGTGAAAGCCTGTTCGGCTGGGACGTGCACGGCAAGACGCTGGCGATCCTCGGTTTCGGGCGTATCGGGCAGGCGGTGGCGCGCCGCGCGGCGCTTGGCTTCGGCATGGAGGTGCTTTACGTCAACGAGACTGCCGCCGAACCGCCTGATCTCGTGGGGCGCGCCACCCGCACGGAACTCGATGACGCCTTGCGGCGCGCCGATATCGTCGCCGTCACGCTGCCACTGACCGAGAGCACGCGCGGCTTGATGGGGCAGCGCGAGTTCGCACTGATGAAACCGGGCGCCATCTTTGTCAACGGCGCCCGCGGCCAGATCGTGCAGGAAGACGCGCTGCTCGCGGCGCTCGACAGCGGCCACCTGCGCGCGGCCGGGCTCGACGTCTTTGCCACCGAACCGCTGCCGCAGGACTCGCCGCTGCGCTGCCATCCGCGGGTGACGGCCCTGCCCCACATCGGCTCAGCCACGCATGAAACCCGCCGCGCCATGGCGGAACTGGCCACGCGCAATCTGCTGGACGCGCTGGCCGGCCGGCCACCCGCCGCGCGCTTCGACCTGACAGCCATGGCCGCTTAGGCCTGCCGGACCGCCACCCGATTTCCCTGCAAGGACCATCCGCAATGCCCCGTTCCATTCCCACGCTGTGCGGCTCGATCATGGGCGAGCCTTTCACCTTCAATGTGCGCATCCACAATGCTGCCTATCGGGCGCTGGAGATCGACTACACCTTCGTCTGCTTCGGCGTGCAGGACGTGCCCGGCGCCGTGCAATCGATCCGGGCGCTGGGCGTGCGTGGCATGAATGTATCGATGCCGCACAAGCAGGCCGTGATCCCTCACCTCGATCACCTCGACGAGCCCGCGCGCGCCATCGGCGCGGTCAATACGATCAACAATGTCGATGGCGTGCTGACCGGCTACAACACCGATTGCATCGGCGCCGTACGCGCCTTCCAGGAGGTGACCGAGCTGCCGGGCAAGCGCATCGCGCTGCTGGGCGCCGGAGGCGCGGCGCGTGCCATGGCCTATGGATTGCGCGAGGCCGGCGCCGCCGTGACCGTATTCAACCGCACCGCGGCGCGCGGCGAAGAACTGGCCGCCTCGCTTGGCCTGCGCTTTGGCGGCGCGTTGTCCGATTTCCGGGCGGCAGACTTCGACATGCTCGCCAACGCGACGGCCGCCGGCTTTCGCGCACCCGATGTCAACCCCGTGGCCGGGCAGCTCGCCGCCCACCTGATCGTCATGGATGCTGCCTTTATCCCGGTCAGGAGCAAGCTGATCCGCGATGCCGCCGCGCTTGGCTGCCGCACCATCGACGGCACGCGCATGATGCTGCACCAGGCTTGCGCCCAGGTCGAGTTCTACACCGGCTGCGCGCGCGCGCCGCTCGAAGCGATGGAGGCGGCACTGCTGGAGGAGATCGCACGCCTGTCCTAGCCGCCCACCGCCCACAGCTTGCCTCTGACCCTCGCTGTTACCGGCTAGTCAATCTGGACCTTCGCATGCTGAATGACTTCAGTCCAACGCTTGGTGTCTTCGTTGATCAGCTTCTGGAGGTCGGCAGCCGTGCCTGGCAAGGGGCGTGCGCCCTGAGCCGCCAATTGCTGGATCGTGGACTTGTCGTTCGCAATCGAGATCACGGTATCCTGGAGTTTCTTGATCACCTGCGGACTCGTATTAGCCGGAGCCATCAGGGCAGACCACGATTCTGTGTTCGCATCCTTGATACCCAACTCGTCGAACGTCGGAATGTCAGGAATCGCCGGGCTTCGCTCCTTGCTCGCGATGGCTAGCACGCGAACCTTGCCCGGCTTTATGTAGGGTTGCACCGTTGGCAGATTGACAAAGAGCACCTGTACCTGACCCGCCAGGAGATCCGCAGTAGCAGGGCCAGCACCTTTGTAGGGAACATGGGTGAACGTCGTGCCGGTCCTGAGCATGAACAGTTCACCGACCATGTGGTTTGCCGACCCCATCCCGGCCGATCCCATGTTCAGCTTTCCGGGATTTGCCTTGGCATACCGCAGCAATTCGGCCATATTCCTGGCAGGGGTGTTTTCTGACACCACCAGCACATTCGGGACGGTAGCAAATAGCGCGACCGGCTTGAAATCTCTTGACGGCGAGAAAGGCAGGTTCTTGGATAGCAGTGGCTGAATCACTTGATTCGCCGGCGTCGCGTACAAGAGCGTATAGCCATCGGATTTCGCGCGCGCAACGTAGGCGGCTCCGATGTTCCCTCCGGCCCCGGCCCTGTTGTCAACAACAACCGGCTGCCCCAACACTTCTGACATCCGTGTGGCAAGAAGGCGCGCTGTGAGATTGACGGTGCCGCCGGGCGCGAACGGCACTACGAGATTGATTGGCTTGTCCGGGTAGGTTTCAGCGTTTGCTGCCGAAACGACACCCATGGCAAAGGCGAGAACTACGACGAACTTGGACATCGCTCGATTCCTCGGTGAATAGGCGTAGGAACTACGCGCCTTGGTCGGACTCAGGGGAAACGAGCGCGCGGGTACGTCGTTCCAACAACGTTTGTGCTTCGACGAGCCGGTGACCAACCGCATCGATTGCATCTGTCTTCTCTTTGAGTGAGCGCTTTTGCTCGCCAATGCGCTGGAGGACGCCATCCGGAGCCGGCGCGCCATACGACCGGCGCGCGGCAACGTTGCGAACCGGATCCAGGCACTCGCCGATATCGTCTTCCGATAGTGAGGCCCTGCGCCCCACCTGTTCGAGCGCTGCGGCATCGATCATTTCGGCAGTAATCCCCGTGGCAGGGATTCCTTGGTCAAGCGCTTGCCGAACGACAGCGCCGATGATGTGATGCGCGTCCCGGAACGAGAGGTCGGCTTTTCGTACCAGCAGGTCAGCCAGATCCGTGACAGCCGAGAAGTCCTGCGCAGCACGGTCTGCCATGCGCAGCCGATTTGGCTCAACGCGCTCCACAAGCAGTTTCATCAGTTCGAGAGCCTTTACGGCTTCCTCGCAGCTCTCCCAGCACGTCCTCGTGCTTTCCCGGCTACTGTCGCCCGAGTGCGAAAAATGGGTGGACTTGACTGTTGTCAGTGCGGCCGACGTCAGTCCGATCAGATGGGATGTCTTCCCCCGCAGATACTCCAGGACGACCGGATTCTTCTTTTGCGGCATGATGCTGGACGTGCCGGCAATGCTGTCGGGGAACGACAGGAATCCGAACTCCGGCGTCGACCAGATGTAGAAATCCTGCACCATCCGGCTGCAAGTGATCATCATGATCGAGAGCACCGCGCTCAGTTCCAATGCGAAGTCGCGTGATGCAACCCCGTCCAGCGAGTTCGCCATGGGTCGGGAGAAGCCCAGCAGCGAACTGGTCGACGCCCGATCGATGGGGAACGAGGTGCCGGCCAAGGCACAGGCGCCAAGCGGGCAATTGTCTGTCGTTTCCAGGACGTGCATGAGGCGATCAATATCCCGGGACCAGGCATCGACCAGTCCCGACAGATAGTACCCATAGGTGATAGGCTGCGCAGCCTGCATGTGCGTGTATCCAGGCATCACATAGGTGGCGAACCTCTCCGCTTGCGCCGCCGCGGCGCGAGCGACATCGATCAATGCCCGACTGATGCGTAGAATGAAATCGCGGGCGCGAATACGATCGTTGGTGGCGCCCATATCGTTGCGGCTGCGTGCCGTATGCAAGCGACCACCGATGTCCTGACCTACCAGCCTGATCAGATGCGCTTCGTAGTTGAAATATGCATCTTCTCGTGCTGCGTCGAGCTCAACCGCTTCGGGGCCGTCCTCCTGCATCTTTATCAGAGCATTGGCCAGTTGAATCGACGTGTCCCTGTCGAGAATGCCTTGGTCGTTAAGCATCAACAGGTGAGAGAAATTGATTTGAGTCAGAATCGCGAAATTTTTCGCGAAGAACTCCCTGGTCGTGCGGGGCTGGAAAATGTAATCAATAACCTCTTTCGCGGGAGGTTGTTTGAGTCGACGGCTAACTTTCGATTCCATGATGGCAGCACTCTGTTAATAGGATGCGACCAGTTTGGAATGAGGCGGACCATGCGTCAAATCAGCGTTTCACTGCTATTCATACAAAATTGATATGATAGGATCCGGTGCGCACGGCCGGAGCGGGTGGGCCAAAATGTGTGCTTTTGAGGACCTCACATGAACTTCAAGCAAGTCGAGGCGTTCAGGGCCGTGATGAAGACGCGTTCGATGACCACGGCAGCCGGACTCCTCCACACCTCTCAGCCGAATGTCAGTAGATGGATCTCGCTCCTGGAGCAGACGGTTGGGTTCACACTATTCCAACGAATCGGGACGCGGCTGATCCCGACGGCGGAAGCGGAGGCGTTTTATGCCGACGTGGAACGCGCATTTCTCGGCCTGGAGTCTCTGGGGGAAAGCGCGGATTCGATTCGCCGCCGAGGGACCGGCTTGCTCCGCGTGGGCGCGGTAGGCTCGATTGCACACTGCGTGTTGCCGGACGCCCTTCAGATTTTCAGGGGTATGTTTCCAGACATACCGATTGTGGTTAATCTGGGGCGGTCCGATGTCGTCGCAAAATGGACGGCGACTGGTTTTTGTGATGTTGGATTCTGCTCTATTATCACTGATTTGCCGAGCCTGGATTTTGAACTGATCAATACTGCTCGGGGTGTGGTGATTGTCAATAGTTCACATAGGCTGGCCGCGCATGATGTCGTGTATCCAAGCGATTTTGAAAATGAACACTTCATATCGCTGCCCATGGGTAGCCCAAACCGAAACCAGATAGATCGTCATTTTCCCAATGACCTCAGGCATCTCTCTATCGAGACGCCATACGCCTCGACAATTTGCACGATGGTTAGCAAAGGCCTTGGCTCGTCTATCGTAAGCCCGATAGATTCCCGAGCGCTTCGAATGCAAAATGTTGCCGAGATCCCTTTTTCTGAAGTGGTTCCGTTCAATAGCTACGCCGTGACATCGGACCATTTTCCAGTGGGATTCCTGGCTAATCAGCTAACAGACTGTGTGCGCCGTAGCTTCGAGGCCCTAAGACATTCAATAGATTGATTTTGGATCCGTGGTTTTCCAAAAGGCGGGCGCGCTGGCGTGCCGGCTTTCGTGCGATGGCCCCTGAACGGCAGATGATGGCCGCGACCATCATTTGGCTCTCCCGGTCTGGGCCCGATTCGATCTGGCTGCGGCGAGTCCCTAGTACCTGGAAGGCGTCCGAGGCCCTGCACTACATGCAGGACGCAGGATGTCTCACGCTCGGGCTCCAACTCATCGCCAGATACCCCGGCTGGTGAGTCGCGCCGCCAGAGAATTCAACCGCAAAGATCGGAGTTTCTCAGGGGGCGTGAATTTCTACACTTACGACACCCAAAAGCCGACGCGAGCGATGTGCCATGAGAGTTCGTTCTTTTCCCACGTTCAAGTACAACTTCCGTACCCCCGGAACCCGGGTAGAGGGCCCTATTCGATTCGCCGTCGGACAGACGTTGCAGGGTATGGTTCTCGTTGGACAAAGCCAGCGGGGCATCTGCGCCATCCTCCTGGGCAAGGATGCACCAGCCTTGCGTGATCAACTCGCAGAGGCATTCCCGAACATCGAATTGCGAGCCGACGAATCGGCATTTCCACGCGAACTCAATCAGGTCATTGCCTTCATCGAAAGGGGCCACTCCGAAGGCGGCGTGACCAATCTCGACATAGGTGGTACCACGTTCCAGCAAAGAGTCTGGCGGGTGCTGGTCGGCATTCCTTCCGGTCAAACGCGCAGCTATATGGAAGTAGCTCAGGATCTCGGCGGGCCGGCAGCCGTTCGCGCCGTGGCGGGTGCCTGCGCCGCAAACGTGTTGGCCATCGTCATTCCCTGCCATCGTGTGGTGCGCAGCGATGGCTCTGTGTCCGGCTATCGCTGGGGTGTCGAACGCAAGCTTGCCATGTTGGCCGAGGAGCGCGCGCAATGAGGGCCAATGCGGGGCGCGATAGCCCCATGGAGAGATTGACTTGCGACTGGATCGACATGGAGCGTTCGCTTGATGCCCATGGAAATGCCGTCCTGCCTGGCCTGCTGGCTGCGGAGCAATGCGATGAGCTCGCGGCACTGTACTCGAGGGAGGAAGGCTTTCGCGCTCGGATCGTCATGGCTCGCCACGGATTCGGGCGGGGTGAATACAAGTATTTCACATACCCATTGCCACCACTGCTCAATTGGCTGCGGCATGCGCTGTATCCCCAACTCGTGCCGATCGCCAATCGCTGGAACCGGCAGTTGGGAATCGACACGCGATACCCGGATGAGCTGGATGTATTCCTCGACCGATGCCACCAGGCCGGGCAGATGCGGCCGACGCCGCTAATCCTCCAGTATGGCGAAGGTGACTACAACTGCCTGCATCAGGATCTCTACGGCGAGCACGTTTTCCCGTTGCAGGTGGCAATTCTCTTGTCGGAACCTGGCAGGGACTTCGCCGGTGGCGAGTTCGTCATGACGGAGTTCTCGACCAAAGCGCAACGCGCCGATGTCGTCGCACTGCGCCAGGGCGATGCAGTGGTATTCACCGTCAATAAGCGRCCAGCGACGGGGTTGCGCGGCATCAAAAGAGTGGCGATGCGGCATGGCGTCAGCCGCATCCGCAGCGGCAAGCGGCATACGGTGGGGCTTATCTTCCACGATTCGAGGTGAACATGGAGTCGTTTGAACTCTTCGAGACAAGTGGCGAACGCCTGCGCTATGGCAGTGTCGAGCTGGTTGAAGTTCCGGCCCCATCCGAGATCGCCGAAGCCTTGGCCCGCTATTTTTCGGGTGAATTGCGCGCGCCGGATGCCCTGCGGACTGAGACCGCTGGCTCTCAGCTTCAGCGCCGGGTCTGGGCCGCGCTGCGCCGCATTCCGGCCGGCAGGACCACGACCTACGGCAAGCTGGCCAAGGAACTGGGCTTCGACGATCCGCGCGCGGCCGTCGACATCGGTGCAGCCAATGGCGCCAATCCGATCGCCATCATCGTACCGTGTCATCGGGTCATCGCCAGCAATGGCGACCTCAAGGGTGACGCACGGGGGGTGCCCCGTAAACGCTGGCTATTGGAACACGAGAGGGCGATCGCGCCAGAGCGTGCCGAACCACAGACTGCCATGTTGCCGGGGATCTGATCTTGGCCGATACCATTGCAGCCGACTTGTCTCCGCGCGCGTACGAACGGGCCTCTCAGTACTTGTCCGGTCTAGATGCAGACTGGGCGCGCCATATCGCCATCGTTGGCCCATGCCTACATGAGGCCAAACCTGCGCGCGAGCCCTACGAAGCCTTGGTGCGCGCCATCGCCTACCAGCAGTTGCACGCCAAGGCCGGCGATGCGATTCTTGCGCGACTGCTGGCCCTCTATCCGGAAGCCGCCTTCCCATCGCCGGCACAACTCCTGTCAACCGATCCCGAGACACAGCGCGCGTGCGGCTTCTCGGCCGCCAAGCTGGCCACCATACGTGGCATCGCGCAGGCCGCGGTGGACGGATTTGTGCCCAGTCTCGATGAAGCTCGGCGCCTTCCTGACGCCGCGCTGATCGAGCGCTTGGTCTGCCTGCGTGGCGTGGGGCGCTGGACCGTCGAAATGTTCCTGATCTACTCATTGGAGCGCTCAGACATCCTGCCGGTGGACGACTTCGGCGTGCGCGAGGGATACCGGCGCCTGAAGGGCTTGGAGGAGACGCCGACACCTCGGCAGATGCGCGAGATTGGCGGAGCCTGGAGTCCCTGGCGGACTGTCGCGGCCTGGTACCTGTGGCGACTGCCGCCCAAATGATGAAATTCATTCGCAAGAATCGGAGTTCTTGCGAATGAATTCCTGCCTATCCTGTCTCTGTGATTGACAATTCCAGGACTGTCGCCATGAATACGACCAATGTTTACGACTCCGAGGATACCCGTTGGGAGGCTGTGCAGGCGCGGGATGTCGCGGCCGATGGGCACTTCGTCTACGCTGTGCGCACCACGGGCGTGTACTGTCAGCCTAGCTCTACGGCACGATTGCCCAAGCGCGAAAACGTGGAGTTCTTCGACTCGGCAAAAATTGCCGAAGCGGCGGGCTACCGCCCCAGCCGCCGCGCGCGTGGCGACCAGACCAGCGCTGCAGTCGAGCGCGCCGCGCTGGTGGAGCGTGCCTGTCGCCTGATCGAGGCGTCAGAGACACCGCCCCAGCTCGACGACCTGGCGGCCGAAATCGGCATGAGCCCGTTCCACTTCCATCGCCTGTTCAAGGCCGAAACGGGCCTCACCCCCAAGGCCTACAGCTCGGCCGATCGTGCCCGCAAGTTGAGGGAGGAGTTGAGCACACCCAACACTTCGGTCACCAACGCGATTTATGGCGCCGGCTTCAACTCCAATAGCCGGTTCTACGAAGCCTCCGACCATCTGCTGGGCATGCGGGCGCGAGACTACCTGGCAGGCGGCACCGGGGCGGTCATTCGATTCGCGGTGGGGCAGTGCTCGCTAGGTGCCATTCTGGTGGCGCAGAGCCAGCGCGGCATTTGTGCCATTCTGTTGGGTGATGACCCGGATGCGCTGGTGCGTGACCTGCAGGACCAGTTCCGCAAGGCGCAGCTTATCGGCGGCGATGCTGAGTTCGAGCATTTGATCGCCCAGGTGGTGGGATTCATCGAGGCACCGGCTATCGGTCTGCACCTGCCGTTGGACGTACAGGGCACGGCCTTCCAGGAGCGCGTCTGGCGGGTTCTGCGCGAGATTCCGCCGGGCACGACTGTGAGCTACGCGGAGATCGCCGAGCGCATCGGCGCTCCCAAGGCCGTGCGTGCCGTAGCGCAGGCCTGTGCTGCGAACCACATTGCCGTGGCCATTCCATGCCACCGCGTGGTGCGGCGCGATGGCGATATCGCCGGCTACCGCTGGGGCGTGGATCGCAAGCGCGAATTGCTCCAACGCGAGGCTCAAACCTGAAAGGATGCTGCCATGACGCAATTCTCCGATGCGCTCGATCAACTGGATTGGCTTGCCATATACGGCCACCTGGATGCGGACGGCTACGCCGTGATCCCGGGGCTGCTTGCTGCCGATCGGGCGCGCGAGCTGGCGCGGCGGACCGATTTCGACGGAAAGACTCGCAGAATGCCCTTGGTGACCACCGAACTCGGGCAAGGTGATCTGTTCTACTTCGATCAGAACTTACCAGACCCGTGGCAGTCGCTGCACGAAGCGTTTTATCCCAAGCTCGCGGCAATTGCCAACTCGTGGAACGAGCGACTGGACATAAGTTACCGCTATCCAGAGGAATTGTCGGCGTTCCTCCAGCAATGCAGCGCCGCGGGACAGAAGCGCGGCCAGTCTTACTTGAGCCGGCTGAGTGCCGGAGACTACGTCGCGTTGCACCAACGCAGTGATGCAGAGCACGTATTCCCGATGCAAGTCGTTGCCTTGCTTACGACACCGGGCGACGACTTCCTCGGAGGGGAGTTTGTCATGACGGAGCAGCGCCCACGCATGCAATCACGGCCGCTGGTCGTTCCGCTCAAACTTGGCGATGTGGCCATTATCACGACAGCTCAGCGCCCGATCAAAGGCACGCGTGGCGACTATCGGGTCAACCTCAAGCACGCGATCAGTCGCGTCCGGCAGGGTGAACGAATTGGCGTGGAACTCACGTTCCATCATTTTGTGTGAGCCTAAATGGTGGATCGGACCATGACCGAATCGAGAACCTGGACGCTGATCGGACGGGACGGCAAGCCCTATGAGAGTTCGGTGCCGGGCACACTTGGTGGCCATCGAGGCGGGCGGATCTACGGCAGATTTGATTGCCGAGCGGCCCTGCAGTCCATCGCCCGCGGGGGCTATATCAAACAGCGTGTCTTCTTTCGCGACGAGTCGATCGCTATCGCCGCCTGCTTCCGGCCGTGTGCGGTTTGCATGCCTGATCGATACGCTGCCTGGAAGAGGACGCAAGCCACTGGAAGCCGCCCTACTTCACGAAATCGAGTGCAGTCATGACCGCTGAAACGCTATTCAACGCAGCCTTGCAGAAGGCCTCGGAAAAAGAACGCTTGATACCGCAGCCCCTGGCCGACAAGCTTGAGATGGTTGACTGGCTCGCATTGCTGACTGTGTTGGCGCCGCACAGGGCAACCCGGCTGCCTTTGCCGTCGGCGTTAGAAACCAATTGGCATACGTCAGTCCGGCATTCGGGGCAGGAGTTCTCTGCCTGCCCATCCGTCGTGCATGTCTGGCCGGCGCAATCGGCTTCACGGAATTCACGACCTCAGGTGTCCGCGTATAGGTGCGGATCAGTCATTGATCAATCATGGGCCGACCGACCGAGATTGGCTGCAGATTCAACCTGCCGGGGTCCGGCGCGGCGCGCCGCCGCGTGGGAACACCGGCAGCGCGCGGGACCGTGATCAAGCCGACTTTCGGACATGCCCCTCAAGCGGCGCACGCGATTTGGTGAGCCGATAGCCGATGCCGAGCAGCGCGAACCACACAGGTGCCACGTAGAGCGCCACCCGGGTACCCGGATCGAGCGACAGCAGCGCCGCAACCGCGATCATGAAGGCGACCACCAGCCAGTTGGCATAAGGCGCGCCAGGCATGCGAAAGTCCACCGCCTTGACCCGGCCGGCGGCGATTGCCTTGCGATAGCCGAGGTGGGCAATCATGATGATCGACCAGGTCCACAGCGAACCGACCAGCGAAATGCTGGTGACCCAGACGAAGACCTGCTCCGGCACGATGTAGTTGAGCAGCACGCCGATGCCCATCAGCACGGCCGAGAACGTGATGGCGGTGGACGGCACATGCTTGCTGCTGACCCTGCCGAAGGCGCGCGGCGCCTGGCCAAACTGCGCCAGCGTGTACAGCATGCGCCCGGTGCTGAAGATGCCGCTGTTGCAAGATGAGGCTGCCGCCGTGATGACGACCAGATTGACGATCGCGGCCGCCCCCGGAATGCCGATCCTCTCGAACACGTAGACGAAGGGGCTGACGCCGGGCTTCAGCTCATTCCAGGGCACCAGCGCCATCATGACGATCAGCGCGCCAACGTAGAAGATCAGGATGCGCCAGACGACGCCGTTGGTCGCATGCGGCAACACCTTCTCGGGATTCTGCGCCTCCCCCGCGGTGACACCGATCAGTTCCACGCCCTGGTAGGCGAACATGACGATCTGCAAGGTCAGCACCACGCCGAGCGTCCCGAACGGCATGAAGCCGCCATGCGTCCACAGGTTCGAGAAGCTGGCCGTCGGGCCGAGCGGTGTCACACCGAAGAAGATGATCGCCAGCCCGATCACGATCATGGCGATGATGGTCACCACCTTGATCAGCGCGAACCAGAATTCCAGCTCACCGAATACCGCGACCGCGATGCAATTCACCAGGTACAGCACCGCCAGGGTGGCCAGCGCCGGTATCCACTGCGGCACGTCCGGGAACCAGTAGTGCACGTAGACTGCGACCGCGGTGATCTCGGCCATCCCGGTGACCACCCACATGAACCAGTACGACCAGCCGGTGGCGAAGCCGGCAAAGGGGCCGACAAATTCCTCGGCGTAGGTTGCAAAGGATCCGGTCACCGGGCGGTACAGCAGCAGCTCGCCCAGCGCGCGCATGATGAAGAAGATCGCCACGCCGCCGATGGCATAACTCAGCATCAGTCCCGGGCCGGCGATGGCGATCGCGCGCCCCGCTCCCAGAAACAGTCCGACACCGATGGCGCCGCCGATGGCGATCATCTGGATGTGCCGGTCCTTGAGCCCGCGATGGAGATCCTTCTCCTCGTGGGCCCGCTCTTCGTCGAGCCGTTTCCTTACGTCAGTCATATTGATCTCCTCTCAGACCCGCGAACGCTTGTCAGCACCCGCACGGCTCTCCCCCGTGAATTGGTTCCGGCGCGCAATGACCTTCCGGATACGGGTTGCCCGGCTTCGCGCCGGTAGTGCGCCAGCATGAACCCTCCGATGTCGAAGGCGGCCCTCGCGGCCGGAAAGTCGGATTGCTGGATTTGCAGCCGTGATCATGAGTTGTCTCCTCTGGTAATCGTTATTCGGATCGATGCGGCCGGCGCCTCGCGCCTTGTCTATCGCCCGCGCGGCATCGCGCATCGTCCTGATCGCCTTCATTCCCCGACAACGCACCCTAGCGTCCGAAATCGAGGCGATCTTCTATCACTGGGTCTCGACCCTGTCAATACGTTTCCCGCGCTACCGTGCAACGACCTTCGCGCAGCCTGCTGTCATGCCGCGAGGCTGGCCGGCGCCCGGGCTCCTGGCTTTACCTGCTGTGCCAACCCGGTCTCAACTCACGCATTCCAAGGCGCTACCCTGGTTCAGCGTTGCCAGGTTTTTCAGCATATCGGCCACCATCTCCTTGAGGCCGAATTCAGGTCTCCAGTTCCAATCCCGCCTGGCTACCGAGTCGTCGATAGAGTCAGGCCATCCACCGGCAATTTCCTGACGGAAATCAGGCTCGTACCTGACATCGAACCCCGGGCAATGCCGCCGGATCTCGTTCGCAATATCGCCAGGCGTGAAGCTCAAGCCCGCAAGGTTGTAGCTTCCCCGCTCGGAGATGCTGGCGCCAGGCGCCTCCATCAGCTCGATGGTCGCGCGAACGGCGTCCGGCATGTACATCATTGGCAGGGCTTCATCTTTCTCCAGGAAGCAGGCATAGGGTTGCGCCCTGAGCGCCGAATGGAAGATATCGATTGCGTAGTCCGTGGTTCCGCCGCCTGGAGGCGTCTTGTAGGAAATCAATCCTGGATACCGCAGGCTCCGGACATCCACGCCATGGTTCTCAAAGTACCAACGGCACCACCCTTCGCCCGCCAGCTTGGAGATGCCGTAGACGGTCTTGGGCTCCATGATGGTGCTTTGGGGTGTGGCGTCCGGCGGCGTTGTCGGGCCGAATGCCGCAATCGAACTGGGCCAGAATACTTTGTCGAGCTTCTGGTGACGCGCCGCCTCCAGCACGTTCAGCAGGCCGTTCATGTTGAGTTGCCACGCCCATGTGGGCGACTTCTCTCCGGTTGCCGACAATGCGGCTGCCAAGTGATAGATCTGGGTGATCCCATGCCGCTCGATGACATCGCGGAGTTGCGCCCGATCGGTTACGTCGAGCATTGCATGCGTGAGGTGCGGGTGGCGGCCATGCGGCACCATGTCGCTCGTGACGATATTCTGCTTGCCATAGCGATCGGCCAGCGCCGACGCCAACTCTGTTCCCAATTGGCCGTTGGCGCCAATGATCAGAACCCTGGCTGGCTTTGTCATTGAATGATCCCCAGTTCTTTGCCTGCGATCTCGAACGCCTCCAACGCCTGGTCCAGCTCGGCGCTGCCGTGCAAGGCGCTGATCTGCACGCGGATGCGTGCCTGCCCCCTGGGGACCACGGGATAGAAGAAACCGATGACATAGACGCCCAGCTCCAGCAGACGCCGGGACAGCCGCTGCGCCATTTCCGCGTCGTACACCATGACGGGAATGATGGGGTGGTCGCCTAGCTTCACGTCGAAACCCAGCGTGCCGAGCTTGCTGCGGAAGTACCGCGCATTGCGCTCGAGCTTGTCTCGCAACGCGGTATCGGCTTCGAGCAGGTCGAGCACCTTGAGTGTCGCGCCCACGATGCACGGCGCCACCGTGTTCGAGAAAAGATAAGGCCGGGAGCGCTGGCGCAGCAACGCCACGACTTCTTTTCGCCCACTCGTAAAGCCGCCCGAGGCGCCCCCAAGCGCTTTGCCAAGCGTTCCGGTGATGATGTCGACCTTTCCGAAGATCCCACGGTGTTCGTGAGAGCCGCGGCCACGCGGCCCAAGGAAGCCGGTGGCATGGCACTCGTCAATCCCCAGGAGCGCCCCGAACTCGTCGCAGATCTCGCGGATCTCGTCGAGCCGGGCAATCGTGCCATCCATCGAGAATACGCCGTCGGTAAAGACGAGCTTGAAACGTGCGCCTGCGGCATCGGCCGCCTTCAACTGCTCGCGAAGATCCTCCAGGTCATTGTTCTTGTAGCGGAAACGCTTGGCTTTACAGAGCCGGATGCCATCGATGATCGACGCGTGGTTCAGTTCGTCGCTGATGACAGCGTCGTCCGGACCAAGGAGCGTCTCGAACAGGCCCCCGTTTGCATCGAACGCCGAGCCGTAGAGGATCGTGTCCTCGGTGCCGAGAAAGCTCGCGAGACGCGCCTCGAGCGACTTGTGYAGGTCTTGCGTACCACAAATGAACCGAACGGAGCTCAAGCCAAAACCACGTTCGGCGAGCGCGCGATGCGCAGCCTCCACGACCTCCGGATGGGACGAGAGGCCCAGGTAGTTGTTAGCGCACAGGTTGATGACTTCCTTCCCATCGGTAGTCCTGATAAGGCTGCCCTGGGGAGAGGCGATGACACGCTCGGTCTTGAACAGACCGGCTTGTTCAATGGACTCGAGCTCCTGGCGGATGGCTGCGTAGAATGCGTCTGTTGTCGGCACAGCGGTGCTCCTGTAAACTGAGAATGATCGATAAACCGAACGTGTTCTGTATATCGAACGTTCTGTTCACTTTACAGGATCTCATTTCATGGCACAAGTCCCCCCGGCCGAGGCGTTCGCAGAAGGCCCCCCCGTCATTGGAGCCAGGCTGCAATTGCTTCGCCAGGCACGCAAGCTCTCTCTCGACGAGCTTTCCCGGCGTGCTGGCGTATCCAAATCGATGCTTTCGCAGGTTGAGCGGAATCTCGCCAATCCCACGGTAGCGGTCTTGTGGCGATTGGCGAACGCCTTGGGGATTGGCCTGGCCGAGTTCCTTTCCGGTGGGCAGGCCGACAAGCCGACGCCAACCGTGACGGTCATTCCCGCTCACTCGATCCCGGTGATCAGAAGCCCGGATGGCAAATGCGAGTTGAAGATTCTCGGCCCGGTGGACCTTGCAAGCCGGGTGGAATGGTATGAGCTGTCGATCCATCCTGGTGGCGTACTCGCATCCGAGCCGCATGAGAGTGGCTCGAAAGAACATCTGTCCGTAATGAGCGGCTGCGTCACCGTTCAATCCGGCCCCAGTGAGAAGAAAGTCCGGCACGGCGAGTCCGCGCGCTATCCAGCGGATGTTCAGCATGTCATTTCGAATCCTGGAAAAACCATGGCCACGGCATTGCTGGTCGTTGAGTACGCCCAATGACAGCCGTTCATCGGAAGTCGACAGGATCACGCTAGCCACATGGATCAGTGCACCGACCTCGACGAAGAACTGCAGCGGTGAGCGTGATCGCGCCGGGGCTAGCACGGCCGGCACAGCGCACTACGCGCTCAACGGCTGCTCGGAGCCCTGCACCGAATGCCGGAATGCCTTTGGCGTGAGGCCGAACTGCTCGCGAAATGCGGTGGCAAAGTTTGCCGCGCTGGAGAAGCCGACTTGCGCGGCAATGTCGACGATCTTCAACGAGGTCTCCGCCAGCAGGCGCTTCGACAGGAGCAGTCGGCTCTCTCGCAGGTATTCGAATACGGTCTTGCCCAACTGCTCGCGGAAAGCGCGCGATAAGCGTTTTTCATGGGTGCCAAAGCGCCGCGCGAGCTCTGCCAGGTTCGGCGTGGCGGCAAGGCTATCGGTCAGATACTGCGCGACCGCCTGAACCAGCACCTGGTCCCCGCTGAGGGCTGAAGGCGGCAGCACGACCTCGTCCGCAGGGCGCCGCGCCGCCAGCGCAAGGTGAATCCTGATGCGCGCCGACACCTCTACCGGCTCGGACGACCTAAGGATATAGTCCACTCCACCGTTCTGCAGACCGTACAGGCGTTCCTCGATGCTGTTGGCGTCGGTCAGAAAGATAACGGGGATGTCCCTGGTCCGTGGATTCGCCTTGAGCAGGCGGCAGGCGGAGAAGCCGTCGAGGCCAGGCAGCCGCACGTCCAGCAGGATCAGGCTGGGCGAAAGCGCTTGTGCCCGGTGATAGCCCTGCGCGCCATCGAATGCCACGCTGACGCGATACTGCTCACTGCACAGCAGTTCGATCAATGGACGCAGCTCGTCGGGCCGGCTGTTGACGATCAGAAGATGGGCGCGGGCAACACCGGCGCCGGCGGTCTTGCCCTCCGTGCCATTTTCACTATGCGAGACAGATCCACGCGACGTATAAGCGGTCATATTGAGCCATAGGCGGAAATACCAGCCGGGTCATCTCGGCCTCACGTGCGATCACGCGATCCGGCGAGAGAGACGTTCCCACCACTACCTGTCTGCCGCCAGGCAGCGTGACGCCCAGCCGACGGAAAGTACATTGCCTGCGCGGGCACGAGCAGGATGCTGAAAGAATGCGATACGGCGTTCGGGCTGGCATGAACAGCACTGCCGTTCTTGCTCGCTGCGGATTCTCCATGCATTGGAGCGCTCTGCCGTGGACCGATGAGGTCCTGGAAAACGTCACGGACAGCCACGCCGGCGCATCGGGCGTCGCTCGCTGCCCTCGCCACCGTGCTCCTGATGGACACTCTGGATAAGCCAATGGCACGCTTTCTCCCGCGCAAGTCCATCACTGGATCGGGACGAGATGTTATCAGGGATATCAAATAAGACAAGCGGTCAGCCAAACAATATCGATAAATAAATATGCCAATCCTGTCGAGATCCCAAAGTCAAAATCACCTCTTCCAATCCATCAACTAACACTACCTTGCGCTTATGAATTGCTCTTCATAATTCGTAAATTCCAAAAAACACCATTGGGCATGCCCTCCCTCATTTGGGTGAGGTTGACGCATCGACCGCATCTCCGTAAGCGCATCACCTATACGCTTCCCAACTTGCGACCGAGGGGTCTGGAAGCCACTGTGCCGAATCGCTCCGCCATGGGAAATCGACCATCAATCCCCTCGGACCGGGGGATATTTCCGGAAAAACGCTGTCACTCATACCCTGTCGCCGCGAATCCCCCGCCCGTATCCTCCCACAAAAGCACTCCGCTCAAGCAAGGCAAAGTGCCATTTCTCCCTACTTTTTAGATTGTCAAAAAATGTAAGCAATTCGCCGATTCAAAGGTTTTTTCCTATCCAGCAAACACTTGCATTGAATTGGGCTACTAGAATCCGTCCCGAATTGCTTGCACGATGCAATACGTCAACGCTAAATCCAGCTTTTCGTACCGGCCGGCAACCTAATAAAACATATATCTTGAGAGAACCAGCCGGCATGAGAGTGCTTTCGATTGTGGGAACTCGGCCCGAAGCCATTAAGATGGCGCCGCTGGTGCAAGCGCTGAATCGCGAGCCCGGCGTGCACAGCGTGCTGTGCGTCAGCGGCCAGCACCGGCAGATGCTGGATCAGGTGATGTCGCTGTTCGCGCTGCAGGCGGACTATGACCTCGATATCATGGCGCCAAACCAGACGCTGAACGGCCTTTTCGGCCTCCTGGTGGCACGCTTCGATCAGGTGTTCGGCGGCGTCAGGCCCGATCACGTCTTGGTGCACGGCGATACCACCACAGCCGCTGCCGCGGCAGTGGCGGCCTTCCATCGCGGCGTCCCGGTGGCGCATGTGGAGGCAGGGCTGCGCACCGGCAATCTGGCCTCGCCCTTTCCGGAAGAGATGAACCGCCGCGTGGCGGATGCGATCAGCGGCCTGCTGTTTGCACCGACGCCGGCTGCGCGCGACAACCTACTCAAGGAAAACCTGGCCGGCGAGATCTTCGTCACCGGCAACACGGTGATCGACGCACTTGCCCTGACCTGCCAGCGCCTGGACGACGATGCCTGCCTAGCCAACACCATTGCCGCCCGCCATGCATGGTTGAACCCGCGCCGCCGCCTGTTGCTGGTGACAGGCCATCGCCGCGAGAGTTTCGGCGAGGGGTTCGAGCGGATCTGCGAAGCACTAGCCCTGCTGGCGCGCCGTGCCGACGTGCAGATTGTCTATCCGGTTCACCTGAACCCGCGTGTGCGTGAAACCGTCATGCGCAAGCTCGCCGGCATCGGCAACGTGCATCTGATCGAGCCGCTCGAGTATCTCGATTTCGTCTGGCTGATGCGCGAAGCCTACCTGGTGCTGACGGACTCCGGCGGCGTGCAGGAGGAAGCGCCGCACCTGGGCAAGCCCGTGCTGGTGATGCGCGACACCACCGAGCGGCCGGAAGCGGTGGCTGCCGGCACCGTCAAGCTGGTCGGCACCGACACCAACCGCATCGTAGCCGAGGTCAACCGCCTGCTGGACGACACCGCGCTCTACGAGCAATGCCGCCGGCAAGTCAATCCCTATGGCGACGGGCGAGCCTGCCAGCGCATCGTTGCCGCGCTGTGCGGCCGCCCCCTCGAGGACTTCCGGCCCGCTGCGCGGACGGCCTGAGCGGCACCGCCCCTCTCCCAAGAACCTCTTGCTACTTCTCCATCTATCTGCGCCATGGTCCTGCGTCTTTGCCACCTGCCTTACCCTGCCCGCTTCCGGCGCGGCCTGATCTACGCCGCCCTGGCGCTGCCGCTGACGGCGTTTGCCGGGGTGCCCGGAGACGCCATCCGCGCGCTGGAGGCCGACACCTGGTTGAGCCGTACCGTGACGCTCGCCGATCTCGGGTTCACCGCGCCGGTGATCATGAACCATAGCGATTCGCGTCACGAGTTCTATCTGCCGGTACCGCGCAACGTACCGCTAGCGGACGCCTCGATCGCGTTCGACTCGCACTATATAAAGACAGAGGACGGCCGCACCAACCTGCTGCTTTCCATCGACGGCCGCCCCGCCTTCGCGCGCCGCTTTGAAAACGGCGAGGGGGAAGCCGCCCGCGCGCTGGCCGTCGAGCGGCGCGCGCGCGCGAGCGGCTTCGTCCGGCTAGGCGTGATCTGGTCGTCCAATACCGCGCAACGGCTGTGCGAGATCGACCGCCCGCTGGGCAACTCACTGACGATCGCGCCCTCCACCCGCCTGAGCTATCGCTATGACGCCGCGGCCCTGCCCACCCTGGAGGACGCCTGGGTTTCGCTGCCGGCCAACGCCGCCATCCTGTTCGCCGCCAACCGGCTCGACCGCGCCGCCTTCGACGCCGCGTGGCGGATCGGTGTGGCGCTGGAGAACGGCGGCAAGCGCGCCACCATGCGCGCCTTCCCCGCGCCAGGCGATATCATCGACACGCGTGAACTGAACGTACCGGCGGGACTGCGGCAGGTACCGGCTTTCGCGGCGCTGGATGCCAGCGCACAGCACCGCGTCGGCAGCGAGGCGGAACTCGGCGCGCTGCTGGTGCTGGGCGCGCCTGCCGTCACCGCGGACCTGGCGGTGGTGGACACCGCCCTGCAAGCCAGGCTGAAGACCGCGCTGGATGCGCTGGCGGCGCAACTGCAGGACGACGTGGATGCGGCGCGGGCCTTCGCCGCCTGGCGCGCCAGCCGCGCGCCGGTGGCCGGAACACCGCTGTCCGCCAAACAGATCCAGCTGACCATGCTGGGCGGCCACCCTGTCATCGCCATCGCCCCGGATGCAGGTGCCGAAGCCGCCGGCATCCTGAGCGGCTTGTGGCGCCGCACGCTGGACTCGCGCAAGGTCGCGGTACGCGCCGCCATGCAGCCCGACCAGGGCGAGCACTCGGCCACGTCGCTGAGCAGCCTGAGCAACGCTGACAGCGCCCTCGATGTGATCGCGCGCGCCGACTGGACCGCCAGCTTCCCGCTCAGCGCGGCGGCTAGCGACGGCCGCGCGCCCAGCGAGGTGGTGGTCGATGTCGCCGCCGCGCCGGGTGCCTCAGGCAGTCCGCCTGTGGTCTCGGTATTCTGGAACGACGTGCTGCTGGCGGCTCGCCAGATCGAGGCCAACGGCCGCCGCAATCGCTTGCTGGCCCAGGTGCCGGGCTATGCCCTGAACGTGCGCAACGTGCTGCGCGTTTCGTTCCAGCGTCAGCCGGTATCGGTCGACTGCAACGAAACCCCGCAGGGCTACCCGGTCACCGTGCTGCCGAGCAGCCACCTGCGCTCGGGCGCCGCCAGGACGGACGGCTCCTTCGTCAGCCTGCTGCCGCTGATGGCAGGCCGGCCGCAGCTGATCGTGCCGGACAGCTATCTGCTGGACGCCGGCGCCCGGCTGGCCCAGGTGGTGCGTCTGGCAGCCGCCAGCGGCTTGTCGCCCTATGGCGCGGAACTGGTGCTGGCCGGCAAGGACCAGGCCGCCCGGCCCACCCGTCCCTTCCTGGCCATGGACGTCAAGCTGCAAGGCATAGAGCCCAAGGTACGCGTGCCAGCCCAGGGCCACCTCCAGATCAATGGCCGTGAAATACAGTGGCTGGACGTCGCCGGCGTGGCCGGCCTCGGCGCCGCCGAAGTGATCGGCGGCGGTGGCCGCGACGGCATCCTCTGGCAGGCCATGGGCGCGCCTGGAGGCAGCCCGGGACAGCCCTTCGTGTTCAACAGGGGCAACGTCATGGTGGTCGGCGCCGACGGCCCGCGCGCCTGGCTCGACAGCGCCAGCCCGGACAGCGATCCCTCCGAAACGCCCGGGATCCTCCAGAAACTGCGCCGCATGGCCGCCAGCCACCTGCTGATCCTCGGCTTTGGTTCCTGCCTGGCAGCCCTGTTGTTCTTCGCCTATCTCGCCAACCGCGCGCGCCGGACAAAGAAGTAAGCCACCCATGTCGTTCCTGTCCTCCATGTATTGGCCCTACCTCGTCGCCGACTATTACCGCGGCCTCGAGATCGTCACCGCCGTGGTGGCCACGCTGATCCTGCTGTCCAGCATCGACGACCTGTTCATCGATCTCTGGTACTGGCTGCGCGAGGCCTACCGCGGCCTGGTCGTGCGGCGCCGCCACAAGCCGCTCTCCACCGGGCAGCTGCGCGCGTGCGAGGAACAGCCGCTCGCCATCATGGTGCCGGCCTGGCTGGAGTTCGACGTCATCGCGCCGATGCTGGAAAACATGGTTTCCACGCTGGAATACCAGAACTACATGATCTTTGTCGGCACCTACTGCAACGATGCGCGCACCATCGACGAGGTGGAGCGCATGCGCCGCCGCTACCGGCAGCTGGTGCGCGTGGAGGTGCCGCACAACGGCCCCACCTGCAAGGCGGACTGCCTGAACTGGATCGTGCAGGCCATCCTGATGCATGAACGGGACATGCCCGTGCCCTTCGCCGGCATGATCCTGCACGACAGCGAAGACGTGCTCCACCCGCTCGAACTGAAGTACTACAACTACCTGTTGCCGCGCATCGACTTCATCCAGTTGCCGGTCGCCTCGCTCGAACGCAGCTGGTACGAACTGGTGGCCGGCACCTATATGGACGAGTTCGCCGAGTGGCACACCAAGGATATGGTGGTGCGCGAAAGCCTGTCGAAGATGGTGCCCTCGGCCGGCGTCGGCACCTGCTTCTCGCGCCGCGCGCTGGTGGAGCTGTCGGCGCAGACCAACAACCAGCCCTTCAACACCGACAGCCTGACCGAGGACTACGACATCGGGGCGCGCCTGTCGCGGCGCGGCATGAAGCAGATTTTCGGCAAATTCAAGGTGGAGTACGCCACGCGCCGGGTGTCGTGGTTCGGCCTGGGCAAGGAAAAGATCGGAACCATCTCCATGCCGCTGGGCGTGCGCGAGTATTTCCCCGACACCTTCCGCACCGCCTACCGGCAAAAGGCGCGCTGGCTGCTGGGCATCGGCCTGCAAGGCTGGCAGCAAGTCGGCTGGTCCGGCTCTCTGACCACCAAATACCTGTTGTACCGCGACCGCAAGGGCCTCGTGACCTCCTTTATCTCGATCCTGGCCTATCTGCTGCTGGCCAACTTCCTGCTGTTTTACCTCGCCGATGCCATGGGCTGGTGGACCGTCCACTATCCCCCGCTGTTCCGGCCCGGGAGCTGGCTGGGCACGCTGATGTGGCTCAACACCATCGCACTGGCGCTGCGCACGCTGCAACGGATCTACTTCGTTGGCAGCATGTACGGCTGGGAGCATGGCCTGCTGTCGGTGCCGCGCATGATGATCGGCAACTTTATCAACGCCATGGCCGCTGCGCGCGCGTGGCGGCTCTTTCTCGGCCACATGTTCTTTGGCCAGCGGCTGGTGTGGGACAAGACCATGCATGACTTCCCTTCGTCCGATCAATTGACGCAGCAGCGGCGCCGGCTTGGCGAACTGCTGCTGTCGTGGCACGCCATCGACGAGACCAAGCTGGCCCGCGCCCTCGACCTGCAGGCCACCGCGCACCGGCCGCTCGGCAAGATCCTGCTGGAGCAAGGCTGGCTGGACGAGGTCACCCTGCTCGAAGCGATTGCCTTCCAGCAGAACATGGCCCCCTCCACCGCCGCACCGCACGGAGCCGCCGCATGAGGGCGCGCACCCGTTTGATTGTCCTGCTCTCGTCGCTGAGCGGCGCCGCCCTGCTGCCGGCGGCCCCCGCGTTCGCCGAGCCGGCCGCCAGCGACGCGCCGCTCAGGGGCAAAGCCTGGCAACTGGCCGACGAAGGCTACAAAGCCTATGACAAGGGCAGCTACGCAAAGGCCCAGGCCAGGGCACAAGCCGCCATCCGGCTGCGGCCGGACGTGGCGCAGCTGCACCTGCTGCTGATCTACTCGCTGCAAAAGCAGGGCAAGCTGGCGCAAGCCGAACGCGCCGTGGCGGCCGCCAGCGCTGCCGGGGCCGACAGCCCCGCCCTGCGCGAGGCGCACGCCGCGCTGCGCGCCGGCGCCCAGGGCGGCGCGGCCCCGGCCACGCAGGCCTTTCGCACGGGCTTTCCGTTTGCCACGCAAGCCTACGCCGCCTACAACGACGGCGACTACAAAACCGCCGCCGCCGCCGCGCAGAGAGCATTCGCCGCCGACCCGAGCCAAGGCGCGTGGGCGCTGCTGTGGCAGGACGCCCTGGCCGCGCAAGGCGACGACAAGGGTGCCCTGCGGGCCATCGAACGCGCGCTGGCCGCCGGCGCGCCCAACCGGTCCGACCTGATCGCGCGCCGCCAAGGCCTGCTGCGCCAGATGTCGGTACCCTCCGCCCAGCCTGGCTACCAGGCGCTGATCGCCAATCGTGCGGCCGACGCCATCGCACCGGCCCGGCAGGCGGTCGCGCTGGCGCCCGACACGGCCAGCCACCGCCTGCTGCTTGTCACCGCGCTGATGCTGGACGAACAGCTCGCCGAAGCAGAAAGCGCGGCCGGCGAAGCGCTGCGGCAAGACAGCGAAGATACCGTGGCCCTGCTGATGCGAGCCTACCTGCGGCAGCGCCAGGGCAAGACCGCCCAGGCGGAAGCCGACTTCGACAGCGCGCTCGGGCAGGACTGGCTGGACGACGAGCAGCGGCACAATGTGCGCCTGATCGCCGCCGACGCGGCGCTGGCCGCCGGCAACGGCCAGCGCGTGCAGGCGCTGCTGGCCGCGCTGGACGGCAAGGACAAGGCCGTGCGCAGGCGCCTGGACGAAGCCGGCCGCGCGCGGGCGCCCAAGGCCGCGCTGACGCTCGCCAGCTTTCCTCCCCCGGTACAGCACTGCCGCGACACGCCCTATGGCACGGCGTGCGAACTGCTGCCGGCGGACGCCTCCGGCGGCAGCCCTGCCGCGCTGGCCTATGCCGCCTATGGCCGGCACGACTACCAGGAAGCGATCGCGCAAGCGCGCAAGGCCGTCGAGCACGACCCGGGCGAGCAGAGCCAGGCGCTGCTGACCACCGCGCTGGCGGCCGGCAACCGCTTGCAGGCCCGCGAGGCCGCCACGCGGCTGAATACCGCGCTGGAGCGGCAAGCCGGCGATGCCGGCCTGCTGATGCGGCGCGCCTATGTCAATCAGCGGCTGGGCATGCCGGAACAAGCCTTGCGCGACATCCAGGCCGCCCGCGCGACCGGCAAGGTGCCACCGCTCGCCATCCTCGACGAGGGCTATGCGCGCGCCGGCGCGGGCGACAAGCGCGGCGCCACGCAAACGCTGATGCAGGCCATCGACCAGGCCGATGCGGGCGCGCTCGCCCTGGACGAGGAGCAGCGCTACAACACGCGCGGCGCGATCGCGGGATTCTCGCGCGAGTGGGGAGGCTATGTATCCGCGGCTTACCGCGGCGCCCGGCCGGCGGCGGCGGATTTTGGCGGCGCCGCCATTTCCACGCCGGGCGATGCGGCCTTCGGCACCGCGGAGATATTCTGGCGCCCGCCMACCTTCCTCAAYACCTCGAACCGGACCTTCGAACTCTACGGGCGCTTGTCGAGCACGATCTACGACAATGGCGGCAAGACGCACGCGCAACGCCTTTCGGACCCCTGCGGCGGCGCGGCGGCGGCCCACACGGACCTGGGCGAGTCGCGCAGCCGCGGCATCGCCGGCGTGCCCACCACCGTGGGCGCGCTGGGGCTGCGCTTCACGCCGTCGCATGAGGTTGGCCTCACCTTTGGGCTGGAGCGCCAGTTCCTGCTCGGCACCGCCACCCGCAGCGGCATGCTGATCCCGGCCGACGCCAGCCAGCGCTGCGCGCTCAACCGGCAAAACCAGAGCGCCCGTTATGAGGCCGATGCCGGCTCCGGCGGATGGCTCACCTATGTCACCTACGGCATCTACGAAGGCAGCGGGCTGCGGCTGGATGTGCCGAGCTGGTTCACCGTTGAAGGCTATGTGCAGGGTGGCTACAGCTTGCAGGATATCGCCGCGCGCTACTCGCTGCGCGACAACAGCACCGGCGCCGAGACCGCCAGCGGCTCGGGCCGCCTGCGCCGCGACCAGGCCTTCGCCGCCGGTGAGATCCGGGCCGGCCGCAGCTTCCGCCTCGACGCCATCGACGAGCGGCTGATCCTGTTTCCTTACGTGGTGCTGGGCGCCGACTGGCTGTGGCAGAAGAGCCGCGCCTCCGGCACGCTGGGCACGGTGTCGGGCAGCACCAGCCTGCAAGGCAACGGCGCCACCTGGTCGATTGGCGCCGGCCCCGGCTTCAACCTGCGCTACTGGTTCCGGCAAGACCGATACAACGCGCCGCGCTCCTACCTGGACTGGGGCGTGCAATACCGCGCGGGGCTCGCCGGACACGCCAATCGCGCCAAGGGGCTGTTCATGAACCTGACCTTCTCTTACTGAAACGCCGATTGCGGCGCTCCCCGCCATCGCTCCCAAAGAAATGATACCCATGCACCCGTCTTGCGAAACACCGCTGCGCCCACCCCGGCGCGTCCGCACCTGGCTGGGCCGCGGCCTGGCCGGCGCCGCTCTTGCCTGGTCGGCCATGGCCTGCGCCGACAGTTCGTCCATCATCATCGAAGGCAAGGACAACTGGCTGTTCCCGGGCTGGGGCAGCCTGACACACGTCGATACGGCCGGCATCGATGCGTCCGCGGCGCTGGTGACCGAGGCGCGCAGCGCGCTGATGGCGCGCGATATCCGGCTGGTGGTGCTGCTGGTGCCCGACAAGGCGCGTTTCTACCAGGACAAGCTGCCGGACGGCAAATCCATGAGCGCCGACGTCGCCGCGCGCTACCAGACCGTGCTCGGCAGACTGCGCAAGGCGGGCGTGCCCAGCTTCGACGATGAAGCCGTGCTGCTCAAGCTCAGGAACGAAGGGCGCGACGTCTATTACCGCACCGACCAGCACTGGACGCAGGCCGCCGCCGACGCCACCGCCCGGGCCACCGCCGAGATGGTCGCGCAGCAGGTGCCGAAGCTCGCCGGCCAGCCCGGCAGCGGCATGGCGCTGGGCGCCTTGTCCAACGAGCGGCGCTACGGCGATCTGTCTGAACTGTTCCTGACGCCCGAGCGCAAGAAGGCGGTCGGGCGCGAAACGTTCACGATACGCAAGACCGCCGACAACCAGGCCCTGCTGGACGACGCCGCGGCGCCGGTGCATGTGACCGGCCACAGCATGGTCCAGCCCTATTTCGGCTATCCGCAGATGCTCTCGAACACGTTGGACCGCCCGGTCTCGGTCAACTGGAAACCCGGCAACGTGGGGCCGTGGGTCATGCTGCTGGAGTACCTGGAATCCCCCGCCTTCCGCCAGCAACCGCCGCAGGTGCTGGTCTGGCARCTGTTCGARCCSKCCTWCTCGCAGGGGCCGGACGCGCGYGGCCTGTGGGACAACGCCTCGCTGATGAGCGCCGATACCTGGCGCAAGCGGCTCCAGGCCGCCGTGGGGCGCTAAAGGCATGACCATCAAGCACGATACCGAGCCATCCCACCGCCTGGGCGCGGCCGTGTGCGCCACCTTGCTGGCGGCGGGGCTGGCCTGGGGCATTCACTCGCTGTGGCAGGCCCGCCCCCGGCTCGCCGGGCTGACTCAGCCAGCCTGGCTGGACGGCTCGGCGGGCCAGGTGCTCAGGCAAACCCTGAGCTTGCCGGCGCAAGCGCAAGTGGAGACAGGGCTGGCCGCGCTGCGCTACCGGTTGCTGGGCAACCTTGGCGAGCAGGTCGTGCAGGGATGCCCGGGCTGGCTGTTCTATCGCGACGGCCTGCAACCGCCGCCCGGCCACGCGCAAGCCTTTGCCGAGCGCCTGCGGTTGATGCGGCATTGGGTTGGCGAGTTGCGCGCGGCCGGGGTGCGGGTGCTGGTCGTGGCCGTGCCCGACAAATCGCGCATCGAGGCGGCACGCCTGTGCGGCTTGCAGGCATCGCAGGCGATGCGCGAGCGCCTGGACGACTGGCACGCCAGCCTTGCCGCCAGCCAGGTGCCGTATGTGGACCTGCGCGCTGCGCTGGACACCCGCACGCCTGGCTATTTCCGCACCGACGTGCATATGAACAACCACGGCGCCACCACCAGCGCCGAAGCGGTGGCAGCGGCAGCCCTGCACTTCCTGGGGCAGCCAGGCCAGCAACGCTACGCCGTAGGCAACGCCGCCGGCGCCACCGTGCGCGTGGGCGACTTGCTGGTGCTGGCCGGCCTGGGACACGCCCCCGACCGCTGGCGCCCGCTGCCCGACCTGGTGCGGGAGCAAACCATCAAGCCGGAGACCGCGGGCGGCCTGCTCGATGAGGTGGCGCCACCCGAGGTGTTGCTGGCCGGCAGCTCCAACGGCCGGCGCAGCCACTTCGCCGAGCGCCTGGGCATGCGGCTGGGCCGCCAGGTCTGGAACCTGAGCCTGGACGGCGGGCAGTTCTCCGGCGCGCTCCAGGCCGCGCTCCGGCAACGCGCGCAATGGCCTGCCAGCCTGCGGCTGGTGATCTGGGAATTCTCGGAGATGGCGTTGTCCCTGCCGCTGACCGAGGAAGAGAAAACAACCCTGGCCACCCTGCCATCGCGGTAAGGGACAAGCCATAGCCAACCACCATGCTCTTCAACTCCCTGCTCTTCCTGCTGCTGTTCCTGCCCGTCGCGCTGCTGGTGCATTACCTGCTGGGCGCCCGGTCCCTGCGCGCGGCCGCCGCATGGCTGTGCCTGACCTCGTTCGTCTTCTACGGCTGGTGGAACCCGCAGTTCGTGGCGTTGCTGGCCGTGTCGATCGCCTTCAATTACGGGGGGAGCCAGCTGATCCTGTATTTCAAGGGACGCACCGTGCTGCAGACGCTGGCGACGGCGCTCGGCGTGGCGGCGGATCTCGGCCTGCTGCTTCACTACAAGTATTTCACCGCGCTGCTGGGCTTCCTGCATGAGCTTGGCCTGAGCGGCGCCAGCCCGGCGGGGTCCGTGATCCTGCCGCTCGGCATCTCGTTCTTCACCTTCACCCAGATCGGCTACCTGCTGGACTGCCGCGCCGGCATCGTGAGCGAACGCAGCCCGCTGAGCTACGTGCTGTTCGTGACCTTCTTCCCGCACCTGATCGCCGGGCCCATCCTGCACCACAAGGAGATGATGCCGCAGTTCGCGCAACGGGAGAACTACCGTTTCAAGGCAGAGAACCTGTCGGTCGGCGGCATGCTGTTCGTCATCGGGCTGGCCAAGAAGGTGCTGCTGGCCGATGCCATTGCGCCCTATGCCGACGCGGGCTTCGCCGATCCGGCCAGCCTGCGGTTCTGGGCCGCCTGGGGTGCCAGCCTGTCGTATGCGCTGCAGCTTTACTTCGATTTTTCCGGCTACTCGGACATGGCGCTCGGCCTGGCCAAGATGTTCGGCATCCGCTTCCCGCTCAACTTCAACTCGCCCTACAAGGCATCGAGCATCATCGATTTCTGGGCGCGCTGGCACATCACGCTGACGCGCTACCTGACCGCCTACCTGTACTACCCGGTGGCCATGGCGGTATCGCGCAGGCGCACCGCTCGGGGCCTGCCAGTCGGCGCGGCCGGGGTGGCCACCGCCGACGGCTTCGCCGCCATGATCGTGCTGCCGACCGCCTTCACCATGGGCCTGGCCGGCATCTGGCACGGCGCCGGCCTGCAGTACCTGGTATTTGGCCTGCTGCATGCGGGCTACCTGTCGGTCAACCACGCCTGGCGCATCTTCGTGGCCGGCCGCAAGCCCGCCGCCGCGCGGCAGACGCGGGCCGCAACGCGCGTGGCCTGCGTGCTGCTGACCTTTGCCGCCGTGCTGGTGGCGCAGGTGTTCTTCCGCGCCAGCGGCATGCACGACGCCCTGGCCCTGCTGGAAGGCCTGGCCGGCCTGCGCGGCTTCGAAGCCATCGCCGCGCTGCCGTGGCCGGATGCCACGCTCACCCCGGGCGACGCCTGGCGCATGCTGGCCGGGCGCCACCTGCAGCTGCTCTACCTGCTGGCGATGCTGGCCATTGTCTGGCTGGCGCCCAACGCCCACCAGATCCTGGGCCGCTGGTCGCCGGCGCTGGCGCGCGCGCAGCAAAGCAGCTGGTCCGTGCTGCGCTGGCGGCCCACGCCGGGCTGGGCCGCGGTCATGCTGGTCCTGCTCTTCCTGTGCCTGGCCAACCTGCACCAGGAAGCGCGCTTTCTCTATTTCCAATTCTGAATCCAATGCTGAGCGCCGCAGGCGCAGGGAGACTATCCAATGCACACGCAATTCACCGACAACCAGGCGGCAGTCGAAAACAAGCTCGTCAAGATCATCGAAAGCGTGATCCTCACCCGGGTCGATCCTGACACCCTGCTGATCGAGTCCGGCCTGGTCGACTCGCTCAGCGCGGTGGACCTGGCCCTGGCGGTCGAACGCGAGTTCGGCTGCAAGATCCCGCCCACCGAGATCGACGTCCATCTCGAATCAGTGCGCACGCTGGCCGCCTTCATCACCGCCCAGGGCCATGCCTGAGCCCCGTTCGGACGCGCCATCCGGAGTTCCCCATGCGCTTTGACTTTGACAATTTCCGCTTCGCCGATCCCGACTCGGCGGGCGGCGCCCTGGCCGTGGTGGATATGCAGGACGGCCTGAGCTGGAACACGCTGCGCGCCCGTACCGGGGCCTGGGCAGCCGCCGCCCGCGCGGCCGGCGCCCGCCCCGACGTGCCGCTGGTGATCGTCGGCCACAAGGAGGCCGCCTTCCTGGTGGCCATGCTCGGCTGCCTGACGCTTGGCGTGCCCTTCGTGCCGGTGGACCGCATCAACCCGGCCGGGCGCGTGCGCCGCATCATCGAGATCGTCGGGGCGCCGCTGGTGTACGAGGCGGACAACGACGTCTTCCGCCCCGGCACCGCCGCCACGGTCCTGAAGGAGCGCGGCGTGGCCTACATCATATTCACCTCGGGCAGCACCGGCGACCCCAAGGGCGTGCAGATCGGCCGCGAGAGCCTGGGCCTGTTCGCCGGCTGGATCCGCGACTGCCTGCGGCTGGACGCCGCGCCAGTGTTCATGGACCAGATGCTGTTCAGCTTCGACTTCTCGCTGTTCAACGTAGTTGGCGCGCTGGGCCTGGGTGGCACCTGCGTGCTGTGCCCGCGCGAGCTGACCGCCGAGCGCGACGCCTTCGCCGCCTACCTGGCGCGCCACCACGTCACGATGTGGGCGTCGACGCCGTCATTCGTGCGCCAGCAGTTGCTCAACCCCGCCTTCAACGCGGCCACCCTGCCCGAACTTAAGATTTTCCTTTTTGGCGCCGAATCGCTATCGCCGACGCTGGCCGAGGCGCTGTGGGAACGCTTCCCGGCCGCGCGCATCGTCAACTCCTATGGCCCCACGGAGGCAACCTGCTCCACCACCTGGGTCGAAATCGACGCCGCGCTGCGCCAGCAAGCCCCCAATCCGTTCCCGATCGGCCGGGCCAAGCCCTACGCGGCACTGTTCCTCGACCAGGGCGAGCTGTGCATCGCCGGCGACCACGTGATGCGCGGCTACCTGAACCGGCCCGACCTCAACCAGACCCGCCTGTTTCTTCACCAGGGCAAGCGCGCGTACCGCAGCGGCGATCTCGCGCATATCGACGCCGCCGGGCTGGTGCATTTCCGGGGACGCGCCGACGACCAGATCAAGCTGCACGGCTACCGCATCGAACTGGCCGAAGTGGATGCCGCGCTAGCCAGCCTGGCCGGCGTACGCGCGGGCGCGGCGGTCGCATTGCGGCGCGCGGACGGCGCGATCGTCCGCATGATCGGTTTCCTCGAACTGGAAGACAGCCCCGCAAGCCAAGCCGCCGAGCCACCGCCGCCGGCGGCGCTGGCCGACTGGAAACAAGCGCTGGGGCGGAGCCTGCCGCCGTACATGATCCCTTCCGAACTGGTCGCCTGCGCCCGCTTCCCCACCACCAGCACCGACAAGGTCGATCGCAAGCAGCTGGAGCGCCAGTACCTGCAGGCGCGCCTGAGCGGTGCGAAGGAATAGCCATGCCCAAGTTCCACGCCTTGCGAACAACCCTTGCCGCCACGCTGGCCAGCATGGCTGCGGCAACCGTCTGCGCCGCGCCGCCCGCCACCGAAGGCGCGCTGGCCCAGCTCTATGCGGCGCGTCCGCCGCAGGGATCCGCCTACGTCCGGGTGCTCAACCCGGACGCCGCCACGGCTACCGTGGTGGTAGCCCGGGGCCAGGCCCAGGCCATCGGCGGCAATGGCCCCGCCGCCACCACCTATGCCGTGGTCAAGGGCGGCCAGCCCTTCACCGTGCGCGTCGACGGCAAAGAGGCCGCCACTCTGCAGGTGCAGCCAGACACCTTCACCACGCTGCTGCTGGCGCGCACCGGCGGCAAGCTGTCGGTGGTCCCGCTGGACGACGGCAGCGGCGGCCCGGATGCGCTCAAAGCGGAACTGCGCTTCTACAACGCCATCCGCGACTGCGAGGGCGCCCAGTTGGCGCTGGCACCGTCCGGCACATCGATCTTCCAGGCCGTGCGGCCCCACAGCGCCGTCCATCGCGCCATCAACCCGGTCAGCGCAATCGTCAATGCCGCGTGCGGCAGCGCGCGCGCGCCCGAACTGGCACTGCCTGCACTGCAGCCGGGCGACCACTACAGCCTGTTCCTGACCGGCAGCGCGGCCAGGCCCGTACTGCGCGGCCAGGTCAGCCGCACCGACCCTTACAGCAAATAAGCCACCCATGCGCCCAGTCTTCCGAGACGACCACGAACAATTCCGCGAGCAGGTACAGCGCTTTATCGCCCAGGAAATCACCCCGTGCTATGCCGGATGGGAGCGCCAGGGAATCACGCCGAAACACCTGTGGCAACGCGCGGGCAGCGCCGGCCTGCTCAACTGCGCCCTGCCCGAGCCCTTCGGCGCCGGCGGCGACTTCGGCCATGCCACCGTGGTGATCGAGGAACTGGCGCGCGCCAACTACCTCGGCATCGGCTTCTCCATCCACTCGGACATGGTCGCCCCCTATCTGCACCGCTACGGCACCCCAGCCCAGCAGATGCGATGGCTCCCCGCCATGGCGCGCGGCGAGTGCATCGGCGCCATCGCCATGACCGAGCCCGATGCCGGCAGCGACCTCAAGGCGATCCGCACCCGCGCCCGCCCCGACGGCAACGGCGGCTACGTGCTGAGCGGGCAAAAAACGTTTATCACCAACGGCGTCAACGCCGGACTGGTGATCGTGGCCGCTAGCACCAAACCGGAGCTGGGCGCGCGCGGCCTCTCCCTGTTCTGTCTGGACGACGGCATGCCGGGCTTGCGCAAGGGACCGCCCCTGGCCAAAATCGGCCAGCACGCGCAAGACACCTGTGAGTTGTTCTTCGACGATGTACCGGTCGGCGCCGATCGTCTGCTGGGCGCGGAAAACAGCGGCTTTGACCTGCTGGCCCAGCAACTGGCGCCGGAACGCCTGGCTATTGCATTGCGGGCCTGCGCCTCACTGGAAGGCATGCTGGAAGAGGCGATCGCCTACACACGCCAGCGCAAGGCCTTCGGCCGGCGCGTGATCGACTACCAAAACACCCGCTTCAAGCTGGCCGATGGCCGTGCGCAGTTGGCCATGCTGCGCGTGTTCCTAGACCATTGCCTAACGCTGCAGTTGCAGGACCGCCTCGACCCTGTCACCGCCGCCATCGCCAAGCTCAACGCCACCGAACTGCAAGGCCGCATACTCGACGACCTGCTGCAGATGTATGGCGGCTATGGTTATATGGCCGAATACAGCATGGGTCGCGCATGGGTCGACGCCCGTGCCATGCGCATCTACGGCGGCACCAGCGAGATCATGCGCGAGCTAATCGCCCGCGCGATCTGAGCAGCGCAAGCCCCATGACTTTATGAGCCAGCCTATCCTCGACCCTCGCCATCCATTTTCCACCCCAGGGCGCCGCCGCCTGTTGCGCGCGGCAACTGCGTTGCCGCTGCTCCCCCTGCTCCCTCTCACAGCCTGCACCGGCCGGCCGGTGTTTGCTTCGACCTTCTTGCAGGTATGGCGCAGCCACCTCGAACTCGGGCAGGCGGAATGGCACCAGCGCCTGAAGACCGTGCGCGCCCTGGGCTGCGGCGAGATCGTGATCCAGTGGGCCGCGATGGATGGCGAGCAGCCCTGGGAAATCCCCGAGGCGCTGCTGGACTTCCTGTTCGACGATAGCGGCCAGCTCGGCCTGGGCATCCGGCTCGGACTGCCCTACGATGAACGCTGGTGGCAAGCACTGGGCGCGCCCGACGCCGCCACGCTGCCACGCTTTCTCGCCCAGACTCGCGCACGCAGCGTGGCCTATGCCGAGCAGGCCAAATGGCCGAGGCGGAGCAATTTCAGCGGCTGGTACATTCCCTACGAACTGGAGCAGCACAACTGGGGCACGCCGCAGCGGCAAGCCCTGTTGGTGCCCTGGCTCCAATCCATCGCCTCCGCCACATCGGCAGGCCGCACCCCGCAGCCGGCCATTTCCACCTACTACAGCCGCTTGCCCTCTTCCGGCACACTGGAGGAGCTATGGGCCGTCATACTCGACCAGGTGGTGATTCGCCCGATGATCCAGGACGGCGTCGGGGTCAACGGCCTGGACAACTACCAGGCGCTAGCGCCGTTGCTCGCGCTGCTGCGCACCCGCGAGACATCGTTCGACCTCATCGTGGAACTGTTCCAGGAACTGCCTTCCCAGGACGCCACCAGCTTCAAAGCCGTCTCCGCCGGCCTGCTGCGGCTGCAGCGGCAACTAGCCATTGCGCGGCAAGCGGGTGGCCAACAACTGGTTGCCTTCGCTCTCGATCCCTGGGTGATTGGAGAATCTCCGCAAGCAAAGCAACTTCTGGAAGCCTGGCGCGAACTCAGTGAATAGGCACCGATGGTGGAAAAATCCTGTCTGTATTGGCTGAATTCGCGCCCCTTAGGTGCTGGCAATAGGATGGCGAATGCGCTGCATACTTTGAAAGCTCGATGCGTAATGTACGAGCATCCTGATGCTTGTCATCATCCGTCAATCGCAGACGCATGGTAGGCGTGGCGCGGAAGGGGCCAACGCAAGCTTCTTCACCATGGGCATGCAGGCCAGCCGAAGTCCCGAGGGGGATTGGTAGATCGACGGCGTATCACCGATGAAACCACATCGCCGGTAAAAGGCGGCGGCGTTCAGCGTGGCCTCGAGATTGATCTCAGTTAACTCGGCCTGGCGCGCCAGGCATTCGAGATGGGTCACCATCTTCATACCTACGCCGCGTTGCATGAAGTCGGGGTGGACAAAGATTGCCCCCAACTCTCTCTTTTCAAGGTCAAGCATGCCTGTGGCGACGGGATCCCCCTGGATGCAGACCAGATGAAAGTGATTTTCCACCAGGTCTCTATACCACTCCGTGAGCGGTACGGCCGTCCACGCCTGGACCTGCTCCGGGGAATAGGCGGTGCCGCATTGATCTTGTATCGCCAGGCGGCGAATATCGAATGCCGCCTGGGCATCGCTTCGCCTGGCTCGTCGAATCTCCAGCATTTCCATTCTCCGTTCATGGCCATCAGTGACGGAGAACCAAAAAAGCCCCGTCATTGTTGGCGGGGCTTCGAGTCACACGCTGAATCCTGGATGCGTACGACTTCATGGCCCGCCGAAGGCGGTCATGGAGAAGCACATCATGTTCATCTGGCGTATGTGGGGCATCCCCGGATAGTGGCGGACGCCTTGCGGATTGTCAATGTCAAGGTCCGCTCCTGGCCGATCGTGTTGAGAACCCAATCTACCCACTGAGCAGACTGGGCCTGCCGGTTGCCAACCGCTCAGATCGGCCTGTGTTGAACGATTGTCGGTTCGGGGTTCGCCCCCTCCTGAAATCTCGCCGGGAGCCGGGTCTACGGAGTGTCTCAACGCCATCGGCCGCATTCAGCCGTCGGACCGATCCCTTGAACTATACGGTTACGGTCACCCGGGCCGTCTCGACTCTCCCATGTGCAGGAATGGGGCCGAGTTCGACCCGTCTCCGACATTCCTCCTTGAGCGCGGAATGTCCGCTATCCGCAGTTGAACCGTCGGATCACGCCGGGGCAAACTCAAAGATCGCGAAGAAACTCAATCAATGCGGAGTTGACTAAATCCGGTGCCTCTTGTTGTAGCCAGTGCCCTGCTCGCGGAATCACTTGGGAGACGCGTAGGTTTGGCACGAGCTGGGGCATGGCGCCGATGACCTCGTGCATGCCTGGAATTGCCAGACCTGTGTCGCGCTCGCCGACAAGGTAAAGCGCTGGGACCTCGACGCGCAGACCCTCGAAAACGGCTTGCACTTCCCAGTTGCGGTCGAGGTTGCGATAGTAGTTCAATCCGCCGCGAAAGCCAGAAACGCTGAATGCCTGAACAAATTTGTCAAGGTCGGCGGGGGCGAGCCACGCGGGCAACGAGGACGGATCATTCAGAGAGTCAAGGAGCCCGCGACTCCGTAACAGAAGTCCAAAGGGATTAGGTGTATTCGCGTCGCGGACACCTACATCGCCCGATGCAGAGAAATAGATCTTGCGCAGTGTGGCCGCAACGTCATGCTCAAGTTCTGTTTCGGCCAACCCTGGTTGGGAAAAGTAATGTGTGTAGAACCACGCCTGGTCGGTCTGCGGAAAAAGCCGACTCGGCGCCATCGGCGCGCGGCCCATCATTGGCACCCCGAGCGCAGCGACCGCGCGAAAGCGGTCGGGCCGAAGCATCGCAGCCTGCCAGGCAATGGTTGCGCCCCAATCATTTCCCACGACGACAGCGTCGGGTTCTCCGAGCACATCAACAAGCGCGACCAGGTCAGCGACAACGTCTAAGGTTGTGTACTGTCCGATCGCCGCTGGACATTCGCTTGATCCGTAGCCACGCAAATCTGGGGCGACTGCGCGGAAGCCGGCGCGCGCAAGTGCAGCCAGCTGGTGCCGCCAGGCATGCGAGGTCTCGGGAAAGCCGTGACAAAGCAACACTAACGGACCATCGCCCTGTTCAGCGACGTGCAGGCGGATGCCGTTGGTTTCAATATAGGTTTGACGGTATGCACTCATGCTTGCTCGAAGAGACAGTTGTACACAAGAATCTCGACATATCGTAACATCTAAAGTTACTCATTTCCACATTCTCAAAGTTATGCAACGTGATACCCGGCTGGCTCGACTTCTGCACGTACTCATCCACATGCATCTTCGCGGCGGCGCGACCACTTCGGAGACGATCGCGCAGATGCTGCATACAAACCCCGTCGTTGTTCGCCGCACAATGGCTGCGCTACGCGAAGCTGGATATGCAAGGTCGACAGGCGGTCCAGGCGGAGGTTGGGCACTCGCATGTGACCTCGACGCTCTTACGGTGAGAGACGTTTACGTGGCCATCGCGCACACCGCATTGTTCGCGATCGGCCCGGCTGACGACAATCGCAATTGCCCGGTAGAGGCGGCGGTAAATCGGCACATCAATGAGGCCTTGCGTTCAGCAGAAAATGCGTTGCTTCAACTGTTTGGCGAAAAGCGACTCTCACAGATCGCGCACGACGTGACCTCGTCAAAGTCGGGCAAGACGACCACCTAATTCGGGGGCCATGGAATGGGTATTAATGGAGGCAAGTCGCGCGGGCTTGCTTGACAACGACTTCTCGGACGAACGGGTATCAGCTTCCAGCCTGCAAGCAGGCGCTGTCAATGCCCCTTCCTGGCCGGGGAAGCGACCGATTGGCAGGCACGTACAAGGCAAGGGCAACCACGGGAGGAAGTTGCCGGCTGCGCAAGGAGTGAGAGGAGGAATTGCTGTTCCAGTTTTTCCAAGACACAAGCCTTCTACCAGGCCCGCGCAACTGGAGCGGCGCTGCCAGTTACTGCCTGTGATGATCGAGAGGGAGCTAGTCCGCTCTCATGGCGATCTTGAGGGGGCGAAAGCAGGGCTGCGATGGCGGAAGTGTCGAAACGCATAGTGCCAGGCGAAATGTCCAAGCTCGGTCTGCTCGTGTCTATTTCACCTTGACGATGACCTTGCCCTTGGCGCGTCCTAGATCGACGTAAGTCAGAGCATTTGCCGCTGCGTCGAGAGGGAACACGCGATCCACAATGGGGCGGATGGATCCCGACTCGATCAGCGAGGTGATCTCGCGCAGTTGGTTTCCTTCGGCGCGCATGAATACGAACGCGTAGGTGACGCCACGCTGCTTGGCCTTCTTCCTGATGCCGTGGCTCAGCAGGCGCAGCACCAGCTTCAGCGGCCAGGCCAATCCCTGCTCGACCCCGAACTCGGGTGTGGGCGGACCGGAAATGGATATGAGGTGTCCGCCTGGCTTAAGCACCTGCAGCGATTTTTCCAGCTCGTCGCTTCCGAGGCTGTTCAGCACCACATCGTAGTCGCGCAGCTCGGTTGCGAAGTCCTGCTTCTTGTAGTCGATGACGATATCTGCGCCCAGCGCCTTGACCCACTCGACATTGCCCGTGCTCGTGGTCGTGGCAACGAAGGCACCCAAATGCTTGGCCAACTGGATGGCGATGGTGCCCACGCCGCCAGAGCCCGCATGGATCAGCACCTTCTGCCCCTGCTTCAGCTTGGCAACTTCGACTAGCACTTGCCAGGCGGTCAACGCGACCAGGGGGATGGAAGCGGCTTCCTCCATGGACAGGTTCGCAGGCTTGCGTGCCAGCGCTGCCTCTTTGACCGCGATGAATTCGGCAAAGGTGCCGATGCGGTCCTGATCGGGACGGGCATAAACCTCGTCGCCCGGCTTGAAACGGCTCACAAGGGGGCCGACCCGCACGACCGTGCCGGCCACGTCGTTGCCAAGGATTAGGGGCAATCGATAGGGAAGGACCCGCTTGAATTCGCCGCTCCTGATCTTCGAGTCCAGCGCATTGACACCCGCCGCGTGGATCTGGATCAGGACGTCATCGTGACGCAGTTCGGGCTCCGGCATTTCGGCGATCCGGCCGCTCTCTTGCTTGCCGTAACGATTGATGATGAAGGCTTTCATGGGTTTAGGTTCTTTCTTCTGAGCGCTAGTGTTGGCGGAATTGCGATTGCGCTCATTCCGCCCGGACCCGTGCTCTGAATTAGGGTTCGAGTTTCGCGATGGACATGGCAGGACTCTCCTGGACGCGGTCCGGTCTGTTGCAGGGAGATGGAAGTGCCATTGCGTCATTCAGCGAGGAATGCCAAGGCATTCGACACAAAGTCGGTGTGGTACTGGAAAATGCCGCCATGCCCGGCGTCCTCATAGAGGATCAACTGCGCATCTGGAATCCGGCGGGCCATATCGTGGCTGAGTGCGGTGGGCACCATGATGTCGTTGTCACCGTTGGCGATCAGGACCGGCGCACGGACGCGGCTCAGGTCCTGGGGCGCGCGCCGGCCCCATGCCTTGATCGCCCGGAGCTGGCGCAGGAAGGCGCTGGGCGTGGGGCCTTTGACGCGATTGGACTTGCGTTCCTTCAGCCGCTTCAGGAAGGCGCCCGCGGCGCGTCGGCCATTGGCCGTCGAGGTGAAAAACAGGTAGTACTTGGGATCGCGTAGCGTGAGCAGTCCCTTGAGTATCAACGGCCAGGAGACTACTCCCACCTGATCGATACCCCAGCCTCCGGCCGGCCCCGTGCCGGTGAGGATGAGCTTGCGCACCAGGTCGGGCGCTTTCATCACTACGTCCTGTGCCACGAAGCCGCCTAGCGAGAAGCCGAGCAGGTCGACTTGTGCAAAGCCCAGCGCGCGGATCACGGCGATGATGTCAAGCGCCATCTCCTCGACCGTCACGGGTGCTGTACCGCCAGACGCGCCGATTCCCCGATAGTCGATGGCGACGACGCGATGCCGGCCGGAAAGGCCATCGATGATCCTCGGGTCGAAGTTGTCCAGGACCGCACCCCAATGGTTGAGCAGGATCAGAGGTACTCCGCCGCCTGGGCCAATTTCGCGATAGGCGAAGGCAGTTCCAGCGACGTCGATGGAGCGGTTCGGCGCATGGACGTAAGACGCGCCCGATTCGGTACGCACTTCGGAACGGGTCATTGTTAACTCCCTGGGTCCTGTTCGGCGCGGGGATGTAGTGTCGATGTCGCAGGGCATGACGGCTAGTCACGATGCTCAAGTTCCCGCAGAAGCTTCCGGGCTCAGGAAGTCGCCCGATAGCGCTCTGCGGCGAGCGCCTGCCGAATGTCTGAGAGCAGCCCCTGGCGTGCGCCATCCAGCGCGTCCCAGCGTGCAGCTTCGTGCAGCGGCGGGATAGTGATCAACTCGCGCCGGTCGAATCCAACCAGCGCTGCGTCGACCAGCTCGCCCACTTCCATCACCTCGGGCAGCGTGTTGAGGTCAATGCCGGCGCGCGCCCAGATCTCGGTGCGTGTCGCCGCAGGCAGCACCGCCTGCACGTAGACGCCCCTGGGCGAGAGCTCCAGGCTCAGGCCCTGCGACAGGAACAGTACGAAAGCCTTGGTCGCACCGTAGACCGACATGCCGAACTCCGGCGCCAGGCCAACGACCGAGCCGATGTTGACGATCGCGCCTTCGCCGGCTTGCGCCAGGCGCGGGGCGATCGCTGCGGCCAGCCGCGTCAGGGCGGTGGTGTTGAGCGTGATCAGGCGTTCGATGCTGTCGGCGGTCTGCTCGACGAAGCCGCCCGATTGGGCGATGCCGGCATTGTTGATCAGGATGCCGATGCTGGTATCTGCGCGCAAACGCGACTCGACGGTGGCCAAATCGGCCGCCTGAGTCAGGTCGGCCTGGAGTACGTCGACGGCGACATTGGTTTCCTTGCGCAGATGCGCGGCGAGCGCGTCCAGCCGCGACTTGTCGCGCGCGACCAGCACGAGGTGGTGGCCACGCCGCGCGAAGCGCTCGGCGTAGGTGGCGCCGATGCCGCTGGAAGCGCCGGTGATAAGGACGGTGGCATTGCTGGTCATGTGTGTTTTCTCTGGAGATCAGGCGGATTTCCGGGCCGCAATGGCGCGGGATGAGGTCTGTGTTGTGGTACTTACTCGGCGCTGGCTTCGGCCAGCGTGGGGTAGTCGGTGTAGCCWTCGGCGCCRCCGCCRTASAGCGTGGCCGGGTTCAGYGCCGCSAGYGSYGCGCCGCKCTTSAGGCGCTCGACSAGATCKGGRTTGCTGATGAACGGGCGGCCGAAGGCAAACAAGTCCGCTTTGCCCTCGGCGAGCCGGGCGCTCGCCAGTGCCAGGTCATAACCGTTGTTGGCCAGGTAGGTTTGCTTGAAGCGGCTGCGCAGCGCGTCGTAGTCGAAGGGGGCCACGTCGCGCGGGCCGCCGGTGGCGCCCTCGACGACATGCAGGTAGACGATGCCTAGTGCGCTGAGCTGCTCGGCGATGTAGTCGTACTGCGGCTGCGGGTCGCTGCAGGAGATAGCGTTAGCCGGCGAAACCGGCGAGATGCGTACGCCGGTGCGTTCGGCACCGATTTCCCTTGCCACGGCGGCGACGACTTCCAGCAGCAAGCGCGCACGGTTCTCGACGGAGCCACCGTAGGCGTCGGTGCGCTGGTTGGCACCGTCCTTGATGAATTGCTCCAGCAGGTAGCCGTTGGCACCGTGGATCTCCACGCCGTCGAAGCTAGCAGCAATCGCGTTGGCCGCGGCCTGGTGGAAGTCGCTCACGATTCCCGGCAATTCATTGAGTGCCAGCGCGCGCGGTTCGGACACGTCCGCGAAGCCGTTGTTGACGAACGTCTTGGTCACGGCGCGGATGGCCGAGGGCGCGACCGGCGCGACTCCCCCTGGCTGCAGGGCCACATGCGAGACACGGCCGACGTGCCACAACTGCACGAAGATCCGCCCACCCTTGGCGTGTACGGCGTCGGTGACCTTGCGCCAGCCGTCGATCTGCTCTTGCGTGTACAGGCCGGGAGTGTCCTGGTAGCCCTGGGCCTGCGCTGAAACCTGGGTGGCTTCGGTGATCAGCAGGCCCGCAGACGCGCGCTGGGCGTAGTAAGTGGCGGCCAGGTCGCTGGGTACCAGGCCAGCGCCGGCGCGGTTGCGGGTCAGCGGGGCCATGACGACGCGGTTTGCCAGCGTCAGGGAGCCGAGGGAATAGGGTTCTAGAAGTGTCTTATCGGGCATGTTGTGCCTGTTGCGTGGACGTGTGAGATCGGAAGAGTGGATGTGCATTCCTAATGATGATGAACGAAATCATTGGCGTCAAGAATTTTGATTATGATCGACATCAATGTATAGTGAGCACCTGCAGACGTGAACGAAGAGTCCTCCCGGTATGAAAATCACCAAGGCGCAAGCGCAGGCGAATCGCGCACACATCGTCGAAACGGCGTCGACGCTCTTTCGTGAGCGTGGCTACGACGGGATTGGCGTTGCGGATCTGATGGCGGCAGCCGGCTTCACCCACGGCGGGTTCTACAAGCATTTCGGGTCCAAGGCCGATCTGATGGCCGAGGCTGCTGCTTGCGGCTTTACCCAGTCTGCGGAGAAAGCCGAGGGCGCCGACGCTGTCGCGTTTGTGCAGCAATATTTGTCGCGGGAGCACCGCGACAACCCCGGGGATGGATGCACGATGGCGGCGCTTTGCGGAGATGCGGCGCGTCAGCCGGAGCCGATGAGGGCGGCTTTTGCGGCCGGGCTGGAAAGCTTGTTAGCGACTCTGAGCCGCGATGATGGCGCGCTAGACGCTCACGTGCGGCGTGAGACGCGTGCCAGGCGGATTGACACGATTGCGCATGCAATAGGGGCGATCATGTTATCGCGGGCGTGTCCCGACGATTCACTGCTCGCTGATGAAATACTGGAGGTCTGCCGCCTGGCGATCCTGTCGCAGTTATCGCCGCCGGTTGATGCATAGCCGGACGTGCCAACTAAAGATTGCTCGTTTTTCGCGGCTCGATAGTCCTTGCAGTGGAGAGGCGACATCCGGATGCTAGACCGACGACATTTGCGATAGTCGCCTTCTCGTCTGCCGCCTTATACGGCCGGCTGTGCCCGACCCACATTTGCCGTTCGGCGTCTCATCAGGTAAACGGCAGCTTTGGGGGGAGCATCGGTCGTCCGTATCTCGTAACGCGGCACTAGAGGTCCGTGCACCGGGCGCCGCCCCTATGCGGATGTGCGCTGACGGCGCGCCCGCCGCGTGTCGGCATGTTTGCGAATCATGTCGATCAGCGCGCGCAGTCCGGCCGGTACGTGGCGGCGGCCCGGATAGTACAGACAGAGGCCGTCGAGCGGGGGCGTCCAATCGTCCAGCACGCGAACCAGCGTGCCAGCTTCCAGATCCGCGGCGACGTTCCATTCGGTCAGATACGCAAGACCGAGACCGGCACGCGCCGCCGCCAGCATCAGGCCCGGCTCGTCGAGCGTCAGTGCGCCTTTGCCGTCGATACGCAACGTTTCGCCGTGCCGCTCGAACTCCCACTGATATATCGCGCCGCTCGGCATGCGTGAGCGGATGCAGCGGTGTGCGTTCAGATCGGCGGGCGTGCGCGGCGGGTCTTGCTTCGCAAAATAGGCTGGACAGCCGACCACGGCAAAGCGCTGCCTGTCACCGAACGGCACCGCGATCATTCCCTGCGGCACCGTTTCGGTCAGCCGAATGCCAGCATCGAAGCCTTCGACGACTATATCGATCAGGCGCCCTTCGGTGACCAGATCAAGCTTCATCTCCGGATAGCGCTGCAGGAATTCGATGAAGAGCGGCATCACCTGCCTGGCCGCGCCGGTTGACGCATTGATGCGCAGCGTGCCCAACGGCGTGTCGCGGAAGCTGCCGGCCTGTTCGATCGCGACGCGGATCGTCGAAAGTGCGGGCGCGACGCTGTCGACGAACTGCGCGCCGGCTTCCGATAACGACACGCTGCGCGTCGTACGATTGAAGAGCCGTACGCCGATACGCGCTTCGAGCGCCGCCACCGCATGACTGAGCGCAGACGTCGACATGCCCAGATCCGTCGCGGCCGCGCGAAAGCTGCGATGACGCGCAACCGCCAGCACCGCCTCCAGTTCGCCCAAGCCAGATGTCTTCATTGTCCCGATTTTTTCAATAGTACATGCAGTATTGTACGACTAGTAAGCGCAATGCATCGGGTCTATCTTTAGTTGTCTGGAACGTTCCCTTGGAGCAGCCATGCAGATCATCGACAAAATCTATATCGACGGCGCCTTCGTTACACCGCACGGCGACGAATTGTTCAACCTCTTCAATCCGGCGACCGAGCAGGTAATTGGCCGCGTGCGTCTCGCCGATGCGCAAGACGCGCGCGATGCGATCGCCGCCGCAAAGCGCGCGTTTCCCGCGTTTGCCCGCACCAGCAAGCGCGAGCGCATCGACATGCTCAGGCGCATGCACGAAGCCGTTGTCGCCAGGGAGGACGAGCTGTACGAGGCGATCACCGAGGAATACGGAGCCCCCGTATCGCGCGGTCGCTGGATGGCGCAGCATGCCAGCGATGTGCTGCTCGAAGCGGCGAAGGTGCTGCAGGACTACGCGTTCACGCGTCGCGTGGGTATTGCCGAGGTCGTGATGCAGCCACTAGGTGTCGCCGGTCTGATTACACCGTGGAACAGCAACGCGGGATTCATCTGCGGCAAACTCGCCGCCGCGTTGGCTGCGGGTTGCACGGCCGTCATCAAGCCAAGCGAGATGAGCGCGATCCAGACGCGCGTCGTCACCGAAGCGTTGCACGACGCCGGCTTGCCGCCGGGCTTGTTCAATATCGTGACGGGACGCGGCGAAACAGTCGGCGCGCAGATCAGTTCGCATCCGGATGTCGCAAAGCTCTCGTTCACCGGTTCGACCGCGGTCGGCAAGACGATTCTGCGCGCGGGTGCCGAGACGTTGAAGCGCGTGACGCTCGAACTTGGCGGCAAGTCGCCGGTGCTCGTGCTCGACGACGCGAACTTCGACGAGGTGGTGCCGCTCGTGATTCAGGCCGGCTTCATGAATAGCGGCCAGGCTTGCATCGCAGGCACACGTATTCTGGTGCCGCAGCAGCGGCTCGCGGAATTTGAAGCGCGGGTCCAGCAGGAAGTTGCGCGCACGCAGGCAGGCGACCCGCGCGATCCGCGGACGACTGTCGGCCCGATGGTCAGCCAGAAGCAGTGGGAACGCGTGCAGCGCTATATCCGGATCGGCATCGACTCAGGCGCGCGCCTGATCGCGGGAGGCGAAGGCCGGCCAGACGGCATCGACGCAGGATGGTTCGTCCGTCCGACCGTCTTCAGCGATGTGGCCAACGACATGGCGATTGCCCGCGAAGAGATCTTCGGTCCTGTGCTGTCGATTATCACGTACCGCGATACGGAAGATGCGGTGGCTATAGCCAACGACACCAATTACGGCTTGCAAGCGTATGTGTTTTCGGCGGATGACCAGCGTGCGCGCGAGCTCGCACGGCGAATCGAAGCGGGTCGAGTACTGGTCAACACGCTGGCACACGAACCGGCCGCGCCATTCGGGGGCTTCAAGCAATCTGGTATTGGCCGCGAGTACGGCACGTTTGGGCTCGAGGCTTTTCTCGAGCCGAAAGCCGTTCTCACTGTTTCCTGATCGCGCAACCCAAACGCGCGTTGAAGYGACTCGTCGGGCTGCAAGGCGGATTTCCAGCGTTTATGAGTACTGGAAGATGAAGAGCGGTTGGCGCAGGCGCTCGCTGATCTCTTCTGAATGGCAAAGGATGGACAATCAGCGCGAGCGTGGAGGAGAGTTGGTAATGGTACGGCGTGGGAGGGCTTACGGCCGACAATGCAACGCTCGCGGTCGCAGCGCGAAAGTCCGTTGTCTGGTGCGGAGCTGCCGTTCGGATGGCTCTGCGCAACGATGGGCCAACGTCTGAAGATGGCCGGGAAGGGACCTCTGCCGGCTGCTACCCAGTCGTCTCTTCCCGACTTGCGACGCTCCCACCCTCGACCTGCAAGCGTCAGACTTCCACCTCCACCACCCGAGCCTTCAAGCGCGGCGCGGCGAAATCGAGAAAAGCGCGCAACTTCAGCGGCAGGATGCCCTGTCCGGTGTGAACAAGGCTGATGGGCCACGGCGCCGGCTCGAACGGTGCGAGCACGATCCTGAGCGCGCCGGCGCGCAACGCGCTCGCCATCTGATAAGACACCACGCGCGTGATCCCGACGCCGGCCACCGCCGCATCGACCGCGGCTTCGGCAGTGCTGACGGCAAGCCGCGAACGGACGGGCACCGCGATTTCCGACTTGCCCGACATGAAGGTCCAAACCTGCCTGGAAGCCATCCGTTCGAACGTGATGCATGCATGCGCGGTGAGCTCAAGCGGGCTCGTCGGCATGCCGTGCTCGGCGAAGTAGGCCGGGCTTGCGCACACCACCCGGCGCACTGTGCCAATCCGTGCCGCGACGAAACTGCTGTCAGGCAGTTCGGCAACCCGCAATGCGACATCGACGTGCTCTTCAAGAAGCGGCACCACGCGGTCGGTCAGCACCATCCGCACATCGATGTCCGGATAGGTCTTGAGGAAATCCGCGACCACGGGCAAAACGTGCAGGCGTCCGAAGACGAGGGGTGCGGTGATGACGATCTCGCCTTTGGGCGCCGCATACTCCCCCGAGGCCGCACGCTCCGCCTCCCCCACTTCCTCGAGAATGCGCCGGCATGCGGCGACATACGCTTGCCCGGCTTCGGTGAGGGAAAGCTGTCGGGTGGAGCGATGCAGGAGTCGGGTTTTCAGGTGCAACTCGAGGTCTCCGACCTTGCGGCTCACCGTTGCGAGCGGCATCTTGAGTTGGTGCGCCGCAGCAGAAAAACTGCCGGCTTCGACCACAGCCACCAGGATCGACATGGATTCGAAGCGATCGGCCACGTTCTCATTTTTTGGGAGGATGATTCCCAATAATGGCAGATTATCTTGGCAGGTGGAAGAGCATATTATCGGCAGCACCTCCCCGGCAAACGAGGCGGCGAACGATTTGAGGCTTGTCGATTGGCTGCGCTGGGCCGCCACATCTCAGGTCCCAACGAATCTGGAGAATGTGCTGTGTCAACGCTTTCGAGTCCCCATCCGCAGGCCTTGCGGACAACCGCTTCGATCAGAAATTTGCCCGTCAACCTGTTTGCGTCGGTAATGGGCATTGCCGGACTGTCCATTGCATGGCGCCAGGCCAGCCACGAGTTCGGGGTCAGTCCGCTGATCTCCGATGCAGCCGGCGTCCTCGCCCTGGTGGTGTTCGTCGTGCTGGGCGTGGGCTATCTCGTCAAGGCAGTCAAACATCCTGAGGCGGTCGTCGCCGAGTACCGGCATCCCGTCGCCGGCAATTTCTTCGGCACGATCACGATCGCCATCCTGCTGCTTTCCTCGGTCGTTGCGCAACTGAGCCAGACGCTCTCCGAAGTCATGTGGACGGTGGGTGCCGTTTTCACGCTTGCGCTCTGCTTCGCGATTGCGGGCCGGCTGCTGCGGGGAAAGATCGACGCTGCGCACGCGGTTCCCGCCTGGTTCATCCCGGGTGTGGCCACGTTGGATATCGCCGTTGCCGGCGGGACCATGCCAATGCCGTGGGCGCATGAAGTCAACTTGTTCGCGCTGGCCGTGGGAACGATGATTGCCCTCTTGTTCTTTACGATGATCATGTCGCGAATGATCCACCACGAGCCGCTGCCCGCCAGCATGGTCCCTTCCCTGCTGATCCTGATGGCGCCGTTCGAAGTGGGCTTTCTTGCCTACACGAACTTTACGCAGCGGGTCGACACCTTCTCCGGGTTGCTGTTCTACTTCGGTCTCTTTGTATTCCTCACACTGGCACCCAAGGTGTTTCGCAGGGGAATGCCGTTCGCTTCGGGTTGGTGGGCAATCAGCTTTCCAATGGCAGCGCTAGCGATTGCGTCGCTGAAATACGCGATGTTCGTCCAGGCCTGGCCCGTGAAGGCGATTGCCATCATCCTGCTCGCCATGCTGACCCTCGCGATTGGGGTTCTCTTTGTCAAAACGCTGCACATTCTCCTTAACGGCAAGCTGCTCGGCGGTTGAAACGGCGAACGACATGACCGAAGTTCAGGACCCGCGCGTATTCTCCGACCCCACAGGCGGCGCACCATCGCCGCCGCTACSGGACGTGATATCGGAAGGCTTGGCAGTCGTTTTTTGTGGAATCAATCCCGGCATGAGAGCGGCGGCAAGCGGCCACCACTTTGAAGGCAAGGGCAACCGCTTCTGGCGAGTCTTGCATCTGGCCGGTTTCACGCCAGTGATGATGCGCCCGGAAAACGACCGGGACCTGCTCGTCCATCGGTGCGGATTGACAACAGCCGTTGCCCGGCCTACCGCGCGGGCCGATCAGCTTTCACCGCATGAATTCCATGCATCGACTTCGGCATTGCTGAGGAAAATCGAACTACATCGCCCCACCTGTATCGCCTTCCTGGGGAAGGCCGCATACGCAGCCATTTCAGGTCAGCGGCAGGTCTTATGGGGACGCCAGAACGCGATGTTGGGTGGGTCGACTGTGTGGATCCTTCCAAATCCGAGCGGGTTGAACCGCTCGTTCAGCCTCGATGACCTCGTTGGGGCTTATAGCGCGTTGTACCTTGCGTATGCCTCGCCGAAAGCCTGGTTTGCGCAATAGACCGCAAAACACAGGACATCGGAAAACCTCGGGGTCGCGGTGGCCGTCTCGCCCCCTTGCTCCCCACCACGCGGCCCCCGCGTGCCGCCAACTGCCGTCCACCTCCACTCGCGTAAAACCTCCTTGCCACGTCATGATCCGCCTGCTAGAGTCCACAACTGATCACTGCATAGTTAAAGAAGAATCGATCGTGCCGCCTGGCAGGCGCGACGACCACCGACAGGAGACACGATGGTTCCGGCACTATGGTTTGACGGGCGAGCGTACTCGGCCGACTGGATGAAGGGGGAGATCCGGCGCATTCTCGCTGGCCTGCACGATCTGCAATGCAAGGAGGGCGACACCATCGCCGCCATGCTGCGCAACAGCCCGGAGTATGTGGCGCTTGTGCTGGCCTGCCGCCAGGCGGGGCTGTACCTGGCATCGATCAACTGGCACTTCAAGGCGCTCGAAGCCAACCATATCCTGACCGACAGCGGCGCCCGCGCGCTGGTTGTCGATGCGGACCTGCTCGACCAGGTGCGCGAAGGCATTCCCGCGGGCGTCGGCGTTATCCTGGTCTCGCGCGGCGCAGCGCGGCCATCCAGCCCGCAGGCGCATCACTGGGCGGATTTCGGGGCGGGCCTGCCAGCCATGCCGGCGCGCACCGGCACCTCGCACGGGGCCATCGCCTATACCTCCGGCACCACCGGCAAGCCCAAAGGCGTGCGCCGCATTCCCGGCGCGCCCGAAGAGCGTGCCGCCATGGAGCAGCGGCTGCAGCGGGTCACCGACATCGTCTACGGCACCGGAGCGGACGTAACGGCCTACCTAAGCGCGCCGATCTACCACAGCGCGGCCATGGCCTACCTCTCGCACTTCTGCAACCTGGGCGCCACGCTGGTGCTGGAGCCGCGCTTCGATGCGCAGCGCACGCTTGCGCTGCTGGCGCGCCACAAGGTCACGCATGCCTATCTGGTGCCGACCATGTACCAGCGCCTGCTGGCCTTGCCGCCTGAAGCGCGCACGGGGCATGACCTGTCCGCGCTGCGCCAGGTGGCCTCGACCGGCTCGCCCTGCCCCGTTCCCCTCAAGCAGGCCATGATCGCGTGGTTCGGGCCCATCATCACGGAGGCCTACGGATCGAGCGAGGCGGGCTACACCACGTTTGCCGACTCGGCGAACTGGCTGCGCCATCCGGGCTCGGCAGGCAGCCCGCTCCCCGATGCCGAAATCCGCATCCTGGACGAGGACGGCAACGCGCTGCCGGCGCGGGAAATCGGCCTGATCTATGTGCGCCAGCGCGCCCTGCCCGACTTCACCTACATCAACCGGCCCGAAGCGCGCGCGGCCGTGGAGCGCGACGGGCTGATCACGCTGGGCGACATGGGCTACCTGGATGAAGACGGGTTCCTGCACATCTGCGACCGCAAGGCCGATATGGTCATTTCGGGCGGTGTGAATATCTATCCGGCGGAGATCGAGTCGGTGCTGCAGACCATGCCGGGCATTGCGGACTGCGCGGTCTTCGGCATTCCCGATGCGGAGTTCGGCGAAGGCCTGGCCGCCGCGGTCCAGCCAAGCCCCGGGCACAGCCTCGACGGCGCGCAGGTGCAAGCGTTCCTGCGCGAGCGCATTGCCAACTACAAAGTGCCGCGCATCGTCGAGATCCACGCGATGCTGCCGCGGGAAGACACCGGCAAGATCTTCAAGCGCCGGCTGCGCGAGCCGCACTGGCAGGACCAGGCGCGCGCCATCTGAATCCAGCGGTGCCCAAGCGCATCAAACCCATCAAAAGCAGGTAAATAAAACAGATCGGAGACAGCACCCATGGCCATCGCCTTCCCCACCAACGAGCCCTATTTGTCCGGCTACTTCGCGCCGCTGCACGCCGAGTGCGACGCGCCCAACCTGCCGGTCACCGGCGAGGTGCCCGCCGGGCTGCGCGGCACCTATTACCGCAACGGGCCGAATCCGCAGTTCGCGCCGCGCGGCAAATATCATTGGTTCTCTGGCGATGGCATGCTGCACGCGTTTCATATCGAGAAGGGCCGCGTGTCCTACCGCAACCGCTGGATCCGCACGCCGAAATGGGTCATGGAAAACGAGAACGGCGAAGGCTTGTCAGGCTCGCTGGCAAGCCGGCACCTGACGGACCCCAGGCTGCTTGAACTGAACTCCACCGTGGCCAATACCAACGTGGTCTGGCATGGCGGGCGTCTGCTGGCGCTGGAAGAAGCGCATATGCCATTCGAAGTGGACCCGGTATCGCTGGCGCCGCGCGGCTACCAGACCTTCGATGAGAAATTTTCCGGGCCCATGACCGCGCACCCCAAGATCGATCCGGTCAACGGCGAAATGGTCTTCTTCGGCTATGGGGCCCGCGGCCCGTTCACGCCGGACCTGATGCTGCATGTGGCAGACAGCCAGGGCAAGCTGCTGCGCTCCGTGCATATCGTCGCGCCGTTCCCGAGCATGGTCCATGACTTCGTGGTGACGCGCACCCACATCCTGTTTCCCATCTTCCCGCTGACGGGGTCGATGGAGCGCGCCACCAACGGCCAGCCGGCCTATGCGTGGGAGCCGGACAAAGGCACGCACATCGGCATCCTGCCGCGCGACGGCACCGCGGCGGACGTGCGCTGGTTCACCGGCGATCCGTGCTACGTCTTCCATCCGATGAACGCCTTCGACGCGCCGCCCGGCAGCATCGTCTGCGACATGATGAAGTACGACGTGCCGCCGCTGTTCCCCGGCCCGGACGGACGCCCGCTCTCCAACGGCGCACCCGTGGCCAGCCTGGTGCGCTGGACCTTCGACCTGACGGGGAAATCCGGCGCGTATCGCGAGCAGCCGCTATGCGATACGCCGGGCGAGTTTCCGCGCCTGGACGAGCGCTTTGCCATGCTGCCCTACCGGCACGGCTATTACTGCAGCGGCGATATCTCCGCCTCCACCAAGGGCGACAGCCTGCGCAGCGGCCTGGCGCATATCGACCTGGCCACCGGGCAGGTCGCGCAGTACCAGCCGCCGGCCGGCGACAAATGCGGCGAACCCGTGTTTGTCCCGCGCCATGCCGATGCCGACGAGGGCGACGGCTGGCTACTGTCCGTGATCTGGCGCGCCGCGGAGAACCGCAGCGATATGGCCATCTTCAATGCGCAGGCGCTGGCGCAGGGGCCGGTGGCGCTGGTGCACCTGTCGCATCGCGTGCCCGCCGGCTTCCATGGCAACTGGCGTCCCGCCGACTGAGGCGGATGCATGCCGCCATGCACGCAGCGCAAGGTGCTGGTGGACTGACCGGGCCAGGCCCCCGGCCTAGCGCGGCGTTGCCGACCCCCGCAACGCCGCCAGGCAGAACTGCACGACAACATCGGCCATCTGCTCGGCCGTGGGCTTGTGCGTGGAAGCCACAGGCAGGCGGCGGCGGTCGATGGTCAGCGTGGCCAGGCCATGCGTGGCGGCCCACACGGAGAAGGCCAGTTGCTCCTCGCTGAGCTCGCCGACGCCTGGCGCCTGCAGTACGGGCCCGATGGCACTGCGCAGCACCTGGAACGAGGCAGCGCCCGCCTCCGCCAGCTCCGGATACTGCTCCCGGTCCGCGATCTCCGGCCCGAACATCAGGTGAAAGCGCGCGGGATGCGCCTGGGCGAACGCCACGTAGGCGAGCATGATCGCCCGCAGCCGGCCTGCCGCATCGGCAGGGTCGATATTCTCTACGCTCTGGCGGCGATACGCCACCAGGTCGCGAAACGCCTGGGCCGCAATGGCGGCCAGCAGCCCGTTCCTGTCCTTGAAGTGATAGGCCGGCGCGCCCGGCGAAACCCCAGCCAGCTTGGCTGCCGTGCGCATGCTCATGCCCGCGATCCCCTCGGTATCGAGCAGATGGGTGCCCCACGCGATCAGCGAAGCGCGCAGGTCGCCATGGTGCCATTGCCCTTCCGGCTTGGTGGTTCCACCTTGGGACTGGCCCTGCTTTACCGGGGCGTCGCCGCGTGCTGTTGCTGGTTTTTTCATGGGAGCGGAGTTTATCAAATGCCTGCACCGCGGCATGAATGCCCACGGTTTTCTCAATAATTAGACAATTGTGCCGTCACGGCTGCTGCGGACCAGCGCGAGGTGCCCACGGGCCACAGTCCTGGGTGCTGCCAGGCGCCTAAAAATCCCTTGCAAACGCGATTTTTCACGCGTAATCTAAAAAACGAGACAGGCACCGAGTGGCAAAGGCTATTTGCAGCGTAGTGCCTGCAGCCCGATCCATCCGGTTATTTTTTTCTCCATGCAGTCTACAAATTGAGACACGTTTCGGATTACCAGTGGTGTCCCGTAACCCGGGCCAGCCGGCAGCACCGCTAACCCGCGCAACAATTGAACCAAAGGGCGCTACTCGTCGACGACTCAACCCGCCGGCCGGCGCACATGCTCAACAAAGGCTCAGAGGAACGCCCATGGAAGCCAACGCTCACGCATCGGTCCCCACGTCCGATGCCCCGCCCCTACGACCCGACCAGGCCTCGCCCTACGCCTGGAAGGCGCTGGCCGGCTCGGCCATCGGTTACGCGATGGATGGGTTCGATCTGCTCATCCTCGGTTTCATGCTGCCTGCCATCAGCGTGGCGTTGAGCCTGAGCACCGGACAGTCCGGCGCCCTGGTGACGTGGACGCTGATCGGCGCAGTTGCCGGCGGCATCCTCTTCGGCGCGCTGAGCGACCGTTACGGGCGGGTGCGCGTGCTCACCTGGACCATCGTGCTGTTTGCGGTCTTCACCGGCCTGTGTGCGTTCGCACAGGGCTTCTGGGATTTGCTGGCCTACCGCACCATCGCCGGCATCGGCCTGGGCGGCGAGTTCGGCATCGGCATGGCGCTGGCCGCGGAAGCCTGGCCCGCCAGCAAGCGCGCGCGGGTGTCGTCGTACGTGGCGCTGGGCTGGCAGAGCGGCGTGCTGCTGGCGTCCTTGCTGACGCCGCTGCTGCTGCCGCATATCGGCTGGCGCGGTATGTTCCTGCTGGGCGTGGTGCCGGCGCTGGTGGCCTGGTTCGTGCGCAACCGGCTGCATGAGCCGGAAGTGTTCGTGCGCCATGCCAAGGCCCACGGCAAGGCCCAGCACAAGAACAAGCCGAGCGCGTTCAAGCTGCTGGTGGCCGATGGCCGCACCACGCGGACCAGCCTCGGCATCGTGATCCTGTGCTCGGTCCAGAACTTTGGCTACTACGGCATCATGATCTGGCTGCCGACCTATTTGTCCAAAGCCCTGGGCTTCTCACTGACCAAGTCCGCCATGTGGACCTCGGTCACCATCGTGGGGATGATGGTCGGCGTCTACGTGTTTGGCCAACTGGCCGACCGCATCGGGCGCAAGCCCAGCTTCCTGATCTTCCAGGCTGGCGCGGTGGCGATGGTGATCGCGTATGCGCAGATGTCGGACCCCGTCACCATGCTCTGGGCCGGCGCGGTCATGGGCCTGTTCGTCAACGGCATGATCGGCGGCTACGGCGCGCTGATCTCGGAAGCCTATCCCACCGCGGCGCGCGCCACCGCGCAAAACGTCCTGTTCAACATCGGGCGTGGCGTGGGCGGCTTCGGGCCCATTGTGGTCGGGGCCCTTGCCGCAGCCTATTCCTTCCAGGTGGCCATTGCCCTCTTGGCCAGCATCTACGTGCTGGACATGATCGCCACGATCTTCCTCATCCCCGAGCTCAAGGGCGTCGAGCTGGAATAGGCGGCTCGCATTGCATCGCCCCGTACCGCATTAGTCAGGACTCAGGAGTCATCATGCCTGCAACCTTGTGCAGCCCGGACAGCACCGCCACGGTAGCGTCTTATCGCTGCCGCGTGGTCGAACATTCGTGGGTCAACCAGCGCTACAAGCACATCCGCCTCGAAGCGGATGCGCCCATTGCCAGGATCACGAAGCCCGGGCAGTTCTACCAGCTGCGCTGCCCTACCACCGACACGGAACAGCCGTTCTTGCTGCGCCCCATGAGCGTCTATGGCGCGGGGCCGGAAGCGGGCCGCATCGAGTTCCTCTACAACGTGACCGGCGTGGGCACGCGCGCCATGGCCAGCCTGCCGGTGGATGGCCACATGGAGATCGTCGGCCCGCTCGGCAACACCTTCACCTTCAGGCCGGATTTCAGGCGGATCCTGGTGGTGGCGCGCGGCGTGGGCCTGGCCACCATGGCGCCGCTGATCCAGCAGGCAGCCGAAGCTGGCACCGCCATTACCGCGGTGATGTCGGCCCGCACCCGCGACGACCTGATGGAGCACGCATTCCTGCGCGGCGCCAACGCCCAAGTGCATAGCGTGTTCGATGCCGATGGCTCCTCGTCGGTGCAGGCCATGGAAGTACGCATGCGCGGCCTGATCGGGCAGCAGCGCCCGGATGCGGTCTACACGTGCGGCTCGCACCGCCTGCTGATGCTGCTGCAGCGCGTGCTGGCCGACCATCCCGAGGTGGTGGGCGAAGTCGCCATGGAGCAGCGCATGGCCTGCGGCATGGGCGTGTGCCTGTCCTGCGTGCGGCTGTTCGATTGCGATGGCGACAAGCAATTCCTGCGGGTCTGCCGGGAAGGCCCGGTGTTCTCCATTCGTGAAGTGGTCGGGGAGGTGGAGTTTGGCTGATCTCACCGTTCGGGTTGGCGACTTGACGCTGCGCAACCCGGTCATGCCCGCCTCCGGCTGCTTCGCCATCGAGTACCGCGAAGCGCTGGACCTCAACCAGCTTGGCGCGCTGGTGATCAAGAGCGTCTCCCCCAGCTCCCGGCCCGGCAACCCCACGCCACGGGTAGCCGAGGCCGATGGCGGCATGCTGAACGCCATCGGCATCCCGAGCAAGGGGCTCGACTATTACCGCGAATGCGTGCTGCCGCCCTACACCCGCTACAACACGCCGGTGGTGGTGTCGATCTCCGCCGATACCGCGCAGGCGTTCGCCCTGGCGTGCGAGCAGATGTCCTTGCCCGAGGTTGCCGCCATCGAGGCTAATATCTCGTGCCCCAACCTGGAAGCCGACGGCATGGCCTTCGCCATGCTGCCCGAGACCACCTACAAGGCGGTCTGCGCCATCCGCCGACGCACGCGCCACCCCGTCTGGGTCAAGCTCACGCCCAACGCCAGCCACATCGCGGCCGTGGCCCGGGCGGCGGAAGACGCCGGCGCCGACGCCATCGTCATGGGCAACACGGTGCTGGGCATGGCCATCGACGTGCGTACCCGCAAGCCCAAGCTGGGCAATGTCATGGGCGGCCTGTCCGGCCCGGCCATCAAGCCGATTGCCCTGCGGCTGGTGCACCAGTGCCATCGCGCCGTGCGCATCCCCATCATCGGCTGCGGCGGCATCCAGAACGCCGAGGATGCCGTCGAGTTCATGCTCGCCGGCGCCGCCGCCGTCCAGGTCGGCACGGCGTCCTTCCGGGACCCCGGCGTCATGCAAAAGATCATCGACGGGCTGCGGGACTATTGCCAGGAAACCGGCACCGAGGCGCTGCGCGACCTGGTGGGCCAGGTCCGGCTCGACCCGCACTTATGCGACCGCTGGCTGCGCTTCGCGCAGCAATCCGGCTGAGCGCCATCCGCAAAAGACCGCTCGCGCCGGCGCATGCCGCTGGCGCGTCACTGCAACGATCAACAAACGTGTCATGGAAATTCTGGAACTCAAGCCGGTCGCCGAACAGCTCTTCAAGGACATACGCGAGCTGTCGTCCGATGGCGTTGGCGTGACCCGCGACAGCTACGGCGCGGGCGAGACCGCGGCGGCGGCCTACCTGCGGGACTTCGCGCTGCGCCACGGCCTGCAAGCGCAGGCCGACCGCGCCGCCAATCTCGTCTTCCGCCTGCCGCAAGCCGACGCGGGCGCGCCCGCTACGTGGGTCGGCTCCCACCTGGACTCCGTCCCGCAAGGCGGCAACTTCGACGGGCTGGCAGGAATCGTCGCTGGCCTGCTCTGCCAGCTCCGGCAAAAGCGGTCCGGCCGGCACTCGCGCGTGCCGCTGCAGGTGGTGGGCTTCCGGGGCGAGGAAAGTGCCTGGTTCGGCAAGGCGTACATGGGCTCGGGCGCGCTGCTGGGCAAGCTCAGCGCCGACGACCTGGCGCTGGCGCACCGGCATTCCGGCGAGTCGCTGGCGGCCTGCATGACAGCCGCCGGCGCCGATGTCGAGGCGATCCGCGCGCAGGCGCCGCTGCTCGACAAAGCCAAGGTCCATGCCTACCTGGAACTGCATATCGAGCAAGGCCCCGTGATGGTCGCGCGCGGCTTGCCGGTGGCGGTGGTGCCCGGCATCCGCGGCAATGTGCGGCACAACCGGATCCAGTGCATCGGCGAGGCCGGCCACTCCGGCGCGGTGCCACGGTGGCTGCGCAAGGACGCCATGTTTGCCGTGGCCGACCTGATCACGCGGCTGGACGAGCACTGGCGCGTGCTGCTGGAGCGCGGCATCGACCTGGTCGTCACCACCGGCGTGGTCAGCACCAGCCCGGAAGAGCATTCGATCTCCCGCATCCCCGGCATGGTGAACTTCAGCTTCGAGGCGCGCAGCAAGAGCGTGGAAACGCTGGAAGGCTTCTATCAACTGCTGCGCACGGAATGCAAGGCCATCTCGCGCGACCGCGGCGTGCGGTTCGAGTTCGACCGCCGCATCGAATCGGCCCCGGCCACCATGGACGGCAGGGTCTGCGAACTGCTCACGCAGGCATGCCGGCAACGCGACCTCCCGGTTGAGCCGGTGCCGAGCGGCGCCGGGCACGATGCATCGCTGTTCGCCAACGCCGGCATCCCCACCGGCATGCTCTTCGTGCGCAACGAGAACGGCTCGCACAACCCGCACGAGGCCATGGACATCGATGATTTCCTGCTTGGCGCGCAGGTGCTGGACGACACCATCGCGAGCCTCTGAGCCGCGGCCGAGCACAAACACTGAAGCACTGAAGCATTGGAGCCCTGCATGTCTCAACTACGCCCTCAACCCGACCTGTCATTGTCGGTAGGCCAGGCCCTGCTGGATGCCGGCTGCGTGAAATTCCGCACGGACGAGCCGTTCCGGCTGCCCTCCGGCTGGGCCAGCCCGGTCTATATCGACTGCCGCCGGCTGATCTCGTTTCCGGCGCTGCGCAAGGCGCTGATCCAGCGCGGCTTGACGCTGCTGCGGGCACGCAACCGGATCGACGGCATCGATGCCGTGGTCGGCGCCGAATCGAGCGGCATCGCATTTGGCGCCTGGATGGCCGAAGCCCTGGCGCTCCCGCTGCTCTATGTGCGCAAGGAAGCCAAGGGGCTGGGGCCCGCCTCGCAGATCGAGGGGGCCATCAACGCCGGCGACCGCGTGCTGCTGGTGGACGACATGATGGCCGCCGCGCGCTCCAAGCGGATCTTCTGCGAGGCGCTGGCAGCCGCCGGCGTCGTGGTGACGGACATCTTCGTGGTGTTCGACTACGGCACGTTCCCCACCGAGCGCATCCTCGCCCCCTGGCAGGCCAAGATCCATTCCCTCGCGAACTGGCAGGACATCCTGCAAGCCGCGCGTGACAGCGGCAACGTGGACAGCCGCGGCATTGACGAACTGCAGCGCTTTCTGGCCGACCCGGCCCGATGGTCGCGGGACCACGGCGGCATCGGGGCCGGCGAGACGGCAACGACCACATTGCCGCGCAAGGCGTAACGCGCACGCAGGATCTGGTTGCCGGATTCGCCGGCGCCAAGGAAGGCGCTGGGAGAGATTCGGTTCCCGCCTTGCACAAGGTACGAATCGCGTCTGGCGCGCCTCCCATGCTGCACTGCAATGTGAGCGCCAGTTCGGGATGTGCTAAAAAGACGCGGCACGCAGACCGGTGCCGCGTGATAGTGGCATACAACGCAGCCGTGTCGACCTATCGAACGCTGACGCACCTTGCAATGGGAGTGACGCATGTTGAGGAAGCTGGCATGACGCAATCATATGCACTGCAACACGCGCGACGCGTTTCATCCGTGGTCGACAATGCGTCATTCCATGAAGCGGCGGTGCAAGCGCGCCTGTTTCGCTCCTGGACCCGCTCGCTCAATACCTTTCAGCTGGATCCGGGAAATACGTCCGGCCCGCGCGTCATCAGTGCGACGGAGCTGAAAGACAGACGCAATCGCGCCGAGGCCCTGCTGCGCTTCTCGAGCCCGGTGGTGGAACGCTTGCACGGCGTCGTCGGCAAGGCAGGCTATTGCGTGCTGGTGGCCGACGCCGACGGCGCCCTGATCGATTTTCGTGGGCAGGAAGACCGCCGCAAGGAATACCGGCAGCACGGCCTGTATCACGGCCGCTATTTCACGGAGGACGCCGAGGGAACCAGCGGTGTGGCCTGCGTGCTGGCCGACAAGGAACCCATCACCGTCCACACCGAGGATCACTTCAGGGCAGCGTTCACCTGCCTGACCTGTACCGCCGCGCCCATCATCTCGCCAGCCGGCGAACTCACCGGCGTGCTGGACGTATCGGCCGTGCGAAACAGTGAAAACCGGGACTCGCAGGAACTGATCTACGCCTGGGTGTGCCAGGCGGCGGAGATGATCGAGAACGCCTACCTGCTCCACGATACCGGCCACCTGTGGACCCTGTACCTGCACCGCAGCCAGGATTACCTGAGCCTGCACCCCGAACTGCTGATTGCGTTCGACGATGCCGGAAACATCGCATCGATGAACCGGCAGACAAGGAGCATGCTCAGCACGCTATACACCGCGATTCCGGCAAACGTCCAGCATCTGTTCGATCTCAATGCCGGACAGGTCATCGACCTGAACAGCGGCCTGGAGATGTTCCCGTTGCGCCTGACCCGTGGCGGGGACCGCTTTTTCGCGAGACTTCGCCCGCCGCGCCAGGCCTTGCGCACGATATCGCTGTCGCCGGGACACCCGGCCACCGGCCACGCCGAGCCCGCGGCCCGTGCCATCGCCAGCGATCGCCTGGTCACCGGCGACCCGCAGGTCTCGTCGCATCTCGCCCGCGCGCTCCAGATCATCGACCGGCGTATTCCCGTGCTGCTGCAAGGCGAGACGGGCACAGGCAAGGAGGCATTCGCGCTCGCCGTGCATCGCGGTTCGCTGCGCGCGTCGCAGCCGTTTGTCGCCGTCAACTGCGCGGCCATCCCGGATACGCTGATTGAAAGCGAGCTGTTCGGCTACGCGGAAGGCGCATTCACCGGCGCAAAGCGCAAGGGTCTCAAGGGAAAGATACTCCAGGCGCACGCAGGCACCTTGTTCCTGGACGAGATCGGCGACATGGCTTTGCCGCTGCAGACCAGGCTGCTCCGCGTGCTGGCTGAGAACGAGCTGGTGCCGCTGGGCTCCGAGCAATCGGTGCGGGTCGATATCAACCTGATCTGCGCCACCCACAGGGACCTTGCGCGCATGGTCTCCGAAGGCACCTTCCGGGAAGACCTCTACTATCGCCTGACTGGCGCCGTGTTCCGGCTGCCTCCCCTGCGCGATCGCACTGACCTAGGCGAGCTCGTCGACTTCTTCCTGGCGGATGAAGCCCAGGCGCACGGCACCCGGTCCGCGCTGTCCGACGAGGCAATGGCTTGCATCCGCCGCTATCGCTGGCCCGGCAACGTACGGCAACTGCGCATGGCATTACGGTACGCATGCGCGCTGGCCACGGCCCAAGGCGTCATTGTTGCCGAAGATCTTCCCGACTATCTGCGCTGCCCGGCCGATGCCGCGCCAGCGGCGCCGCAGCCCGCGAGCCCGCCAGTGACCGCGCAGGCATCCGACAGTGCCGGCCTGCGCCCCGGCGAGCTTCTCGAACGGGAGCACATCGCGCAGATGCTCGCCTGCCACCACTGGCGCGTCAAGGAAACCGCCAAGGCACTGGGCATGAGCCGCGCGACCATCTACCGCAAGATGGCCAGATACGGCATTGTCTACCCGGGTTCGGCGTCCTTGCCGGGATCGCCGCCCTTGTCTCAGGCGGACGGGGCGGACTGAGGCACGGTGTCTCACCGGATCGAGCCGGGCCGTCTCACGCGGGCCGCGCCGTAGCTTGCCGGTCCATCGCCGGCGTCGTGCCGTATCGCAGCAATAACCCCTCGCGGCCCACGCTTCACCCCGCCTGCGCCTGAGCCCTCCCCCACGCTGCGCCGCAGCGCACGCTGTGCCTTCGCCTTCCGCCTTAGTCCGCCGTCCTCTCTGGCATGGTTCATGCGATTTCCTTCCTGCACGAAGGCCACGCCACACACTGACCCGCGGCACCCGCATGGTCCTTCGTCGATTCCCCACAACTACGATGGAGACACAACCGTGAGCAACGAAGGTTCGGTGCATCAGCCCAGCATGAAGGCCGCCGTATGGCGGGGTCGCCACGATGTCCGCGTCGAGGAGGTACGCGTCCCGGACAAGCCCGCCGAAGGATGGGTAAAGATCCGCGTGCATTGGTGCGGCATCTGCGGGTCGGACCTGCATGAATATGTCGCGGGCCCGGTCTTTATCCCGGTGGACCATCCCCACCCGCTCACCGGACTGAAGGGGCAGTGCATTCTGGGCCACGAGTTCAGTGGCGAGATCGCGGAACTGGGCGCGGGCGTGACCGGTTTCAAGGTCGGCGAACGCGTCACCGCGGATGCCTGCCAGCATTGCGGTAAATGCTATTACTGCACCCATGGCCTGTACAACATCTGCGAGAGTCTTGCGTTCACCGGCCTGATGAACAACGGCGCATTCGCGGAGTACGTCAACGTGCCGGCGGAGCTGCTCTACAAGCTGCCGGAGAACTTCCCCACCGAGGCGGGGGCACTGATCGAACCGCTGGCTGTCGGGCTGCATGCCGTGAAGAAAGCTGGCAACATCGTCGGCCAGACGGTTGTGGTGGTCGGCGCCGGCACCATCGGCCTGTGCACGATCATGTGCGCGAAGGCGGCCGGCGCAGGCCGCATCATCGCGCTCGAAATGTCGTCGGCGCGCAAGAAAAAGGCGCTGGAGGTTGGCGCCAACGTCGTCATCGATCCCAAGGAATGCGACGCGATCGCGGAGGTCAAGGCGCTGACCGGCGGCTATGGCGCGGACGTGTCCTTCGAGTGCATCGGCAACAAGGCCACGGCGAAGCTTGCCATCGACGTGATCCGCAAGGCCGGGAAATGCGTGATGGTGGGCATCTTCGAAGAGCCCAGCGCATTCAATTTCTTCGAGATCGTATCGACGGAGAAGGAAATCATCGGATCGCTCGCCTATAACGGCGAATTCGCCGACGTGATCCGCTTTATCGCCGATGGCCGCATCGACGTGCAGCCGCTCATCACCGGGCGGATCTCCCTCGCCGACATTGTGTCGCACGGCTTCGAAGAACTCGTCAACAACAAGGATGGCAACGTCAAGATCATCGTCCAGCCGGTTGCCAGCCTGGCGGCCTGACCGCTGGACAGCTTGACGGCTTAACGGCTTGACCGCTTGACGGCCGCTCATTCCAACGCGCCGCGTTGACCAACGCGGCCACCCTCCCATCCCACCGGCATGCGGGCCTAGCGCGATGCAGCGTCGCGCAGCGGCCAGCGCGCGCCTCGCGTGCCGGGCCTTCATCGTACTGGAGATGCCGGTCATGGAACCCCTCAGCCCCCAACTCGAAGCTCAAGACTCACCAGCGCTCGCGCCTGCCGGATTAGCGTTGCGGCCATTGGCATTCTCCGTGGCCGTCTTCCTGATCGTGCACGGCATCAGCCTTGGCGTATGGCGCCTGTTCGCCGACCCTGCCCAGGCCGTCTGGAAATACGCCCCCCAGCCATTTGGCATGTACCTCTTCTGGGGCATCCTGGTGCTGGTCTTCATCGGCTTCAACTTCGGCATGGCGGGATTCTCAGCGCTGAAGCAGCCCGTGCGTGGCTGCGCCGCCACGGTCGTGACGCTGGCGCTCTCCTTCGCCGTGCCCGCCGCGCTGGTCCATGGCTACGGCGCACTGGATCCGGCATTCAGCGCCATCAACGGCGCCGGCTACGGCGCGGCCGGCCTGATCGTGCTGATCGGCTTCTACGGCTTCGGCATACTGGCGACGGGCATGGCCGGATGGCCATGGTCCGACAGCGGCCTGAGCCCCGCGGCTAGCGGCCTTGCTCAAATCGCCGCCGGCTGTTGCCTCACGGGCCTGGGCTATTTCCTGCTGATCTATCCCAGCGTGTCGGCCGCCACCGCGCCGCATGCGATCCTGCTGCCGTTGCCGGTGGCGATCGGCTGGTTCTATTCCGTCATCGTGGCGTGGCTGACGACATTCCTGATCTTCGACAACTGGCCGTGGAACAGGCTGGCCCGGAAAAGCCATATGGCGCTCGCCGCGCTGGCCGGCAACTTCCTGCTGGGCACCGCGCTCTATGCCGTGCATCTGGCCTTGCTCAGATGGATCCTCATCCCGCCCGGCGCTGTTGAAAAAATCGGCGCGATGCTTCCAAGCTGGCCCGCGCAGCTAGGCGTATGGATTGCCTTCTGGCTGATCTTCTGGGCCAACGTTGCCGGCAACTGGCCGACCCGGTTCGGTGCCGGCACGAACCGGGCCATACGCGCGGCATCCTGCTGGGGCCTTGGACTGATCTCCTTTTTTGCCTATACGCGATGGTTTGCCGGCGCCGTGCTGCATGAAGCGGAGATCGTCCCCGGCTTTGGCGGCGATCCGCTTACCTGGGTCGACCTGCTCAACTACGTCATGCTGGTCTACGCCGTCTATTTCGAGTTCTACGGTCTTTCGAAGAAGAACGGCTGATCTGCCTGCCGCAAGGCTTGGTCGGCACTCCGGCCCCTCGCGCGCCTTGCCTGCGGAAAAGCCGCCTCCGACGGCGACAGATGTCCCGCCCGATGCGACATCTGTCTCGCCGCAAGGCGCGACAGATGCCTGTTGCAGGCCCGGCGCCAGGCCGGCCCTCGCCACGCGTATCCGGCCTGCGGCAAGGCCTGGCGGGAAGCCCCGGGCCAGGCGCGAGGCTTCCCGCCCGCGCTGGCACCACTCTTGCAATTCAGGCTGGTCCGGCACCGCAGCCGGCCGCTGAAACGAAAGCAAGAGGAGACCCCGAATGGAACCCACCCCAAGCCATCTTCTGTGGATGTACGAGAAGATGATCGAGATCCGGCAATACGAAGAGACCATGGCCAAGGTCTACCTCGAAGGCAAGCTGCCGCCGAAGATCCAGAAAGGCCTGGCCTTCGACATCGGCGCCGGCCCCGTGCCCGGCGAGATGCATCTCGCGGCCGGGCAGGAGCCGGTGGCCGTGGGCGTATGCGCGCACTTGCGGCCGGAGGATACCGTGGTCGGCGCGCACCGCTCGCACCACTTCGCCATCGCCAAGGGCGTGCCGCTCGATGCCATGACCGCCGAGATGTTCGGCAAGGCCACCGGGCTCGGGCGCGGCAAGGGCGGCCATATGCACCTGTTCCATCCCGAAACCAAGTTCTCCTGCAGCGGTATCGTCGGCGCGAGTTCGCCGCAGGCCTGCGGCGCCGCGCTGGCGGCGCGCAAGCTGGGCAAGGACTGGGTGGCCGTATCCTTCTTCGGCGAAGGCGCGGCCAACCAGGGCTCGTTCCATGAATCGCTCAACCTGGCGGCGCTGTGGAAGCTGCCGGTGGTGTTCGTCTGCGAGGACAACAAGTACGGCATCTCGGTGGAGAAGTCCGCCTCCACCTCGGTGCCTTCCAATGACGTGCGCGCCGCCGGCTATGGCATGCCGGGCGTGCTGGTGGATCACAACGACGCCGTCGCGGTGTACCGCGCCGCCGGCGAGGCCGTGGCACGGGCGCGGCGCGGCGAAGGCCCCACGCTGATCGAAGTCAAGACCGATCGCTATCTCGGCCACTTCCAGGGCGACCCGGAAACCTACCGCCCGCGCGACGAAGCCAAGACCCTGCGCAGCGCCGATCCGATCCACGCCCTGGGCGCCACGCTGCGCGCCGGCGGCCTGCTCGACGACGGCGCCGAAGCCGCCTTGCGCCAGACCATCTCGGCGCGCATCGAGGCCGCCTACGCCTTCGGCCGCAACAGCCCCTACCCCGCGCCCGCAGACGCGCTGCAACACGTCTTCGTCCAGCAAGACCTCGCACCAGCATAAACAGGAGACCCGCATGCAAACCGCACAAAGCGCGCCCCAGGGCGCGCGCACGCTCACCATGGCGCAGGCCATCGCCGAAGCCATCGGCCAGGAAATGGAGCGCGACTCGCGCGTCTTCGTGATGGGCGAGGATATCGGCAAGTACGGCGGCATCTTCAGCGCCACCACCGGCTTGCTGGACCGCTTCGGGCCCGATCGCATCATGGATACGCCGATCTCGGAAACCGCCTTCATGGGCGCGGCCATCGGCGCCGCCGCGCAAGGGCTGCGCCCGATCGCGGAACTGATGTTCGTGGATTTCTTCGGGGTGTGCTTCGACCAGATCTACAACCACCTCGCCAAGAACACCTATATGTCCGGCGGGCGCGTGGGCCTGCCGGCGGTGGTGATGACCGGCATCGGCGGCGGCTACAACGATGCCGCCCAGCATTCGCAATGCCTGTACGCCAGCTTTGCCCACATGCCGGGCATGAAGGTGGTGGTGCCGTCCAACGCCTACGACGCCAAGGGCCTGATGATCCAGGCCATCCGCGACGACAACCCGGTGGTGTTCTGCTACCACAAGGGCATCATGGGCTTGTCCTGGATGTCCTACTTCGAGGGCAGCACCAATGCCGTCCCCGAGGAGGCTTACGCCATTCCCTTCGGCCAGGCGCGGGTGGCGCGCAGCGGCCGCGACGCGACCATCGTCACGCTCTCGCAGATGGTGCAGAAATCGCTGCTGGCGGCCGAGCAGCTGGCGGCCGAAGGCATCGACGTGGAAGTGATCGACCTGCGCACCATCGTCCCGCTCGACCGCGAGACGGTACTGCGCTCGGTCGCCAAGACCGGCCGCCTGCTGGTGGCGGACGAGGATTACCTGAGCTTCGGCCTGTCCGGCGAGATCGCCGCGATCGTGGCGGAGAACCTCGATAGCGTGGCGCTGCGCGCGCCGGTGCGGCGCCTGGCCGTGCCCGACGTGCCCATCCCCTTCTCGCGCCCGCTCGAGCAATACGTGATTCCGCAGGTCGACACCATTGCCGCACAGGTGCGCGCCCTGGTGCAGGACCGTCCTCTTTCCTATCAACTGAAGCGAGAAGCAGCATGACCGACGTAACGATGGCCGACACCGTCTGGCAGGACGTGGAAGACGGCACCGAAGCCCTGTTGCAGGAGTGGCTGGTCAAGCCCGGCGACGCGGTCAGCGCGGGCCAGCCGCTGGGCGTGGCCGAACTGGTCAAGACCACGCATGAGATCGTTGCGCCCGCCGACGGCATCGTCGCCGCACTAGCAGTGGCGGCGCAGGACACGTTCGGGCGCGGCGCCGTGCTGGCCCGGCTGGAGCCGAGATCATGAGTCACAGCCTTGCTTCCGTCCTGAGCGGCCCGCCGGCTACGGCGGCAGCAGCCGGCGCCGCCGAGCGCGTCACGGTGCCGCTGACGGGCATGCGTGGCGCCATCGCGCGCAATATGAGCGTGGGCTGGGCCGTGCCGCGCGTGGCGCACTCGGTCGAGGTGGACGTGACCCTGCTGGAACTGGCGCGCCACACCATGCAGCAGAACCTGGGGCCCGAATGCAAGATCACGCTCACAGCCTTCGTGCTGCGTGCCGTGGCGCTAACCCTGCGGCAGCACCCGCGCCTGAACGCGCGCGTGCTGGAGAAGGAGATCGAGCTGATGCCGAACATCAACCTCGGCCTCGCGGTCAGCCTTGACGAGGGCCTGATGGTGCCGGTGCTGCGCGACGTGGACACCAGGTCGGTGGCGCAGATCGCTGCCGAGAGCCGCACCCTGGCCGCCGGCGCGCGCGCCGGCACGCTGCCGGCCGGCGCCTACCAGCGCGGCACCTTCACCGTGACCAACCTGGGTTCGACCGGCATCGACAGCTTCACGCCCATCCTCAATGTGCCGCAGGCCGCCATCCTCGGCGTGACGCGGGTGGCCAAGCGGGCCGTGGTCAAGGACGACTGGATCGCGGTGGCGCCAATGATGGGCCTGCACCTGGTCTTCGACCACCGCGCGGTGGACGGCTATCCGGCAGCGCGCTTCCTGACCGACCTCAAGACGCGGCTGGAAACCGTGGAAGGCCTGTGATGCTCGCCCCCGCCTTCCTCGCCAGCGGCGCGAGCTGTGCCGAAGAGCAAGCCTGGAACCGGGCCCGCCTGGCGGAGCCGGTGCTGCGCCCGGCCGTGCGCCTGTGGACCTACGCCGCGCCGGGCATCGTGCTGGGCTGCGCGCAGGCATCCCTGCGCGAGCGCCTGGCAGGCTGCACCACCCCGTTTGCGCAGCGGGATTCGGGCGGCGGCGCCGTGCTGACCGGGCCGTGGATGCTGTCGGCCTCGATCGTGCTGCCGGCCGGCCACGCCCTGGTCGGCACCGGTACGGTGTCGAGCTACCGCTGGCTGGGCGTGCTGCACGCCGGGCTGCTGCGGGACCTCGGCATCGCGGCCTATGCGGTGCCGCCGGAGGAAGCGCGGCTGGCCCCGCCGGCGGATGCGCTGAAGTGGGCCTGCTTCGGCGGGCTCTCGCCCTGGGAAGTCGTGGTGGGCCAGCGCAAGATCGTCGGCCTGGCACAGGTGCGACGGCGTACCGGCGTGCTGCTGACCTCGGGCACGCTGATCGCGCCGCCCGAATGGCCGCTGCTGTGCGGCGCGCTCGGCGGCGATCCTGCCGATGCCGGCCGCCTGCGCGCCTGCACCACGTCCTGTGCAGAGCAACTGGGCGCGCCGCTCATGGCCACGGTACTGGCCGAACGGCTGCATCACATGCTGATCGACGTGCTTGGCGAGCACGCCGAACCCGGCCAACCCCACCCCAGGACGCGCCCGGCACCGGCCTGCGGCGCGCTGCGCGCCGTGCCTAGCCCGTGCTGAACGATGCCGTCCCGACAAGCCGCGACAAAGCGGCGGGCGGCGGCGGCGACAGGCGGCCGGCGACAAGCAATGCCATGCACCGAGCCGGGGGGCGGACAACGCCCACACCGCGCTCCCACAAAAAACTGGAGACAAAACCAATGAAATCCGCACAGCCTGCCGGCCCTGGCGCCGGCACCACCATGCGTATCCTGCGCAAGCAGCCCACCGTTTCACGCCGGGGCTTCCTGCGCGGCGGCGGCCTTGCCGCCATCGGCGTGGCAGTGGTACCGGCGGCGCTGGCCCAGCCGCCGCGCGAAGCCATGACGGCGTCATTTCGCGCGCTCGGCCCGGCCACCGCGCGCACGCTGGTGGCCATGTCGCGCGATATTTTCCCCCACGACAAGCTGTCCGACCGCTACTACGTCGACGCCATCGCCCCGCTGGAGAAGTCCGCCGCTGGCAACAAGGCCACGCGCACCCTGTTGCAGCAGGGCGTTGCCGCGCTGGATGCCTCGGCGCGCGAGCGCTTCGGCCACCCTTATGGCGAAATCGCCAAGGAGACCGATCGCGTGGCGCTGCTCCAGGCCATCGAGGCCACGCCCTTCTTCGAGAAAGTGCGCGGCGAACTGGTCACGGGCCTCTACAACAACAAGGCTGTCTGGCCCCTCCTGGGCTACGAGGGTTCGTCCTGGGAGAAAGGCGGCTACCTGCACCGCGGCTTCGACGATATCGACTGGCTCTGAGCCRCCGGCACCGGCATTCCCCCGACAAGAGGCCGCCCGGGCTACGGCAATCCCCCCGGAGCGGCGCATGGAGACAAGCATGGCAACGAAATTCGACCTCAAAGACGACAGCGTGGTCGTCATCATCGGTTCCGGCGCGGGCGGCGGCACGCTCGCCAACGAACTGGCCCAGCGCGGCGTACGCAGCGTGATCCTCGAAGCCGGCAAGCACTTTACGCAAGCCGATTTCGAGAATGACGAGTGGGAAATGTTCAACAAGATCTCGTGGCTGGACAAGCGCATCTCGGCCGGCGGCTGGCATCACACCAAGACCTACCCCAACCTGCCGGCCTGGATCGTCAAGGGCGTGGGCGGCTCCACGGTGCACTGGTCCGGCGTGGCGCTACGCTTCATGCCGCACGACTTCCACAACCGCAGCACCTATGGCGCCGTGAAGGACGCCAACCTGATCGACTGGCCCATCACCTACGACGAGCTCGCGCCGTTCTATGACCTCGCCGAAAAGAAGATGGGCGTGACCACCACCGCCGCCTCCGGCCTGCCGGCCCTGCCCGAGAACAACCACTACAAGGTGCTGGCGGCGGGCGCGCGCAAGATCGGCTACAAGGAAATCGTGCGGCCCATGGCGGTCAACTCGCAGCCCTACGATGAGCGCCCGGGTTGCATGCAGATCGGCTTCTGCATGCAAGGATGCAAGATCGGCGCCAAATGGTCCACGCTCTACACCGAGGTGCCGCGCGCCCTGGCCACTGGCAAAGCAGAATTGCGGCCACAATCCATGGTGCTGCAGATCGAGCACGACGCCGCCGGCAAGGTCACCGGCGTGCTCTACGTGGACGAACGCGGCCGGCGCCAGTTCCAGCGCGCGCGCATCGTCTGCGTGGCCGGCAACTCGATCGAATCGCCGCGCCTGCTGCTGAATTCGGCCAGCAGCAAGTTCCCACAGGGTCTCGCTAATTCCTCCGGCCAGGTTGGCCGCAACTACCTCAACCACACCACCGCGGCGGCCGTGGCCATCCACCGCAAGCCGGTCTATATGTACCGCGGCACCGCGCTGGCGGCGGTGGTCTCCGACGAAGCCCGGCTCAACACCCAACGCGGCTTCTTCGGCGGCTATCACCTGGAAGGGCTGGCGCTTGGCCTGCCCTTCACCGCCGCCTTCATGAAGCCGGGCGGCTGGGGCCGCGACGTCTCCTCGGCGCTGGAAATGTACGACCACATGAGCTGCGTCTGGGTCTGCGGCGAAGATCTGGCGCAGGAACGCAACAGCATTACCCTGCATGCCACGGAGAAGGACCAGTACGGCCTGCCGGTGCCGATCGTGAGCAAGACCGACCACGCCAACGACGCCGCCATCCGCGCCCACGGGCTGGCGCAGTTCCGCAAGATGTCGGAAGCGGTCGGCACCACGCGCGTGATCGACATGCCGCCCTATCCCGCCAGCCACAACATGGGCACCAACCGCATGAGCGCCAGGGCCAGCGACGGCGTGGTCAACCGCTGGGGCCAGAGCCACGATATCCCCAACCTGTTCGTCTCCGACGGCAGCCAGTTCGCCTCCAGCTCGGCGTCCAACCCCACCCTGACCATCGTGGCGCTGGCGATCCGCCAGGCCGGGTACATTGCCGGCGCGCTGCAACGGCGCGAACTCTGAGCCGGCCGGATGGCCGCCCGCCGCATTGCGGGGGGCGGCCAAATCGATTAGCGTAGAGCCAGCGCTGCGCCGGGGATCCGATCGCCCCGGCCAGCCCACCACATGAACCGGCCAAGGAGACAACCGTGCTGCAACAAGCACACCGGGCACATATCGAGCGCCTGCTCGCCTTTTCGCGGCAGCCCGGCGCGGCCGACGGCACCATCGAGCGCTCCTGGCTGCGCTGCTTCAACGACTATGGCCTCGATCCGAGCCGGTCGGTGCCCGCCTATATCGTGGAAGCGCAGCGCCTGCGCGAACACAAGGACCAGATCGAGGACTTTCTCGGCGTGGCGCGTACCGGCATGGAGCAGCTCTACAAGCGTGTGTCCGCCCTGGACTGCGTGCTGCTGCTCACCGACGCCCATGGCGTGACCGTGGACTTCATCGGCAACGACCACTGGGAGCAGGAGCTCAAGCACGCCGGGCTCTACCTCGGCGCGGACTGGAGCGAGCCCCGTGCCGGCACCTGCGCGGTCGGCACCTGCATCGTCGAGCAGGCGCCGGTGACCTGCCACCAGACCGACCACTTCGACGTGTCCCACATCTCGCTCACGTGCAACAGCGCACCGCTGTTCGATCCCACCGGTGGCTTCCTGGGCGTGCTCGACGTCTCCGCGCTAAGCGCCCCGGCACCGCGCGAGGGACAGCACCTGGCGCTGCAGATGACCACCATGTACGCGCAGATGATCGAGGATGCCAATTTCCTGCGCTACTTCCGCGACCAATGGATCCTGCGGCTGGGCTCGACCTGGTCGCTGGTGGACGTGGACAGCGAGATCATGGTCGCCTTCGATGCTGACGGCGTCATCCGGGGCATCAACAGCGGCGGCCGGCGCAGGCTGCGGCTGGCCGACGCCGCCGAAGGGCACTGCGGGGGCAAGCCCCAGGATGTGCGCGGCCACCTGCTGACTGAAGTCTTCCGCGAGGACATGAGCGAGCTCTGGCGCATCGCGCGCGCCGGCATGTCGTCCGAACGCACCGCCGTGCGCACCCATGACCACGGCCTGTACTACGCCACCGCGATCGCCCCGCGCGGCGCACCGGGCCGGCCCTGCTCGCCCGGCGCCCAGCCCGCGCTGCCGAGCGCGCAAGCCAGCGCCGCGCTGGACGCACTCGGCGCGGGCGACCCGCAGATGCAGCGCCTGATCCTGCAGGCCAAGCGCCTTGCCAACAAGCCGCTCAATATCCTGGTGCATGGCGAGACCGGCACCGGCAAGGAAGTCCTGGCCAAGGCGCTGCACGCCGCCAGCGAGCGCCGCGGCAAAGCCTTCATCGCGGTCAACTGCGCGGCCATTCCCGAATCGCTGATCGAGAGCGAACTGTTCGGCTACTCGCCGGGCACCTTCACCGGTGCGCGCAGCAAAGGCATGCGTGGCCTGATCGCGCAGTCGGACGGCGGCACCCTCTTCCTCGACGAGATCGGCGACATGCCGCTGCACCTGCAAAGCCGGCTGCTGCGCGTGCTGTCCGAGCGCGAGGTGATGCCGCTGGGCGCGGAGAAACCCGTCCCGGTGGACCTGCGCGTCATCGCCGCCTCGCACCGCGACCTGCGCCAGTTGATCGCCGAGCAGTGCTTCCGCGAAGACCTCTACTACCGCCTGTGTGGAGCCACCTTGCACCTGCCGGCGCTGCGCGAGCGGCGCGACAAGGACTACCTGATCGCGCGCATCGCCGAGGAAGAGGGCCGGCAGCTGGATATGCAGGCCGTGCTGGCGCCCGCCGCGCTGGCCCTGCTGCGGGCCTATTCCTGGCAGGGCAATGTCCGGCAGCTGCGCAATGTGCTGCGCTTTGCGCTGGCCATGAGCGACCACGGATTGATCGACACTGAGGCGCTGCCGCCGGAGATCCTCGAGAGCACGCAGGAAAGCCGGCCGGATGCGCGCCCGGAGGCGGCGCCGCTGCCCGGCAACGAACGCGAGGCCTTGCTGGCTGCCCTTCGGCGTAACAAGTGGCGTATTACGCAGGTTGCCGTTGACCTGGGTATCGCGCGCGCCACGGTCTACCGTCAAATGGAGCGCTACGGCATTGTCGCACCCAACCAGCAATAAGGCTTCGGCCGTAGAAGCACCGTGAACGCCTGATCCCCGGCAAGTACGGCGTAGGTGAGCGGCATCGTTCCTGTTCACCGGCGAGGCAGCAAGGCAGTGGATCGACCATAATGTCGGTCGACCCCAAACACCCAGCCCTTGCTGCACAACGTGCCAGACGCCGATAGTCCCCTCTCAGCCGCTTCATCCGCTTCAGCCGCGTCACCTGCCAACGGCAGGGCTTCCAGCGCACCGCCGGCCCTCCCCGCTTCGCACTGGCACCTCCGCGTGCTGGCGCTGGCGTTCCCGATCATCCTGGCCAACCTGACCCAGCCGATCCTGGGTGTGGTCGATACCGCCGTTGCCGGCCACCTGCCGGACCCGGCCTACCTGGGCGGCGTAGCCGCCGGGGGCCTGTTCTTCAGCTTTGTGTTCTGGGGCTTCGGGTTCCTGCGCATGGGTACCACCGGGCTCGTCGCGCAAGCGTACGGCGCCCAGGACGGTGCGGCATTGCGCGCCACGCTGGCACGCGCCCTGATGCTGGCCACCGTCATCGGGCTCGGCGTGCTGGCCGTGCAGATGCCCTTGATCCACGGCGCGCTGGGCCTGATCGGCGGCAGCGACACACTCCAGCATCACGCGCGGGTCTACAGCCATGCGCGGATCTGGGCGGCGCCTTTTGCCTTGTGCAATTACGTGGTGCTCGGCTACCTGCTGGGCTGCCAGCGCGTGCGGCTGGGCCTGCTCATCCAGCTCTTCATCAATGCGGTGAACATTGCCGCGGTGCTGCTCTACGTTTATGTGTTCGACTGGGGCATCGCGGGGATCGGCGCCGCCACCGCCACCGCCGATGCGTGCGGCTTCGTGCTGGGCGCCGCGCTGGTCTGGCGGCTGCGCCCGCACGGCTTGCCGCCCCTGCGCTGGGCGGTGGTCGCCGACGCGCACGAACTGAAGCGGCTGGTCGCCCTCAACCGCGACATCTTCATCCGCACGCTCTGCCTGGTGGCCAGCTTCGGCTGGTTCGCCCATGCGGGCGCCCGGCAAGGCGACGTGATCCTGGCGGCCAACGCCCTGCTGCTCAACTTCCAGACCTTCATGGCGTACGCGCTCGATGGCTTCGCGCATGCGGCCGAGGCACTGGTGGGCGCCGCCATCGGCACCCGGGACCGGCACGCCTTCCGCCGCGCGGTCCGGGTCACGATGATCTGGGGCGCGGTGGGCGCGCTGTGCTTCTCCCTGGTGTATGCCAGCGCCGGAGAGTGGATCATCGCCTGCCTGACCGACCAGCGGACAGTCCACGCCGCGGCGGTGCGCTACCTGCCGTGGGCGGTTGCCCTGCCGCTGGTTTCCGTGTGGGGCTTCTTGCTTGATGGCGTGTTTATCGGCGCCACCAGCACGCGCGACCTGATGCACTCGATGGCCTTGTCGTTCGCGGCGTTCATGGTGGCGGCGCTTGCGCTGGCCGGCCCGTTCGGCAACGATGGCTTATGGGCGGCGCTGCTGCTGTTCATGGCCGCGCGTGGCGTCACGCTGGCGCGGGTGTTCCCGCGCATCGAGGCCAGCCGCCTGGCGTGATGTCGAACGTCACCGGACTTCGGTGCCTGGCATCCCGCCTCGGGGTGGCTGCCGGCAGTTTGATCCGTTCAGCGCTGAAGACCGCGCAGCGCGAAAGCGCAACCGGCCGCAGACCAATCACTTCGATTGACGACGCGGACTAGATGGAGGTGGCATTGGAACAGAACGGTGCAGGGCTCGCCGGAACGATTGCCCTGGGCGACATGACTGTCAATCGATTGGGCTTCGGCGCAATGCGTCTATGTGGCGATTCGGCTTGGGGAAGACCAAGGGATCGGGATCACGTCAATCGCGTTCTGCATCGGGCCATCGAGCTTGGTGTGAATTTCATTGACACCGCGGATAGTTACGGCCCGCAGGCAAATGAGTCTTTGATCTCGCAGGCCTTGTATCCCTATCCTTCGGACCTGGTCATTGCCACGAAAGGCGGCTTGGTGCGGCCAGATCGCCGTTCCTGGGTTCGGGATGGCCGCCCCGACCATTTGCGGGCCGCGGTCGAAGGCAGCTTGCAGCGCTTGCGGCTGGAGCGCGTCGATTTGTATCAACTCCATGCGCCTGATCCGAACGTGCCATTTGCCGAGTCGGTCGGAGCCCTGGCTGAGTTGCAGCGCGTAGGAAAGATCCGCCATATCGGCATCTCGAACGTAACGGTCGCGCAGCTCGATCTGGCGCGCAGCATCACGCCCATCGTGTCGGTGCAGAACGCCTACAACCTGCGAGATCAAAGCAGCGAGGACGTGCTCGCCGCGTGCGAGCGTCTTGGCATTGCCTTTCTGCCCTGGAATCCGCTGGGTGGCAAACGCGGCCTGCGGGCGCTCAAGGTGAAGCAGGTCGCCACGCGTCACGGCCTCACGCATGCAGCCCTGTCTATTGCATGGCTGCTCGCGAAGTCGCCTGTCATGCTGCCCATCCCCGGCACTCGATCCATCGATCACCTCGAGGAAAACGTGCGCGCCGCAGCCCTCACGCTGGCGCCAGGAGACTTCGACGATTTGCGATGAACAGGCGCTAGCGCTTGCAAGTGGCGCGATCCACCTCCGTGCGTTCTCGAACCGGCTTTGGCCGATCGCCGAGCAGATCGTGCGACGTCCGTGACCTTTAAAATAACGCTTTTTCCTCACGTCCATCACGAGTCCGGCAAGACGCTTGCCGCTTTCGCGGCAAGCCAGGCTTCAGCCAATGAGATCGGCACCTGTCGTAAGGACGATCTTTCCAAAGTGTGTGCCGGAATCGATCAGTTCGTGAGCGCCGCGAGCGTCGGCAAGCGCAAAGGTCTTGTAGACAACCGGCTTGATCTCGCCGCTCCCGATGTGCGGCCAGACCTGCCGCTCGAGTTCATTGATGATGGCCGCCTTGTCCGCGGATGTGCGCGATCGCAATGTCGAGCCCATATGCGTCAGACGTTTCGTCAGCATCGGCACGATGTTGAGATCCTTCGCCGGCCCCTTGATCACGCCCACCTGGAGGATCCGTCCGTCCATGGCCGCGGCGTCATAGTTTCTAGCCACGTAGTCGCCGGCAATGATGTCGAGGATCACGTCGACACCTCTTCCATCGGTAAACCGCTTCGCCTCGGCGACGAAATCGTCCTCGCGGTAATCTATCGCGAGGTCCGCGCCTAGCGCCAGGCTGGCCTCCCGGTGCGCTTGCGAGCCAACCGTCGTGATGATTTTCGCAGCACCGAATGCCTTCGCCAGCATGGTCGCCGTGGTACCGATACCTGACGCGCCGCCATGGATCAACACCGATTCGCCGGCAACCAGCTTGCCGCGCTGGAACAGGTTCAGCCATACCGTCATCAACGTTTCGGGCATGGCCCCCGCTTCCACCAACGTCAGGCCTTTGGGGATATGCATCGTGTTGCATGCATGCGCGACTGCATATTCTGCGTAGCCACCACCGGGAATCAATGCACACACCAGCTCGCCGATCCGGAATTGGGACACGTCGGAGCCCACGGCAACTACTTGACCTGCCACTTCCAGCCCTGGAATGTCCGAAGCGCCGGGGGGCGGATCATACAGCCCTTTTCGCTGGAAGACGTCTGGACCGTTCACGGCAGCTGCGTGGATGCGGATCAGAACCTGATCGGTGGCCGGGATCGGCACCGCGCGCATCGTCGGCACCAGGACCTCAGGACCGCCTGGCTGTTTGATCTCAATGGCCGTCATGGACGACGGCACGCGATAAGCGGAAGCAGACATGGATATCACTCTTTCTATAGATGAGGCTCGATGGATCCGGGCGGATCATTGAACGAGGAACTCTTGCGTTCAGTCTAGGCCTCGACGCTGATGAATATGTGCAGCATTATTCAATCTGACAGATGCAAATTTGCATCAGGAGGGCGGCACGATGGACTGGGATGACGCGCGAGTGTTTCTCGCGGTGGAGCGCGAAAAAACGCTCCGTGGCGCGGCCAGGACGCTCAACCTTGATCAGGCGACGGTCGGCAGACGGATTGCGGCACTAGAGCACGCCCTACGTGCAACGCTCTTCCTGCGCACCTCTGACGGTTACGCATTGACCGCCGCAGGCGAGGCCGCGCTGAGATCGGCGGAGAAAATGGAACACGCCGCACACGAACTCGTCAGACGAACTCAAGGCACGGATACACGGCTTGCGGGGGACGTAAGAGTCACCAGCACCGACTTGATTGCGCTCGAATTCCTGCTTCCTGCCATAGAACGCCTGCATGCTGCACATCCCGAAGTGCGCGTCCTGCTGGACACGTCGACGCGCATGCTAAATCTGGCAAAGCGTGAAGCGGATATCGCGGTCCGGTCAGTCAGGCCGGAAAATCCCGATCTTGTCGCGCGGCGCCTGGCTCGCTGGCCCATGGCGCTCTTTGCATCGAATGCATATCTCGCGCAGCACGGCAAACCCGCCGCTGGCTCCGCCTTCGCGGGCCACGATCTTGTCGTCTATCAGGCAAACTGGACCGGGAATCGATCGCCGACGCTTGCTGGCGAACCGATACACGCGGGGYGCATCGTATCGACCTTCAATTCCAGCCTCGTGCTGCGTACCGCGGTAAAGGCCGGCCTCGGCATCGGTGAACTTCCTATCCATCTGGCTGAACACGACGGCCTCGTGCAGATATGGCCGGAACCCGCCCGTGGGGCGGTCTACGAAATCTGGCTCGTCACGCATCAAGACCTTCGGCATACCGCGCGCATCACAGCAATGATTGACGGCATCGTCGCCGCGTTCGAATATCACACAGCCCACACAAATCAGTCACGCACGACGTAGCTGCGGCTGCTGCGTGGATGCAGGTGGCCAACTTGTCAGGAGATGCGAAATGACCAGCAAGAACACGATCTGTCTGTGGTACGAAGGTGGCGCCGTTGACGCCGCAAACTTCTATGCGCAGACGTTCCCCGACAGCGCTGTCGGCGCCGTCCACCGCGCACCGGGCGACTATCCTGGCGGCAAACAGGGCGATGTCCTGACGGTTGAGTTCACCGTCGTCGGCATCCCCTGCCTTGGGCTGAACGGCGGCCCGTATTTCAAGCACAACGAGGCATTCTCTTTTCAAATCGCGACGGACGACCAGGCCGAAACCGACCGCTTGTGGAACGCAATCATCGGCAAYGGCGGCCAGGAAAGCGCATGCGGCTGGTGCAAGGACCGCTGGGGCTTGTCATGGCAGATCACCCCGCGCGCCCTCACCGCGGCAATATCCGACCCCGATCCTGCTGTGGCCAGGCGCGCGTTTGACGCGATGATGACCATGAAAAAGATCGACATCGCCGCGATAGAAGCAGCACGGCTGGGCCAAAACCTATCCGCAAGTTGAAGGAGCGTGTCCCCGGCGTTGCCAATGATTCTTCCCGTAGCCTAAAGCATTTTCTCCTGTGCTATGATTTCTGCACTCATGTGACTGGCGCATACAGATAGGGCACTATCGGGGAGCGTGAGGTTGCTAGCCGCCGCGCGCCTGGGCATACCTACTATCCTTGGAGATGGGTTATGCCTGATTTTGCACAGTTGCTCATGTTTGCTCTTGTGGCGTTGGGAATGGTTTTAACGCCGGGGCCGAACATGATTTATCTAATTTCCCGCTCAATTTGCCAAGGTAGACGCGCGGGCCTCATTTCATTGGGCGGCGTTGCTCTGGGCTTTGTGTTCTACATGCTCTGTGCGGCATTCGGAATTACGGCTTTCGTATTTGCGGTACCTTACGCATACGACACGCTTCGCCTTGGCGGCGCTTTGTACCTTCTATATCTTGCCTGGCAAGCAGTCAAACCGGGCGGACGGTCCGCGTTTGCCGTTCGCGACCTGCCTGTCGATACCCCAAGAAAGCTCTTCAGCATGGGGTTTATCACCAACCTGGCGAATCCAAAAATCGCCGTCATGTATCTGTCTCTGCTTCCCCAATTTATTACGGAAGGACATGGCAGTGTTCTTACCCAATCGCTGGCGCTCGGCAGCGTTCAGATTTCGATCAGCCTCGCTGTGAATGCACTAATCATCGTGACGGCCGGATCGATATCTACCTTCCTGTCAGGACGCCCGCAGTGGCTATTGGTGCAGCGCTGGCTGATGGGAAGCGTTCTGACAGGCCTGGCGGTGCGGATGGCATACGAATCCAAGAAATAGCAACACCCTGCCAATACGCCGGCGCAACAGCCGGCGGCCGGCAGCCAACGTCCGTGGCTTACGTCAAAACAGGACGCGCAAAGGGTAAGGTTGTCATCAAGATCCGATAGAAGGCGCATGCCCGATCGTTTCCTCGCAGGGATAGCGGCGCCTGCTCAGTCGTCTATGCCGCCTATGTCGTCGACGCCAATTCTTGCACCCGTTGAAGCTCGAGGACCTTGACTCGGTGCTGGATAAACCCCGACGCCTGAGGCCCCGTCAAAACAACGCCTTCTGACCCGTCACCAGCGTCTCGAACGCATCGCCCAGGAAGGGCAGGATGGCGTCGGCCACCGGCTGCAGCTGGCGCGTGAGATAGTGGTCGTAGTCGATGGGCGAGCGCCGGGTTTCCAGCGGCTCGGGGCCGGCCACCGTCATCACATAGCTGATCCAGCCGCCGTTCTGGTATTGCAGCGGACGGCCTTCCTTGCGGTTGAACTCGTCCGCGATGCGTGCCGCGCGCACGTGCGGCGGCACGTTGCGCTGATAGTCTTCGAGCGTGCGGCGCAAGCGCTTGCGGTAGACCAGTTGCGCGTCGAACTCGCCGCTCATGGTGCGGCGGACGTAGTCCTGCACGTATTCCCGGTACGGCTGCTTCTTGAACACGCGTTGATAAAGCGCTTGCTGGAACTGCTGGGCCAGCGGCGTCCAGTCGGTGCGTACCGTTTCCAGGCCCTTGTAGACCATCTCCTCACTGCCGTCCGCCTTGGCGACCAGCCCTGCGTAGCGCTTCTTGCTGCCCTGCTCGGCGCCGCGCACGGTGGGCATCAGGAAGCGGCGGTAGTGGGTCTCGTACTGCAACTCCAGCGCGCTCTCCAGGCCGTACTGTTGTTGCAGATGCTGCTGCCACCACTGGTTCACCTGCTGGACAAGCATGCGGCCAATCCTGTCGGCGTCTTCCTCGGCATGCGGCTGCTTCAGCCAGACAAAGGTCGAATCGGTATCGCCATAGATCACCTGGTAGCCCTGCGCCTCGATCAGCTCGCGCGTGCGGTGCATGATCTCGTGCCCGCGCATGGTGATCGACGACGCCAGGCGTGGGTCGAAAAAGCGGCAGACGCCGGACCCTAGCACCCCGTAGAACGCATTCATGATGATCTTCAGGGCCTGCGACAAGGGCTTGTTGCCTTCGCGCTTGGCCGCTTCCCGGCCTTGCCAGATCTGCTTGACGATGGCCGGCAGGCAATGCCGGGTGCGCGAGAAGCGCGCGCCGCGAAATCCCGGCACCGAGCTTTCGTCGGACGGATCCTGCAGCCCCTCCACCAGCCCGAGCGGATCGATCAGGAAGGTGCGGATGATGGACGGGTACAGGCTCTTGTAGTCCAGCACCAGCACCGAATCGTACAGCCCGGGCTGCGAATCCATGACAAAGCCGCCGGGGCTGGCACCCTCCGGCACCTCGCCCAGGTTCGGGGCGACATAGCCCTGGCGATGCATCAGCGGCATGTACAGGTGCGTGAAGGCGGCCACGCTGCCGCCGCTGCGGTCCGCGGGCAAGCCGGTGACGGCGGCCCGCTCCAGCAAGAAGGTCAGCAACTCGGTCTTGGCAAAGATCCGGGTCACCAGCTCGCAGTCCTTGAGGTTGTAGCGGGCCAGCGCGGGCTTGTCTTCGGCAAAGCGGCGGTCGATTTCCGCCATCCGCTGATACGGGTTGTCGATGGACTTGCCCTCGCCTAGCAGCGTCTGCGCCACGTTCTCCAGGCTGAAGGACGGGAAGTTCCAGGTAGCGGACCGCAGCGCTTCGATACCATCGATGATCAGGCGGCCGGCGGCGGAGGCAAAGAAATGGTTCTCCTTGAAGCCGTGCTCGCGCCACTCCAGCACATTGCCGCCCCGGCCAAACAGCAGCGGGACCTGATAGCGATCCGCATGCTTCTGCAGCACGCGCAGGTCGAACTGCACCACGTTCCAGCCGATGATGGCATCGGGATCATGCTGGGCTAGCCATTGGTTCAGCTTTTGCAGCATCAGCGGATGGCTGGCGCAGTACTCCAGGTCAAAGTCGACCGCGCTGTCGTCGCCGTTGGGCGGGCCGAGCATATACACCTGGCGCTGGCCGCAGCCTTCCAGCGCGATCGAGTACAGGTCGCCGTGGGCAGTGGTCTCGATGTCCAGCGACACCAGCTTCAGCGTTGGCCGATAGGCTGGCCCTGGCTTCATCTGGCTGTTGAGCAGGGTGCCCCCGCCGTGGGCCGCGTTGGCCTCGCCGGCAAACCAGACGGGCGCGGTGATGAAGCGCTCCATCAGGTAGCGCTCCGGGGGGCGGATGTCGGCCTCGTAGACGCTGACGCCGGCTTCCTTCAGCAGTTTTTCCAGCTTGGTGAGCTGGCGGTAGTGCTGGCAGTACAGGCCCAGCACCGGGCGGCGATGGAAATCCGCGAGCGGGAGTTCGCGCAACGCCACATTGCGCTCGCTGCGCAAGATCGCCTCGGCGGTCTCGCGCTGCTCAGCCGGGATAAATGCCACCGAGGGCTGATGCGCCAGGCGGATATGCCGGGGGCCACTGTCAGTCGCCAGCCAGAACTCGACTTCTGTCCCGGCGGCCGTATCCCGCCAGTGCCGAGTCAGAAGAAAACCCTGTTGTCGTTGTGCCACCTGCCGCCTTTGAAAACCCACCCTGGCCGGCTATTTTACTGGTCCTTGGCCAGCCAGGCCCCGCTCAGGCCCCATTCAAGCCCCGGTCAGGCCGGATGGCGCACCATGCCCTCCACGCTCCGGATGGAGCTTGAACACGGCCACCGCCTGCACCAGTTGCCGTGCCCGCGCATGCAGGCTTTCCGCCGCCGCCGAGCTTTCCTCCACCAGCGCGGCGTTCTGCTGGGTGGCCTGGTCCATCTGGCTCATGGCGGTTTCGATCTGCGCCACGCCCGCGCTCTGCTCCGTGCTGGCTGCGCTGATCTCGCCCATGATGTCGGTCACGCGCTTGATCGCCGCGACAATCTCCGTCATGGTGGCGCCGGCATGATCCACCATGGCCGTGCCCTGCTCCACGCGCTCCACGCTGGCGGTGATCAGCGTCTTGATCTCCTTGGCCGCCTCGGCGCTGCGCTGCGCGAGGTTTCGCACCTCACCCGCCACCACGGCAAAGCCACGCCCCTGCTCACCGGCGCGCGCGGCCTCCACGGCGGCGTTCAGCGCCAGGATGTTGGTCTGGAACGCGATGCTGTCGATCACGCCGATGATGTCGGCGATCTTGCGCGAGCTGTCGTTGATGTCCTTCATGGTGCCCACCACCTGCCCGACCACGTCGCCGCCTTTACGCGCCACCGTGGTGGCGCCAATGGCGAACTGATTGGCCTGCAGCGCGTTGTCGGCGTTCTGCCTGACCGTGGAGCTGAGCTCCTCCATCGAGGCCGCGGTCTGCTCAAGCGCGCTGGCCTGCTCCTCGGTACGGCCGGACAGGTCGCGGTTGCCATCGGCAATCTGCTGGCTTGCGCTGGCAACGCCCTCGGCGTTCTCGCGCACGTTGGCGATCACGCGCACCAGGTTAGCCTGCATGTCCTTCAGCGCGCGCATCAGCCTGGCGGTTTCATTGTTGCCGCTGGCATCGAACTGCAGACTCAGGTCGCCCGCGGCCACGGCCGCCGATACCCGCACGGCCTGATTGATTGGCCGGGTGATGGCGCGGATGATCCATGTGGCCATGCAAACGGCGACCAGCAGCGCGACGGCACCCGAAGCCCAGATCGTGGCCTTCATGCGCTCGACGGCGTCGATGGCCTCGCTGGTGGACGTTTCCATGCGTTTGTCCTGATGCTGGATCAGGCCTTCCACGGCGGCGAAATAGGCCAGTTGGGCCGGACGCAACTCGCCCAGCAGCATGTTCCTGGCCTCGTCGGCATTGCCTGCCGCCACCAGCCCAAAGAACTTGTCCTGCAGGGCACCGTACGCACCGCGCGCCTCTTTCACCTTGGCCAGCTCGGCCCGACCCTTGTCAGAGCTGATCTTGGTCTCTAGCCGGGCCCATTGGGCGGCAATGGTCTTTTGCGTGGCGGCTGTCTCTCCACGTTCCTTCTCGATATCCGCCGCCACCGTCATGATCACCATATTGCGCAGCGAGCGCGCGACCTGGTTCAGGTTTCCCTTGATCTCATTAAGTTCGGCGATTTTCCTGTAGTGATCGCTCAAGACGATGTGCAATGCATCTTCTACCATATGAATCTTGATGATCGATGTGCCGCCCATGAAGGCGATCAACAGAACCAGAATGCCGAATCCGGCAGTAAGGCGGGTCGATATTTTCATGTCACTGAAACGCATGTTTGTCCGTCGTCCTGGAAAAAGAAAGGAGGAATGCAAGAGGTCATCGGCCAGAGCCATCCCGGATAGGCAAGCGAGAGACCGGCAGGCGGGTGCGTGGCAATACCGCCTGCGCGGATGCCTGATCTTCGCTTGTCGTGGCAACCGATCGAGCGTCGGCTTCGGGAGGAAGACATCGGCTCGTGCCGGCAAGGGATGCCGGCATTCTCCATGCCGATGAATACATATCGGCAAGGTTGAGTGGCTCTTTAGACCCTCGCGCAATGGCGTTGCGCGAATAATGGCTAGCCGGCCATCCTTTCTTTTAAGCAACTACTGCACATGGGGCGACGGATTGCGTGTCACACGAATTTCCCGGTGATGCCGCCATCCACCACGAGCTCCGTGCCGGTGACATAGGCCGCCGCATCGGAGGCGAGGAAGGCGCAGGCGTGGGCCACGTCCCATGCGCTGCCCATGCAGCCCATCGGCACTTGCGCGGCGCGCGCACGGCGCGCCTCGTCCAGGCTGGTGCCGGAGAACATCTTCGCCACCGTGGTAGCGATGCGCGGCGTGTCGATCAGCCCCGGCACCACGGTGTTGGCACGCACGCCATGTGGCGCATATTGTTGCGCCAGCATGCGCGTGAACTGGGTCACGGCGGCCTTGGTCACGCTGTAGGCCAGATGCGGATAGCCCACGTAGCGCATGCCGGCCACCGACGAGATGGCGATGATGGCGCCGCGCCCGCGCGCCACCATGTCGGGCAGCACCTGCTGGCTGGCCAGCAGCAGGCTGCGCACGTTGACGGCGTGGATGCGGTCCAGGTCGTCCGCGGTGGTTTCCAGCGGGCCACCGGTCTTGCCAATGCCCACGTTGTGATGCAGCACGTCCACCATGCCGAAGCGCTCGCGCGCCGCGGCAAAGAGCCGCACCACTTCGGCCTCCACGGACACATCGCCCGTGAAGGTCTCGGCGATGCCGCCTTCGGCCCGGATCAGCGCCGTGGTTTCCTCGGCCGAGGCCGCGTCGCGGTCCACCACGCAGACCTGCGCGCCCAGGCGCGCGTAGGTCACGCTGGCAGCGCGGCCGATGCTCCAGCCCGGCCCCGCGGAGCCCGCGCCGGCGACAAAAACCGTGCGCCCCGAAAGATCGAGCGGCAACGCGGGCGGGCGTGCCGCCGCCGCGCTGTCGCCTGCGTTCGATAGATTCGTCATGTCACGCGCCCTCCCCCGGCTGGTGCCCGCCTTCGCCCACGTAAGGAATCGCGTGCTCGATGGTGTCCCAGATAAAGCGGCCCGAGGGGCTTTGCTGCTCCTCCACGATATGCGCCACCAGCCCGGCCGCGCGCGAGATCACGGCAAAGCCGCGCATCACGGCCGTGGGTACGCCCAGCTCACCCAGCAAGGCGGCCACGGCGCCGGTGGCGTTGATGGTGATGGGCCGGCCGGCCACGACATCCACCGCGCTGGACAGGCGCTCCAGCGCGCGGATCTTGTCCCCGGCCAGGTCGGGCTCGGCGCGGCCCATTTCCAGCAGCTTGTAGGCGCGCGGGTCCACCGGCTTGTGCAGGTGGTGGCCAAAGCCGGGCACATGGCTCTTGATGGACTTGTAGTGGCGCGCGATCTCCATGGCCTCGGCATCGGGATCGGCGGCCGCGCCGATGCGGTCGAGCAGCTGCGCGCAGTTCTCCATGGTGCCCACGAAGGAGCTGCCCACGGCCAGCAGGCCGGCGGATACGGCGCCCTGCAGGTTCTCGGGCGCGCTCATGTAGATCAGCCGCGTGGCGATGGCGCTGGGCGTGAGGCCGTGCTCCATCAGCACGATCAGCACCACGTCGGTGATGCGCAGGTCCACCGGGCGCGGCGCGCGGCCCAGGATCTGCATGAGCATGACCTCGGTGAAGGTCTTCTTGCCCATCAGGTCCTCGACCAGGTCCGCGTCGCGGTAATGCAGGCTGGTGAGGGTGTGGGTGCAAAGGCGGGTGACGGGCTTGGAGGAAGCGGAGGAAGTCATGATGGGTTCGCTGTGGATTCGTTGGCAGGGGTCGGGGCCGATGGGACCGAAGGGGCTTCGGGGGCGATGGCGCGTTCGCGCACGGCGGTCTTGAGCACCTTGCCCACCGCGGAGCGCGGCAGGCTGGCATGGAAGTGGACACGCTTGGGCGTTTGCACGGGGCCCAGGCGCTCGCGCACAAAGGCAATCAGCTCGCCTTCGGTCGCATGCTGGCCGGGGCGCAGTTGCACGGCGGCCTGCACCGCCTCGCCCCATTTTTCGTCGGGCACGCCGAACACCGTGCATTCGTGCACCGCCGGGTGCTGGCCCAGCGCGTTCTCCACATCCACCGGATAGACGTTGAAGCCGCCGGTGATGACCATGTCCTTGAGCCGGTCCTTGAGGTACAGGTAGCCGCGTTCATCGATCAGGCCGCGGTCGCCCGTGTGCAGCCAGCCGTCCACCAGCGTCTCGGCGGATTTCTCCGGCAGGCGCCAGTAGCCGCTCATCACCAGGTCGCCGCGCGCCACCACCTCGCCGACCTCGCCCGGGGGCAGCAGGCGGCCGTCCGGGGCCATGATGGCCACGTCGCTGAACCAGGTGGGCAGGCCCACGGCGGCCCAGTTGCGCTCGTCCTCGAGATCCGCGGGACGCATCACGGTCAGGCTCTGCGGCGCCTCGGTCTGCCCGTAGGTGGTGCCCAGCACGGGGCCGAAAAAAGCGCGCACCTCGCGGATCTTCTCGGGCGGCATCGGCGCGCCGCCGTAGATCAGGCGGCGCAGGCAGGGGAAGTCCGCGCGCGAGGCGCCGGGCAGCGCCATCAGCATGTAGACCAGCGTTGGCGGCATGAAGCACACTGTGCCGCCGCGCTCGCGAAACGCCGTGCGCACCGCCTCGGCGCCGGCCTCGGCCAGCACCACGTGGCAGCCGCCCTGCGCCAGGATGGGCAACAGGTAGGTCGATGTGCCATGCGTGATCGGCGCGGCCACGATGTAGCGCTCGTGCTCATCAAAGCCCCAGGCCTGGATCTGGTTGGAGACGTTGGTCATCCAGGCGCGGTACGGCTGCATCACGCCCTTGGGCAAGCCGGTGGTGCCGCCGGTGAACTTGATCGCCTGCGTGGCATCCTCCGGCAGCGCAAAAGCCGGGCGCAATGCGCCGGCATGCTGCGCGATCAACGCGGCCACCGAGCTCTCCCCGGGCGGCGGCAAGCCACTATAGATGCGCGCGCCGGCCGCGCCCTCCAGCAGGCCGGCGCAGGCCGTATCGAGCACCAGGATGGAGGGCTCGGTGGCGTCGATGATGCGGCGGATCTCCGGCCGGGTGCTCTTGGGGTTCAGCGGCACCCAGACCTTGCCGCAGGCCAGCACCGCCAAGAGCGCGACGATGTGCTCGGCGCTGTTCTTCGCGCAAATGCCCACGCGGCTCTGCAGGGTGTTGTCGAGCGCATTGAGCGCCGTGGCCAGGGCGGCCACCTGGGCGGCCAGCGCGTCGTAGCGGATCGCGCCTTCGGGGGCGTCGATCGCAATGTTGCCGGGCCAGCGCGCCGCGGCGCGCCAGAAGAAATCGATCGGGTACATGGTAGGCAACGCTCCTTGTTTCTTATTCGGCCTTGGCGCCGGACTGTTTCACCACGTCGTGCCAGCGCTTGGTTTCCGCCGCGATCAGGCGGCGCAATGGCTCTGGCGAGCCGGGCTCGGGGGTGGCCGCCAGATCCTGCAAGCGCTGGCGCACGTCGGGCGCGGCCAGCACCTTGTTGAGGGCCGAGTTCAGGCGCTCGATCACCGGCCGCGGCGTGCCGGCGGGCGCGGCCAGGCTGAACCACGATTGCACGTCAAAGCCGGGAAAGCCCGACTCGGCAACGGTCGGCACCTCGGGCAGCAGCGGCGAGCGCTGGGCGCTGGTGATGGCAATGGCGCGCAGCCGCCCCGCCTTCACGTGCGGCAGCGCCGAAGGCGTGTTGTCGAACATCGATTGGACCTGCCCGCCCAGCAGGTCGGTCACCGCAGGCGCGCTGCCCCGATACGGGATGTGCAGCATGTTCAGCCGGGCCTGCATCTTGAACATCTCGCCCGACAGGTGGATGGACGAGCCGCTGCCCGACGAGGCAAAGGTGATGCCGTCCTGCGACGCCTTGGCAAAGCGGATGTAGTCGGCCAGGGTTTTCACCGGCAGCTTGGGGTTCACCACCAGGATGTTGGGAATCCTGGCGATCAGCCCGATGGGCTCGAAGTCCTTTTGCGGGTCGTAGCCAAGCTTGTCGTACAGCGACGCGTTGATGGTGTTGGCGATGGTGTAGACGTAGAGCGTGTAGCCATCGGGCACGGACTTGGCCACCACTTCGGCGCCCACGTTACTGTTGGCGCCCGCACGGTTGTCCACCACCATCGGCTGGCCCAGCTGCTCGCCCAGCTTGAGCGCGATGATGCGCGCGATCACGTCCGTGGCGCCGCCGGCGGCGTAGCCGACCACGAGCTTGATGGGCTTGGTGGGCCAGGCGGCAGGCTGGGCATGAAGCGGCAGCGCGAGGCCGCCCGCCAGGCCAAGGGCCGCCGCGAACGCCAGCAGGCGCCGGCGCGGTGCATGATGCAAGGTCATGGTTTGTCTCCTGTTTTGGCAGTGCAATGCCGTCGCTGGCCCCCTTCTGGCCGCGCTGCGGCATACTGCGGGTGGTTTCCATCGACCGAGAAATTCTTCCTCATGCCTGCCCGCTCCGCCAATCAAAACGTCCGCCTGCCGGACGTTTCCGCCAAAGGCAAGGCAACCCTCAGCCCCCTTGCCGACGCTGCCGATGCTGCGCAGCCCACCGAAGACGGCGGCAGCCGCACGCTGCGGCGCGGCTTGCAATTGCTGGATGCGGTGCTGGCCAGCGGCCGCGAAGGCCTGCGCGTGGTCGACCTGTGCCGCATCGCGGCGCTGGAGCGCGCCACGGTCTACCGGCTGCTGGCTACCTTGATGGAAAGCGGCTATGTGGCGCAGCGCGGGCGCTTTCGCTACGTGGCGGGGCCGCGCCTGTCGGCGCTTGCGCAGCCGCACGCCACCGATGGCCTGGCGGCGCGGCTACAGCCAGTGCTGGCGCGCGTGAGTGCCGCTTGCGGGGATGCCGCGTTCGCCGTCGTGCGCGAAGGCGCGATCTCGCACTGCATCGCGCGCCATGTCGGGACGCATCCGGTGCAGATCCTCGTGATCCAGGTCGGTACGCGCCAGCCGCTGGGCGTCGGCGCCGCCGGGCTGGCCCTGCTGGCGGCGCTGCCGCAAGATGACGTGGCGCAATGCATCGCCGCCAATGCCGCGGCGCTGGGCCACTATGGCGGCATGACACCCGAGCGCATGACCATCCTGGTGCGCGCCACGCGCGAGCGCGGCTGGTCCGTGATCGGCAATCACGCCACCAGCGGCGTGCTGGCCGTGGGCATGGCGGTGCACAGCACGGACAGCGAACCGGTGGCGGGCATCAGCGTGGCCTCCACGCTGGCCCGCATGCCACGCGAGCGGCAGCAACTGATTGCGCGGGCCATGCGGGAATCGCTGGCGGCGTTGCTGCCCAAGGGACTCTGAAGGGCTGTGAGGAGCTGTAAGCGAGGGGGTGGCGCGTTGCTAGTCGGGCTTCAGGCTAGGGGCTGGGCGGGGCACGGGCAGCCTTCGGCTGAACGCCTGGCTACCCATCAGCAGTTCAAGCTGCCCTACAAGGCCCCGGCGGAACAGCAGGACACAGGCGATAAAGATGACGCCCGTCACCATGGTTACCGACTCGCCCAGTGGGTCGAACCACGCAATGCCCGTGACGGACGCCAGGAAATTGCCGACTGCGCCCAGCCTGGTCTCCAGCGCCACCACCACGAAGGCGCCGGCCAGCGGGCCGGATAGCGTGCCCAACCCACCCACCAGCGTCATCAGGATCACCGCGCCGGACATCGACCAGTGCACGTCGGTGAGCGTGGCAAAGCCCAGCACCAGCGCCTTGATCGACCCGGCCAGCCCCGACAGCGCGGCGGACAGCACGAACGCCATGAGTTTGTAGCGGTCGGTGTCGTAGCCTAGCGAGATGGTGCGCGGCTCGTTCTCCTTGATTGCCTTCAAGATCTGGCCAAACGGGGAATGCACCGTGCGCACGATCAGCGCGAACGCGGCCACGATGACCACCAGCGCCACGTAGTACAGTGTCAGGTCGTCGGCCAGCGGCAGCATGCCGAACAGCTTGCCGCGCGGAATCGCCTGCAGGCCATCCTCGCCGCCCGTGGCAGGCGCCTGCAGGCAGACAAAAAACAGCATCTGCGCCAGCGCCAGCGTGATCATCGAGAAATAGATGCCCTGGCGCCGGATCGCCAGCGATCCCACCACATAGCCGGTCAGGCCGCCGGCCAGCGTCCCCAGCACCATGCCCGCTTCCGGCGTGACGCCCCACACTTTCATGGCATGGCCCGCTGCATAGCCAGCGCCGCCGAAGAAGGCCGCATGACCGAACGACAGCAGCCCGGTATAGCCGACCAGCAGGTTGAAGGCGCACGCAAACAGCGCAAAGCACAGCACCTTGAGCACGAACACCGGATACGCCCCGGCCATCGGGGCCAGCACCAGCGCTGCCAGCAGCAATCCGTACCACGCATTCCTGGCTGACCGGCCCATCGTTCCCATCGTTCCCATCACTCCCATCGTTCCCATCATTGACTCCTTCCAAACAGCCCCGACGGGCGCAACATCAACACGATTGCCATGATGAGGAACACCACCGTGGCCGAGGCCTCTGGGTAGAACATCTTGGTCAGGCCCTCGATCACGCCCAGGCCGAGGCCGGTCAGGATCGCGCCCATGATCGATCCCATCCCGCCGATCACCACCACCGCGAACACGATGATGATCAGGTTCTGCCCCATCAGCGGCGAGACCTGGATCACCGGCGCCGCCAGCACGCCGGCAAACGCCGCCAGCGCCACGCCAAAGCCATACGTCAGCGTCACCATCAGCGGCACGTTGACGCCGAATGCCTCGACCATCTTGGGGTTCTCAGTGCCGGCGCGCAGGTAGGCGCCCAGCTTGGTCTTCTCGATCAGGTACCAGGTCGAGAAGCACACCGTCAGCGACGCCACCACCACCCAGGCGCGGTAGTTCGGCAACAGCATGAAGCCCAGGTTGGTAGCGCCGCCCAGCGCCTCGGGCGCCGGGTACGGCAGCCCCGACACGCCGTACACCGAGCGCAAGATGCCCTCGATCACCAGCGTGATGCCCAGCGTCAGCAGCAGGCCGTAGATAGGGTCGAGCTTGTAGATCCAGCGCAACAGGGTGCGCTCGATCACGATGCCGATCAGGGCCACCGCCAGCGGCGACAGCACCAGCATCGCCCAGTAGCCGAGCCCGAGATAGCTCATGCCTATCCAGGCCAGCACCGCGCCAAGCATGAACAGCGCCCCGTGGGCGAAGTTGATGACGTTGAGCAGCCCGAAGATGACCGCAAGGCCAAGGCTCAGCATCGCGTAGAAAGCACCGTTGACCAGCCCCAGCAGCAGTTGGGACAGCAAGGCGGAAAGGGGAAAATTCAGTATCGTCATAGAGCGGTCCTCATACCCCCAGCAACGCGTTCAGCACCGGCATCCTGGCCTGCAACTCCGCAGCCGCGAAGCGCTCGACGATCGTGCCGTGTTCCATCACATAAAAGCGGTCGGCCAGCGGCGCGGCAAAGCGGAAGTTCTGCTCCACCATCACCACCGTGTAGCCCTTTTTCTTGAGCATCAGGATCATGCGCGCCAGCGCTTGCACGATCACGGGCGCAAGGCCCTCCGAGATCTCGTCGAGCAGCAGCAGGTTGCAGGTT